>CAJXLP010000004.1 GCA_913056275.1 uncultured Mycoplasmatota bacterium
ATACTTATGGGATGACGACGCCTTAGACGCCCTCCAAAAAATAAGGAAATTAAAAAACATTCAACGCTTCAAAGGGCTCGGTGAAATGAACGCCGACCAGTTATTTGATACGACCATGAATCCAGGAACACGCACACTCATCCAAGTTAAAGTGGATGATTTAGCAGATACTGAACGGCGCATTAAGATTCTCATGGGCGATCAAGTGGAACCTAGACGTGATTGGATTGAAGCCAACGTTTCCTTTTCTCACGATGACACGTTCAACGTGGAGGAATCGTAATGGCCAAAAAAGCAAAAGACCTCTCCGCACTCATTGATCACTTCATTGACACTCAAAACTTAGAAGACATCGTTGGTGACCGGTTTGGCAAGTATTCCAAATACATCATTCAAGACCGGGCACTGCCTGACGTACGGGACGGCTTAAAGCCCGTTCAACGACGGATTCTTTTTGCCTTGCACCGGTTGCATTTAACGCCGGACAAACCGTATAAGAAAAGCGCCCGAATTGTCGGCGATGTGATCGGGAAATACCATCCACACGGGGATTCATCGGTGTATGATGCGATGGTCCGAATGGCCCAAGACTTTAAATATTTGGTGCCACTTATCGACATGCACGGAAATAAAGGATCGATAGACGGGGACCCGGCTGCCGCCATGCGGTACACCGAAGCAAAGATGGCGAAAGCCAGTCAGCACTTACTTTCAGACATCGACAAACGAACCGTCCGCTTCGTCCCAAACTTTGATGATGAAGAATTAGAGCCGGTGGTATTGCCCGCCCGATTCCCGAACCTTCTCGTCAACGGAGCTTCAGGGATTAGTGCAGGGTATGCCACAGAAATTCCGTCGCACAACATTAAAGAAGTCATTCAAGGAACGATTTACCGGATGCGTCATCCGGAAAGTTCACTGGCGCAGATTATGCGCTACATCAAAGGCCCAGATTTCCCCACAGGAGGCATCGTCCAAGGCATTGAAGGCATTAAACAAGCCTTTGAAACGGGCCGCGGGAAGATTATTTTAAAAGCCCAAACCCAGATTCGAGATCATCAAATCATCGTCGAAGCCTTGCCGTATGACGTCAATAAAGCCACACTCGTCCGTAAAATTGATGAATTACGCTTTTCCAAAAAGATTGACGGTATCAAAGAAGTCCGCGATGAATCGAGCAAAGAAGGACTGCGTGTCGTCGTCGACATTAAAAAAAGTTTTGAGCCTGAAAAAGTCCTCAACTTCTTAATGAAAAAAACCGACCTTGTGAAAAGTTACCACTACAACATGGTCGCCATTCACGATCAGCGCCCCATGCAGATGGGTCTTTTAGCGGTTTTAGACGCCTACATTACGCACCAAAAAGAAGTCGTGACCAACCGCGCCCATTACGATTTACGGATTGCCAAAAAACGCTTGCACATTGTCGAAGGCATTATCCGGATGACCGATGTCATTGATGACGTCATCGCCTTAATCCGGGCGTCCAAAAACAAAGCCACGGCAAAAGCGGAATTGATTAAAACGCTCGCCTTTACTGACGAACAAGCTGAAGCCATCCTAACGTTACAACTGTATAAGTTATCAAATACCGATGTGGGGGCCTTAAAAGCCGAAGAAGCCTCACTGCAAACAACGATTGAACAACTCACCCGGATCGTATCCAATGAAGATGAACTGGAAAGTTCGATTGAAACAGAAATGCGGGCCTTACTGAAAGAGATTGACGTGCCGCGGCAAAGTCTCATTGAAGATGAAATTGAGAAAATCACCATCGAAGAACAAGCGCTCATCAAGCACGAACAAATGATGCTTGGCGTGACCCAAGAAGGCTACGTAAGACTGTCTAGTTTACGCAGTTACACAGCGACGGATGCTGCGACCTTTAAAGAGGGCGATGGCTTTAGATATGTAAAAGAAGTATCGACCCTCGATACGTTACTCATTTTCTTGAAAAGCGGCGACTATCTCTTTTACCCAGTCTATAAAATTCCTGAATCGAAATGGAAAGATCCAGGCGTCCATATCAATACACTCTTACACCTTGATGAACGCCCCGACATCATATATGTCGAAACCTTAAGTCACTTTGACACGAGTGACTCGTACGTCTTAACGACGCGTGACAATCGCGTCAAACGGACCGCAGTCAGTGATTATTTCGCCCAACGCTACAACCGGCCAATTAAAGCGATCGGGTTGAAAAAAGGTGATCAACTGGTCGATGTGAGACGCGTCAGTGACGCTTCGATTGAAGTCATTACCGTGACTGAAAAAGGCTTAGCAATGAAATATGACCTCGCAGAGATTCCCTTAACTGGGATTAATGCACAAGGCGTGAAAGCCTTGAATATGGGCGCGAAAGATGCCTTAAAAGCATCGATTCCACTAAAAGATCACCATGACTTACTCGTCTTAACCTCACGCGGCACCATCAAACGCTTAGATCTATCTGAAATCGCCAAAAAACGCCGCACCTTGTCGCCGTCACCGCTCTATAAACCGGTGAAAACCAACCCGTATCTCGTCGTAGATGTCATGCTGTTAAGTGGTGAAGTCTACAAAAACCATCGTGATATCGCCATCTTAACGACCAAAGAAACGCGCACGGTATCGGCCTTTGATTTGAAAAAAGGAGTGGCCGACGTCGGTAAATCGGTCATTCCCCCAAAAGCGGGCGTGCCGCGGCATTTTTATCTCACGCTTGGTGACCCGCTAGTCGCGTCTCCACTTTCAGATTACGTGCAAACATCCACCGACACCCCGGAGCAACTGCAGCTGGAGGTTGATGATGAAACTGACGCTTGAATCAATCAGTGAGTACCAAATCCCGCATGATGTCATTGGCCAGATGTTGGATGTCTATCAATACATTGGGCGCAATGATGACTTTTTCACGGCGCTTGATAGTGATTTAGAGACCTTTGTCGCAAGTACGATCCGCGAAGATGTTTACTTTTTAGCCATGGTCTTAGACTTATCGGTCAAAGAAGAGCGTTTAAAAGCACTCATCTTAAAAGATTTGAAACCGAAATCCCATGATGAAATCATTCTGACAAAACTCAAACACGCTTTGGTACGGATTCATGAAAACATCGAATCGTTCGAACTCATTGCCAATGAAATTGTCTCGTTAATGCAGTTCATTTACGGCGATGTGGCGTCTGCCGAGGACTTAGCCTTTGACCGCATGGAAAAATCCCCTGACGCCATGAAAACGTTACTCACCTCCAAAACCATGTCGAAGCGCTCAGCCTTAGAAGCCTTAGTGAGTGCGTACGCCAAGGCGTTTAAAAATAAGGATCTGGAAAAAGGGTTACTTGCGTCAAGTTTTTATCTCGACTTTTGTGAACTTAACCCATTTAAATCACGCAATGAGACGATCGGCTTACTGATGCTTTACATTTTGTTGTTAAATAGCAACTACCGATGTTTTCAACTGGTCAGCTTTTTTGCCATTTATGCCCGCTTGAAAGAAACCTTTCAAGAGACAAAAAGTAAAGCAGCAAAAAACATCTCAGAAGGGTTGAGTAATCCCGTCACCTTTCACCGGTTCATTTTATCGATGAGCTTAGAAGGCTATAAAACGGTCGATAGCATGGTCAAAAACTATCAGTTTGATCACCAGTTTAACAAACGGGATTTGATCGAAAATACGATAAAAAAATTGCCCGATGTTTTCACCAAAGAAGAAGTTCGTTTGCAACATCCATCGGTGTCTGAATCGACGGTGAACCGGACCCTTAAACGCTTAAAAGCCGAAAAAAAGATTGCCCCACTTGGCAAAGGACGTTCTGCAAAATGGATGAAGTTACACGCCAAAACCGATAAACTAAACTTGCACGAACAAATGCGCCTTAAATTTTAGGAGACTGTCATGACCCCTCAAGATACGCTTAAAAGACTGTTTGAAACGACCATCTCTGAGCTATTTGACGTGCAAACAGACGTCACGTTTGAACAACCCAAAGACCGCAGTCACGGTGACCTTGCCTGTACGGTGGCGTTTAGCTTAGCCAAACCACTCAAACAAGCCCCGCGCAGCATTGCTGAGGCACTTGTGGCCGGCTTACCTGGCAATGAAGTCATTGCCAGTGCCGACGTTGCGGGTGGGGGGTTCATCAACATCACCTTAGCCAAAGCGCAAATTTTTGACGTGGTCCCGACCATCTTAAACGACTTTGACACATTTAAACGACCCAACACCGGAAACGGCGCTAAAATCTTACTGGAATTTGTCTCGGTCAATCCGACCGGGCAAATGCACATTGGCCATGCCCGCGGGGCAGCCAGTGGCGATACCCTTGCCCGCATACTCACGCAGTGCCAGTACGATGTGTTGACGGAATATTACGTCAATGACGCCGGCAATCAAATGGCCAACTTGGCAAAAAGTTTAGTCGCTCGCTACCACCAAGCCCTGGGCATCCAAGCCGATTTCCCAGAAGACGGTTACCACGGGGCAGACATCAAAGCTCTTGGAGAAAAAATCGCCCAAGAGGCGGGGGACCGCTACCTCAATGACCCAGACATCTTAACGATTTTCAGAGAGATCGGGTTAACCGCGTTATTAGACGGCATTAAACATGATTTAGGCCGAGCGGATGTGCAGTTTGATTCGTTTTATCACGAAACGACGCTTTATAAGGATGGCCACGTGGAAGACGTTTTAGCCCGCTTAAAGGCGAGTGGCTATACGTACACCAAAGACGGCGCACTCTTTTTAAAGACTTCCGAAAAAGGCGATGAAAAGGACCGCGTCTTAATTAAATCGAGTGGGGACTACACATACATCTTGCCAGACATTGCCTACCACGAACAAAAACTTAAACGGGGCTATCCAACGCTCATTGACATCCTCGGGACCGATCACCACGGCTACATTGCGAGACTCAAAGCGTCCTTAGAAATATTGGGCTATGAAGCGAGCCAACTGGAAGTGTTACTCATCCAACTCGTCCGGGTCATCCGGGACGGAGAAGAAGTGAAGATGAGTAAACGCAGCGGTAATACACTCGCACTCAGTGATTTACTGGATGATGTGGGGAAAGACCCGATTCGCTATTTCTTTGCGGCACGCTCTTTAAATACCCACATGGATCTCGACTTAAATCTCGCGGAAAAACAACGCAATGAAAACCCGGTGTATTATGTCCAATACGCCCATGCCCGGATTTCTTCCTTGCTTAATAAAGCGTCCTTGCTCGGGGTGGAGCCGACCGCCAAGATTACCCGAGAGACGCTCAATTTAGACATTTTAACGCCGCTATTAAATCATTTAAGACACTACCCAGACGTTTTAAGTAAGGCGGCTAAAACCCGAGAAATTCATAAAGTCCCCAACTATCTTCACGAGCTGGCCACGTTATTTCACCGCTGGTACGGGGAAGAAAAACTCATTACCGAAGACCGTGCGGCCTCCCTTGAGCGTGTGCACGTCTTAACCGCCATTCAACGCGTCTTAGCCAACGGATTAACCTTAATCGGGGTTGATGCCCCGGATGTCATGTAAGGAGTCTTCATGCGTAGCTTATACATCAACGCCTCCATCTACCAACAAAAAGCGACCAAGTTTAGCGTCTTAGACGGTCATTTTGACGCCTTTTATGAGGGGCTGCCTGACGGCACGTTTGATGAAGTCATTGATCTCAATCACGATACGGTCTTACCCGGATTCAATGATTCCCACGGTCATTTTTTAGGCTTGATGTACATTCAACGGCAAATCTCTTTAGATGGCGTCAGTACGTTAAAAGGTGTGCAAGAAAAAATCGCTAAAGAGCAGACGTTAGTCCGCGCCTCGCACTTTAATGAACTGGGCTTTGAGACCAATGCTTTGCTTGACCGGGACACACTCGATGGGTTACGGGCAGACATTCCCGTCCTTGTCCTTCGCGTCTGTGGGCATATTTTGATGGCCAACTCAAAAGCGACCGCGATGATTGAAGCCGCGGTCGGGCTAAAACAGCCGAATGAAAAATTCGATTTTGCCCGCGGCATCTTCTATGAAGAAGCGATTAGTGAAGCCTTAAAAGTATTTTTAGATCCGTCACAAGACGCCATTGAAGATGACTTAAAAGCCGGAGAAGCGCTCTGTTTTGAACAAGGCATCACGAGCTTTCAAACCGATGATTTCGTGACCTACCCCGTTCCCTATGAACGGATTATCAAAGCTTATGAAGCCTTGAGTGATACGTTAAAAATTCGCATTCAACAACAATGTCACCTTAACACCCTCGCGTTATTGGATGACTTTTTAGCCAAAGGCTACGCCCATGCCCGGTATGGCAGAACGGTCATGGGGCCATCTAAACTTCTCGTTGATGGCTCGCTGGGGGGGAAAACTGCCGCCATGCATGCGCCCTATGTGAACACCGAAAACAAAGGAATTCTGAACTTTGATCAAGCCACGCTTGAAGCCTACATTACCCGGCTCAATGCGGCCGATATGGATCTGTCTTGGCACGCCATTGGTGACCGCGCAAGTGCCGTCATTTTAAACGCCATCGAGGCCGTCCCTTTAAGACAGACGCACCGGCACGCATTGATTCATGCCCAGCTTACTGGCCAGGCGGAAATCACAAAGATGCAGCGGTTAAACGTCGGCGCCATGATTCAACCGATCTTTTTAGACGATGATATCCCGATTTTAAAACGTACACTCGGCGCGAAAGCGTCTGACACCTATCTATTTAAAACACTGTACGACACGGTGCCCACGGCACTATCCACGGATGCGCCGATTGTTCCGCTGAGTCCTTTAAGAAATATTTACACGGCCGTCACCCGCAAAAGCATTAAACATCCGAGCGTTGGACCGCACTTAAAAGACCAAGCATTAAGCATTGAAGAGGCCATCGATGGCTACACCAAAGGTGGTGCTTACTTCATGCGGGATGATCAGTTAGGCGCTTTAAAGCCAGGCTATAAAGCCGATTTCACAGTCATCAAACAGCTTGACCTGACCGACATCGAGAGCTTTTTAACGGCCAAAGTCGTCATGACCACGGTGCACGGTGAGCGAGTCTTTGAACGCTCTAGCGCTTAAAAGAGTGCTATACTAATTTTTGAAGGGAACACGATATGGATTTAAACAATTACATTACAAATGTCCCAGATTTTCCCAAAGAAGGGATTCAATTTAAAGACATTACCCCGCTCATTGGGGACAATGAAGCCTTCCGTTTTGCGATCAATGAAATGGCCTCTTTTGCCCGTGCCAAAGGCGCAGAAGTCATTGTTGGACCGGACGCCCGAGGATTTATTTTCGGGACGCCCATTGCCTACGCGTTGAATTTAGGCTTTGTGCCCGTTCGTAAGCCCGGCAAACTCCCCCGGGAAACCTTTGAAAAGACGTATGACTTAGAATATGGGTCAAACACCTTAGCAATTCATAAAACCGAGATTACCCCCGGCCAAAAAATTGTCATCGCCGATGATTTACTCGCCACCGGCGGGACGATTGATGCGACCATTGATCTCCTAAGTGAACTCGGCGCCGAAGTGGTCGGCTGTGTATTTTTAATCGAACTCGACTTTTTAAAAGGACGAGATAAACTAAAAGACATTCCCGTCAAATCACTCTTACATTATTAGAGGTGGCTATGGCAAGTGAATCGGTCTATTCCATCGATGCGTTTTTAACCCAAGTTGGGTCGTACATTCATGATTCGCACACCATCGAACATATCCGGAGCGCGTATCAGTACGCAAAAACGCACCATGAAGGCCAAAAGCGACAATCAGGGGAAGCCTACATCACGCATCCCTTAGCGGTCGCTTTTACTTTAAGCGAATACAAGACCGACCCGACGACGTTGATCGCCGGTCTTTTGCATGACGTCTTAGAAGACACCCCAGCCACGTTCCAAGACATCAAAGACACATTCGGTGAAGCCGTCGCCTTACTCATTGAAGGGGTGACGAAACTGGGTCAATACCAGTACAAAGGCACCTTAGAAGACGAAGAAGAAAAACTGAAAGCGCAAGCCGCGAACTACCAAAAAATGTTGCTGGCGATGGCCAAAGACATTCGCGTCATCGTCGTCAAACTGGCCGACCGTCTGCATAACATGCGGACGCTGGACTTCATGGAAGCCGCCAAACAAAAACGCATCGCCAAAGAGACCTTAGACATTTACGCCCCGCTAGCCCACCGGCTCGGGATGTACGTGATGAAAGCTGAACTGGAAGACACGTCGTTTAAATATTTAGAGCCGTCTTCGTATAAAACGATTGCCCAAATGATCAGTGACACCCGCAATGAGCGGGAAAATGACTTAACGATGATGCGCACCAACCTCGAATACTTACTGCGGGAAAACAAGTTTGACTACGACGTCAAAGGCCGCGTTAAAAACATTTATTCGGTGTACAAAAAGATGCAGTCTAGAGACAAAGAATTCGAAGAAATCTATGACTTACTCGCCTTGCGCGTCGTCTTACCCACCATTGAAAACTGTTACTCAGCCATCGGTGTTGTGCATTCGAAATGGACCCCGATTCCCAACCGCTTCAAAGACTACATCGCCATGCCCAAACCCAACTTGTATCAGTCGTTGCATACGTCCATCATCGCCAACGGCAAGATTTACGAAATTCAAATCCGCACGCAAGAGATGGACGACATTGCCGAATACGGGATTGCGGCGCATTGGGCGTATAAAGAAAATGCCCAACAGCCCATGACCGAGACAACGACCCAAAAACTCAAATGGTATTCCGACCTCGTGCAATTCACTGAAGAGAGTAAATCAGGCGAAGAAGTGCTCGACTTACTGAAAGAAGACATCTTTAATTCCAACGTCTATATCTTCACGCCCGACGGGGACATCATCGATTTACCAAAAGGCGCAAAACCCTTAGATTTTGCCTTTCGAATCCATACAGAAGTTGGCTTAAAAAGCGTCGGCGCCATCGTCAATCAGAAGATTGTCCCGCTCGATTATGAGCTGCGAACGGGCGACATCGTCAAGATGAAAACGTCCAAACAATCGTTTGGCCCCAACGACAACTGGTTGAACCTCGTTAAAACGAGCAATGCCCGCTCCAAAATCAAAAACTACTTAAACAAAAAGCGCCGGGATGAACTCGTCGAGATCGGCAAAGAAGACTTGCAGCGGGAACTCACCAAGCGCAAATACACAGAAACATTCACCGATAAAGAAGTCGCAGCGCTTTTTAGCAAAAAAGGCGTGCACTCCTTAGAAGACTTATATTATGAAATTGGCAAGAATACGATCAAACCCGTCAACGCCGCCAATTCTTTAATTGGGGCGGAAGAATACACCGAACAAGACCTCATTAACCAGATCAATAAACAAGTCGATAAACCGAAGAAAATTGACGCAGAAGTCATCGTCGAAGGGCTTGATAACCCGTCGATTAAACTCGCCAATTGTTGCTCACCGGTGCCGGGTGATGACATCGTTGGCTACGTGTCCAAAGGGGTTGGCATAGCCGTCCACCGAAAAGCCTGTAAAAACGTCCAAAACTTTGACAAAGACCGGCTAATTGATGTCGAGTGGGGGAATACCCTGGCCACGTCGTACAACGTAAACTTGAAATTAATGGTCTCCAACCGCGATAACATCCTCGCAGAAATCGTCAATACGATTACCGCCGCCAAAGGCAAAGTCAACCAAGTCCTCGCCTCCACCAATGCCCGCGGTGAAGCCATCATGAAACTCAAAGTTGGCGTCACTAAAAAGTCTGAACTGGAAGTCATCATTCAAAACCTCAATAAGGTGAAAGACGTCTACGCCATTGAACGGCCGATGAAATGAGATGCCTCGCAGAACGCGTCAAAAACGCCTCCGTCACCGTCCACACGGAGACACGTGCAATTGGTGCGGGCTTATTGATTTACGTCGCCTTTACATCGGGCGATTCAATCGATGGGGTTAAGAAAATGGCGCACCGCTTAACGCATCTGAGAATCTTTGAAGATGCCGAGGGAAAACTCAATGAGAGTGTGCAAGATCACGCACTTTCGCTCCTCATCATTCCCGCCTTTACGCTGTATGCGGATACCGCGAAGAGTCACCGGCCAAGCCTGAATCAGGCGTTGCCGTTTAAAGACGCGGCCCCGTTATTTGATGCATTCATAAACGCATTAAGAGCCATCATGCCGGTTGAAACCGGAACGTTTGGCGCTGACATGACCGTTGAAAGCACCAATGACGGTCCCGTCACTGTGCTCTTGGAGGAGTACCATGAAAACATGGATGAGTGAGCGGTTGCTCATACGCCCCGTCACATTAAAAGATGCGCCTGACATGTATGACTACGCAAAAAACCCAAGTGTTGGCCCCTTAGCAGGATGGTATCCGCACGTGTCGGTGGATGAAACCAAAGCCGTCATCCGGCAAATGCTCAAATCGTCCGTCCATAGTTCGGGGGTGTATGCGGTCTGTTTGCATGACAACAAACTGATCGGGACGATTGACATTCATCACATTCAACCGGGCTTCAAAGGGGAGATGGGACTCGTCTTACATCCAGAGTATCACGGGCAAGGCATCATGACTGAAGCGGGCAAAATCATCCTCATGCATGGCTTTGAAGACCTCGCGTTAAAGCGCATTGAATACCGGCACTTCAAAACCAACCACGCCTCTAAGCGCTTACGGGAAAAGTTGATGTTTCGCTATGAAGGAGTGCTTCGTAACGGCCATCAAATGCCCGATAAAACCGTGGTTGACACCTTATTGTCCGCGATGACAGATGTCGACTATTTCATTCAATTGAGTAGTTTTTTTGCCCATGTTAAAGCGACGACTAAAACGTTATAAGTCGCTGTATGGCGTTGACAATATGGGCGTTTCGCCTATAATAAAGAGTAAATTACATCCATCATTAACTAGCCTTTAAGCCCCGTATTTCAAGCGACTCATGGATGGTGCAAGCGTGAGACCAGTTTTAAAGGCGTGACAGTGTTTCACACATACATAGAATATCGATGAGTGCTCAACGTTTGAGAACTAAGGTGGTACCGCGCTTACAAGCGCCCTTAGGCTTGAGCATTTTTTTTATGGAGGAGCGTTTATGAACCGATTAAAAGGGATGTTTGACATCCACGCGGATGCCGGCTACTACGCCGCCATTAAAGCAGCCATCCAGGCGGTCGCGCACAGTCATCATTTGGCGCGCATCGAGACGCCCATCTTAGAAAGCAGTGACCTCTTTCATCGGGGCATGGGCGCAGACACCGACGTCATACGCAAAGAAACCTATACCTTTAACGACCGCGCTAGTCGCTCGTTGACTCTTCGCCCAGAAGGCACAGCAGGCGTGGTTCGTGCATTCATTGAAGCCAAACTATACGCCCGGCCAGAACCGGTCAAAAAGTTTTATTACGACGGCCCAATGTTTCGCTATGAGCGTCCCCAAAAGGGCCGCTTTCGCCAGTTTCACCAAATGGGCGTTGAAGTATTTGCTGAGGCATCCCCCTCAGTGGATGCCGATCTCATACATGCGAGTGTGGCCATTCTCGAACACTTAGGACTGACCGCTCACTTAGAACTCAACCAACTGTCAAATACCTCTAAACCCGATTATAAAGCGGCCTTAAAAGCCCATTTAAAACCGCACCTGGATAGTTTATGCGCCGATTGTCAGACTCGGTATGCAGACAATCCTTTACGCATTTTAGACTGTAAAATAGACGCCACGCACACCGCGTTGCAAAACGCCCCGATGCCACTGGACTACTTAAGTGACGAAGAAACGGCGTATTTTAACGCCTTGCAAGATCATCTAAAAGCGTTAGAGATTCCATTTACCGTCAATAATCACCTCGTCAGAGGGCTTGATTATTACACCGGCATGGTCTTTGAACTGAAAGTAGACGAGGCGATTTTAGGCGCTCAAAATACCGTCGCAGGGGGCGGTCGCTATGATGATTTAGTGCACACCCTGGGCGGCCCAGCGCTCGGCGCAACCGGCTTTGCTTTTGGCATTGAACGACTCGTCGTGGCTTTAAAAGCTGCCGAGATTGCCCCCTTAACTGATCCGCTTGATCTTTATGTGATGGTCTTAGATGCCAGTGTCACGGACTATGCCTTACAGCTTGTCAAAGCGTTAAGACATGCGGGATGCGCCGTCATGATGAGTCATCACGATGGCTCCATGAAAAAGCAATTTAAGACCGTCACCCAACTAGACGCCGCCTATGCGGCCATTCTTGGACCCGATGAACTCGCCTCAGGCACGGTGACGTTTAAACATCAAGCATCGGGTACGGCGCACCGCCTAAATCTTAGTGACACGGCCACCATGACCCGAATTTTACACGGAGGTGACGCATGAGTCAGCACGGACATTACCGAATGAGTGACGTCGGAAAGACAGTGACCGTCCAAGGGTTCATTCAAAAATCCCGCAACCTCGGTCAACTCTTATTTATTGATTTACGCGACCGCTCTGGCATCATTCAACTCGCCTTTGACGCCGATCATCCCTTAAAAGAAACCGCGGAGACGTTGAAACATGAATCCGTCGTCTCAGCCACTGGCGTTATTCAAGAGCGGTCGAGTAAAAACGAATCGCTTGCGACCGGTGACATTGAAGTCAAAATAGAGACACTCACCATCCATTCAGAAGCTGCCACCCCGCCGATGCTCATCCAAGATGACACCGACGCCCTCGAAGAGACGCGGTTAAAATATCGCTTTTTAGATTTACGCCGTCCCGTCATCCAACACAACTTAAAAGTCCGCCACCAGATCATGCAAGCCACGCGTAAATTTTTAAATGCCCAAGACTTTTTAGAGATTGAAACGCCGATTTTAACGCGCTCAACGCCGGAAGGGGCACGCGATTATGTGGTCCCAAGCCGCCTCTATGCGGATGCCTTTTATGCCTTGCCGCAATCTCCGCAAATCTTCAAACAGTTGTTGATGGTGGGGGGCTTAGAAAAATATTATCAAATTGCCAAGTGTTTCCGGGATGAAGATTTACGGAAAGACCGGCAACCGGAATTCACTCAAATCGACATTGAACTCGCGTTTACCAGTGAAGACGCTGTGACCGCACTCGCTGAAGACATGATTCGTGCCATCTTTAACGCCGTCGGTGAACCCTTGCACGATGAGCCGTTTACACGCCTTACCTACCAAGACGCCATGGAACGCTATGGCTCCGATAAACCAGACGCCCGGTTTGGCTTAACGTTTGCGTCCTTTAAAGAGTCAATCGGGACCTTACCGCTTGATTTTTTAACCGATACCCCGCTGCATGGGTTCGTCGTTCCTAAGGGAAATGACGCCTTAAGCCGCAAAGATTTAGATGGCTTTAAAGGGCTCTTTGATTCCTTGAATGCGACGTTTATTTACCTGAAAAAAGCTGAGACTTACAGTGGGTCACTGGCCAAACATCTGACGCCAGAAGTGACTCAAACGCTTGATGCGATGATGACCGCAGGCGATACACTCATCCTCGCGGCGGGTCAAGACGCGTTAGTCGGACTCGGCCGCGTGCGCTTAAAGCTGCGCGACCAATTAGATCTCGTAAAAGATGCTGCGCACCGCGCCTTGATCATTACCGACTGGCCAATGTTTGAATACGATGCAGACACGGCACGCTATTATGCAACGCATCATCCGTTCACCCTACCAAAAGGTGATTTGAAAACCATTGAAGGGCCTGCTGATCAACTCAACAGTCATGCCTATGACATCGTGATTGATGGTCATGAAGTCGGTGGCGGGTCGCTGAGAATTCACCAAAGTCAGATTCAAAAAGCCGTATTCAACCACTTAGGCATTGATGAAGCAACCGCAGAAGCTCGCTTTGGCTTTTTCTTAGAAGCCTTGAAATACGGTGTCCCACCGCACGGCGGCATCGCCTTTGGCTTAGACCGCTTAACGATGATTTTAGCGCATACCGATAATATTAGAGACGTCATTGCCTTTCCTAAAACCTCATCGGCGCAAGACTTAATGAGTGAAGCTCCAGGGCCAATCAGCGACACACAGAAAAAAGAACTGGGCCTTTAATGCGGTTTAAAACGTTACTGCCACTCGTTGACATTCAGGGCCTTGAACAATTGAAAAACGCCCGCGTCTGCGTCGTCGGAGTGGGCGGCGTCGGATCATACAGTGCGATGGCGTTAGCTCGCAGTGGCATTGGTCATCTCATCATCGTCGATCCAGACACGATCGACGAAGCCAACATTAACCGGCAACTGATGGCGCTGGATTCAACCATCGGTACGTCCAAAGTCGCCTGGCTTCAGGCTCATCTAACCGACATCAATCCCAGCCTTACAGTGGATGCCTTAGACGTCGCTTACACGGAAGACACCGCGGATCAACTGTTTGCTCTCACCCCCGATTACATCATCGATGCGATTGATGACATGCCCGCCAAAAAACACCTCATTCAAGCATGCTTAGCACGGGGAATTCCGTGCCTTAGTGTCCTTGCCCAAGGTAATCGTCTAGGCAGCGGCACGATGCATCACATGCCACTTTATAAAACCCATTCAGACCCGATTGCCAAAGCCCTAAGAAAAACGTTTAACGCGCATCCCGCGTACAAAACCATCGAAGTCATTTACAACGATGCGCCCGTTGATATTCCTCCAGACGGATCAGGGTGCGTCGCGTCCAGTATCTTTTCACCAGCCATGGCGGGGCTAAAAGCCGCCGAAATTATTGTAAAGAAGGTGCTTACATGAAAACCATCATCCTTGCTGGCGGCTGCTTTTGGGGCGTCGAAGCTTATTACCAACAAATAGACGGAGTCGTTGAAACGGAAGTTGGCTACGCCGACGGACCGTTTAAAAATCCTTCGTACGAACAAGTCTGCACGGCCAGTGGTCACGTCGAAGCCGTCAAACTCACCTACGATGAAACGGTCGTTGAGTTTGAGACACTCGTCGATCACTTTTTTAACATCGTAGATCCCACGGCGGTAAACCGCCAAGGCAATGACATTGGCAGCCAATACCGGACCGGATTTTACAATTTAGACGACGAAGACGAAGCGACGCTGCGTTCAATCTTTGCCTTGAAAGCCAGTGAATACAGCAAACCGCTCGCCATTGAAATTAAATCCGGCGTGCATTATGACGCAGCAGAAGGCTATCACCAAAACTACTTACAGAAAAATCCGAACGGCTATTGCCACATCAACTTAGCGTCTGTGAAGGACGTCTAAGCATGAAACGCACAGACTATTTGGATTGGGATACGTATTTTATGGGCGTTGCCGCACTGTCTGCTGAGCGCTCAAAAGATCCGTCCACGCAAGTAGGGGCGTGCATCGTGAATCCCTCCAACCACATTGTGGGGATTGGCTATAACGGGTTACCGAATGGCCTGGATGATGATGTGTATCCGTGGGACAAAGACGGGGACTTTTTAAAAACGAAGTATCCGTATGTGGTGCACGCTGAACCCAACGCGATTTTAAACGCCACGGAACCACTGACTGGCGCGGCGATGTATGTGACGTTATTTCCCTGTCATGAATGTGCGAAGTTAATCATTCAGTCAGGCATCACAGAAATCGTCTATGGGTCTGATAAATACCAAGATAAAGATTCCTTTAAAGCGTCCAAACGCATGCTGCAAGATGCCTTAGTCAAAGTCCGCCAAATCGATCCCGTGACCGTCACTGTATCGCCATGAAAAAACTCCGCCAAGGCCTCTCTTTCATTCCTTTACTCGCAATCTTGGCGAGCTTAGTTGTGCGTGTCGATTACCGCTTAGACGCCCCCGGTAACTTAGAACCACTAGACGGGTTCATTCAATTTTCGAATGACCGAGTCGCCGAGGCGAACCTCAATGCCATTTACGTGATGAGCTTTAACCGGCCGACCATCTTTCAGTGGGTAGTCGGTCAAATCAGTCCCGGCATTGACCTGACCCCGCTCAGTGAGGCTCAAGCCAGCGTGACCAACACGGCGCGCTTTGAAAGCGGTCAAGTGGCGCGCAATACAGCGATTGAAAAAGCGATCATTACCGCGTACCAAGAACTGGGCCTTCCGATCACCTATGACACCCAGCAGCTTGTCTATTTGATGTTTGATTACGCGACCAATCAAGGATTAGAAATTGGCGATGCCATTGTTTCAGTGAATGGCTCGACTAATATCTTTGATGCCTTTGCGAACGCCCCGTGCGGTGAAACCGCCACCTTAGCCATCATCCAAGACGGCGTCAGTAAAACGGTGGAAGTCCTAAAAAACGCCGATGAAGACTGCCGGTTTGGCTTCAGTTTATCGACCTATTACGCGATTGACGACTTGCCACTCGCCTATCAAACAACGCCGACCATTGTCGGGGGCCCGAGTGCGGGATTGATGCATACGTTATACATTTACGCCGCGCAAAATCCCGACTTTGTTCACCCTACGATCAACGTCGCCGGGACTGGAACCATTGGTCTTGATGGACGTGTGGGAAGTGTCGGCAGCATCAAACAAAAAGTCTACACCGCGCACCAGCAAAACGTGGACGTGTTATTGATTCCCGCCGGCGCAAACTATGACACGGCACTAGAGGTCTATGACTCACTGACCAATCCCCGCTTTGACCTCGTTGAAATATCGACCTTTAACGATGCGCTCAGCGCTTTGGAGGCCTATGATGCAGTGGATTAAAGACAGTCTAGGGTTTCTCATTTTTGAAGCACTCATCATTAATTTAGGGCTCATTTATTTATCACTCATGGGCCTATTCATTGGCCTTGCTTTAGCCGGACCTTGGGTGTTTTACACGGTCAAAGCGTATGAAATGCGGCACCGGCTGCCACAGTATTATGGCTGGATGACGACGGGTTATGCGATCATTGCCTTACTAATTAGTCTGCTAGCTCCATCACTTATTTTATAAAGAGGTGCGTATGCCATTTAAAGATTATGTGTACAAAAGGCCCGATGTAAAGGCCTTAATGCCGCAGTTTGAAGCAATTTTAACCGCCTTAGATAGTGCCAAAGATGTATCCAAAATCACCGAGGTGATTGATCAGTTCTACGCCTTGCAAGATACCTTAGATACGCAAAGCACGCTCGCATCCATCCGCCATTCGATCGATACGAGTGATGCGTTTTATGACGCGGAACAAGCCTTTTTTGACGCGACCTTACCGGGCTTACAAGCGTACAATAAACGCTTGGCCGACGCCTTACTTAACTCCCCCTTTAAAGCGGCTCTTAAAGCCCATTACGGGTCACTCTTTTTTGATAAGCTGAGCTTAGACGCACGCACCTTTGATCCCGTCATCGTGGAAGACTTGCAAACCGAAAACCGCTTAATCACAGCGTATGGGAAACTCACCGCCAGTGCGGAGATTGCCTTTGACGGAAAGACGTTAAACCTCTCCCAAATGGCCCCGTACATGCAAAGCAAGGACCGCGCTGAAAGACTTGCCGCTCAAAACGCAGTGAGTGCGTTTTTTGAGGCCAATGAATCTCGGTTTGATGAGCTTTATGATGACTTAGTTAAAGTACGCGTCAAAATGGCCAACGCGCTAGGCTTTGAGTCATTCACTGAAATGGCCTACGCTCGGCTCGGCCGGACGGACTATAATAGCGCCGATGTGGCTCGTTACCGTGATCAAATTTACGAAGAAGTGACGCCACTTGTGGCTAAGTTAATGGAGAAAAAGGCCGTCCGCTTAGGCATTGATGATTTAAAATATTACGATTTAGCGCTCAACTTTTTAAGCGGGAACCCGACGCCAAAAGGCGACCGGGCGTGGCAAGTGGATAAAGCCCGGGCCATGTATAAAGACATGCATGAAGAGACGCACGCCTTCTTTGAAATGATGCTGGATGAAGGCCTCATGGACTTAGACAGTCAACCGAAAAAAGAAGGGGGCGGGTATTGCACGTTCTTAGCCGATCAGAAAAAACCGTTCATCTTTGCCAACTTTAATGGGACTAGTCACGACGTCGATGTGTTAACTCACGAAGCGGGTCATGCCTTTCAAATGCACATGAGTCGTGATTTGTTTGCCCCCACCCGGTTTCCCACACTGGAGTCGGCAGAAATTCACTCAATGAGTATGGAATTTCTTGCCTGGCCCTACATGGAAAGTTTCTTTAAAGAGGATACTGCCAAATACACATACACGCATTTAGCCGGGGCGTTAAGCTTTTTACCCTACGGCGTTGCGGTGGATGAATTCCAACACGGCATTTACGAAAACCCTGCGCTCACGCCCACCGAACGAAAAGCGCTGTGGCGCACGATTGAAAAGAAATATTTGCCGTACAAAGAGTACGCGGGCAACGATTTCTATGAGCGGGGTGGCTTTTGGTTCCGCCAAGGGCATATCTTTTCTGTGCCGTTTTATTACATTGATTATACGCTCGCCCAAGTCGTCGCCTTCCAGTATTGGCACAAAAGCCAAAACGACTACCAAGCTGCGCTTGAGTCATACGTGACACTTTGTGGCCTTGGTGGGTCAGAGTCATTCACCTCACTGCTTAAGTCGGCCGGCCTTGATAATCCCTTTGAAACTGGCACCGTGAAGAAAATTGCGGGCCCCATCCAAGCCTTCATCGACAGTGTCGATGACCGCTCACTGTAAAGGAGTAACGCATGAAATCATGGTCTGTATTACTGATTATCTTAGCCCTCGTTGGGCTTGATCAACTGACAAAGTTTATCGCGGAAGAGCTTATTCTTCTCAATGAATCCGTCGTCTGGATTGAAAACTTTTTATACATTACGCATCACCACAATGAGGGAGCGGCGTGGGGATTATTGCAAGGTGAGATGTGGTTCTTTTACATCGTCACCGCCTTTGCGCTTGCGGTATTCGGTTACTTTTCCATGGACATCAATTTTCGCACCGCGAAAATTTACAGCATTGGGATTATTTTGTTGATTGCGGGGACCCTCGGCAATTTCATTGATCGCATCCGCTTTGGCTGGGTCGTTGATTTTATTGACGTTTACATCTTTGGGTACGATTACCCGATATTTAACTTTGCCGACAGCTATTTGACGATCGGAGTCATTTTATTTGCCATTGATTTACTATTCTTAGAAGCCAAAAGGAAATCACTCGATGCCTAAAGTCACCGCTGAACAGGTCGGTAAACGCACCGATATTGCGGCCAGTGAGCTGTTTGAAGAATCGCGAAGTACGATTAAAAACTGGATCAATGCGGGGCGACTTTTACACAACAATGCGCCCGCCAAAGCCAGTCAAAAAGTGGCGCTCAATGACACCTTTGATGTCACTGTGAAAGTCCCGGAAATCTTGGATCTTGAGCCGATTGACTTAGCGTTAGAGATTATCTATGAAGACGCTGACATCGCGGTAATTAATAAACCAGCCGGCTTAACTGTTCACCCGGCCGCAACCACCAAAGAAGCGACCCTTGTCCACGGACTCTTGCATCAGATCAAAGATTTACAAGCGTTTGACGACACGATTCGCCCCGGCATCGTCCACCGACTCGATAAAGACACATCGGGCGCCATGGTAGTGGCCAAACATAAAGCGGCGTTACTCACGCTGCAAACTGCACTCAAGGCCCGCACGGTGAAACGCACCTACATCGCCTTAGTGAAAGGTCATCTTGCGCATGCCAAAGGGACCATCGACGCTCCAATTGGCAGACACCCCGTCAAACGCCAATCGATGGCGGTAACGCCTGGCGGCAAACCGAGCATCACGCATTTTAACGTCTTGAATTATCTCGATGAAAGCACGTACATCCAGTGTGATCTTGAAAGTGGCCGCACGCATCAAATCCGTGTCCACATGGCGCACATCGGCCATCCCGTGCTCGGGGACCCAAAGTATGGCGTTCCGTTGAATCAAGGGTGCGGACAATTCTTACACGCCCAGACGCTTTCCTTGGTCCATCCCACAAGCGGTGAGACGATGACTTTTGACGCTCCGATGCCGGATGATTTTAAAACGCTTCTTGACACGTTGACTGTGACAAACTGACTGAAAAAAATTACATTTTGCGTCCTTAAGCCCCGCACTCGATGCCGGGGTTTTTTTTCGCTTTTTTTCTCAAAAAAACATGCTATAATCACACAAAACTCACCCCGAAAAAGGAGGCTAAAATGCTGGAAAATTACCGCACATATCGCGACATTGTCTGCATCGATTTAAAAAGCTTTTACGCCTCCGTGGAGTGTGCGCTAAGAGGCTTAGACCCCTTTGAGACGCCCTTAATCGTGGCAGATGAAAGTCGGGGTGGAGGCTCCATTGTCTTGGCCGTATCCCCGTATTTAAAGAAGCGTGGCATCCCAGGACGCTTACGGTTATTTGAACTGCCAGATGGCATCGAAGGATTGATCATTGCCAAGCCAAGAATGCGGACGTATTTAAAGTATTCGGCGGACATTATCCGCATTTATTTAACCTACGTCGCCCCGGATGATTTGCACATTTACAGCATTGATGAAGTCTTTTTAGATCTCACAGCCTATCACACCGTCTACGACATGCCCGTCCGGCAGATTGCGAAAATGATTTTAGATGATATTTGGGCGCAAACGCGAATCCCCGCCACCGCGGGCATTGGGGATACCTTGTTACTCGCCAAAGTGGCGCTTGATATCGAAAGTAAGAAAGTCCCAGATGGCATCGCTGAGTGGCACTATGAAGACGTCCCAAATAAACTGTGGCCGATTCGGCCGCTGGCTGAATTTTGGGGCATTGGGTCACGTTTAGAAGCCCGGCTCAACGCAATGAATCTCTTTTCCATCGGCGACATCGCCCGGGCAGACCGCGACCTTTTACACCGCGTCTTTGGGGTGATTGGCGATGAGCTTTATTTCCACGCCCACGGCATTGATGCGAGCATCATCGCCGATAAGACGCAGGACGTGCGGCCAATGAAAAGTGTCGGTGAAGGCCAAACCTTATTCAAAGATACGCCGCTCAAAGACGTCTTAATGATTCTTTTTGAAATCACCGATACCTTAATGGCACGACTTCGCTACATCGGCAAAGAAGCGAAAACCATTCACTTATCGGTGGGCTATTCGAAAGCCTATGGGGGCGGCTTCGGCCGGCAAGTCACCATGGACTATGCGAGCCGTGACCCAAAAATCATTTTCGCAAAGGTTATTGACCTGTTGAACCGCTACGCCGAAGATTTACCCATCCGACGCGTCAGTTTACGGTTGACTGGACTTGAGCCTTATTCACCCTATGAACAACTCGACTTTTTCCGGGCCACACACACCAAACAGCAAGAAGAGATGTTTTTACACGCTTTAGATGACGTGCACAAACGCTACGGTAAGAAGTATGCCTTGCGGCTTTCTAGCTATTTAGACGGCGGCACGTTAAAAAACCGTCTGTCGCTCGTGGGGGGCCATCATGGATAGAGTTTACCACGATCGACGGATGCTTAAATGGTTGCCGTTTGAAGCGTTGCCGGAACACAATCAGTATTTAAAAGCCGTATACGACGCCTTTGAAGTAATGCAAAAGCCGACTTTGTTGCCCGATCAAATGGCCTATTTAAATTATCGTGTTCAAGAAGCTTACCACCTCCAAGAAAGCGTCACCTTGAAAGTGTATGAAGCAGGGCGCATTGAAACAATCCAGGGCGTGATAATGGGACTTGATCCGCACCGCCAATCATTAAAACTTGGCCAGCAGTCCATTCCCTTTGACGCGGTTTTAGAAGTGATTTAATAACTTGGCAAAATGATTAACCTATGCTAAAGTTTTAGTAAGGTCCTTTAAAGCCTGCCTGTGAGCAGACGAAGGGTATGACACTCGCCCATTTAAAGGTACTTAAATAGTGCCTTTTTTAATGCCAAAACTGGGAAGTGGTGATGCGAATTCTGCCTAAAAAAGATATGTCATAGTAAGTAATTAATATCCGTAAAAATGCATGCTTAAAGGCCTTAAAAGCGTTTACAAAATCTTTAATTAAGCTTATAATAAAGAAAAAATAGGAGGCGCCATCCATGAAAAAATTATTTTTCATATTTGCTGCATTTACCGCCGTCTTTACTCTTGCTGCGTGCGGCGGAGCAGAGACGTTTGAAATCGCCATGATTACCGATGCTGGTGACATTGACGATGAATCATTTAACCAAGGGACGTGGGAAGGCATCGTTGAATATGCCGAAGCCAATGACATTACCCACAAATATTACCGGCCCGCAGAAGTATCCGATGCGGCATATATCGAAACCATCAATTTAGCGATTGAAGGCGGTGCAGAAGTCATCGTCACACCTGGTTTCTTATTTGAACCGGCGATTTATGAATCGCAAAGTGCTCACCCAGATGTTAATTTCGTCTTAATTGACGGGGTGCCACATCCTGGAGACTTTGAAACCTTTGAAGTCGCTGAAAATACCGTGTCCATCTTATTTGATGAGCATGAATCTGGATTCTTAGCCGGCTATGCCGCCGTTCAAGATGGCTATCGTGATCTCGGATTTATGGGTGGGATTGCCGTACCTGCCGTCGTCCGCTTCGGTGTTGGGTACATTGCAGGCGCTCATTACGCCGCCGATGAACTTGGAGTTGATGTTTCATTCCCTGACAACCGTTTCGCTTACTTAGGTAACTTTGAAGCGTCAGATGAACACAAAACACGCGCCCAAGCATGGTATCAAGAGGGCACAGAAATTATCTTTGCAGCTGCAGGTGGTGCCGGCTCATCCGTCATTAGTGCCGCTGAAGATACGAGTAATATGATGATCGGGGTTGACGTTGACCAAGGCGCCTTATCCGATACCGTTTTAACGTCTGCGATGAAAGATTTAGGCGCAGTCGTTCAACAAGCCTTGACGGCGCATTATGCTGGAAACTTCCCAGGCACCGAAACCCAAGTCAAAGATGCCGCATCAAACGGGGTTGCCTTACCAATGGAATCCTCCCGCTTTGATTCGTTTAGTCAAGCCGACTACGATGCCATCTTCGATATGATTGGTGATGGATCGGTGGTCGTTCCTGCCACATACAGCGAACTCACCAGTTTCTTAGATGACTTAGGTTTAAGCACCGACATTCAAGAATCAACCGTAACTCCGTAACATTCAATTACTAAAAAAGGAAAGTTCGCTTTCCTTTTTTAAACACGCCAAAGAGGTGAATTATGACCCCTGTCATTGAAATGAATGGCATTACAAAAGAGTTTCCTGGCATTATCGCCAATGACAATATCACGCTGACCGTACAAGAAGGGGAGATTCATGCCTTACTCGGAGAAAATGGAGCGGGCAAGAGCACACTGATGAGTGTGCTCTTTGGCCTGTACCGCCCCGAGCAAGGAACAATTTTAGTGCGCGGAAAAGAAGTGGACATCAAAAATCCAAATGACGCCAACGAGCTTGGCATAGGGATGGTCCACCAGCACTTTAAATTGGTCGATACATTTACCGTGCTAGACAACATCATATTGGGATATGAGGATGTCGATAGAGGATTTTTAAAGAAAGACGAAGCGCGTGAGAAAATTGTGGCCTTATCAGATCAATATAAACTGAAGATTGACCCGGATGCCTACGTTCGGGATATTTCAGTTGGCCAACAACAACGCGTGGAAATATTAAAAATGTTGTATCGAAATTCGGATATACTCATCTTCGATGAACCGACAGCGGTTTTAACGCCGCAAGAAATCGAAGAGCTTATGAAAATTATGAAATCGATGGTCATAGAGGGCCGATCGATTATTCTAATTACGCACAAACTCAACGAGATTCAAGCCGTCGCAGACCGCGTTACCATTTTGCGAAAAGGTAAAAAAATTGACACCCTCGATGTCGATAAAGCCAGTAATGAAATGCTTGCAGAACGCATGGTTGGCCGGAAAGTCATGTTTGATATGAAAAAAAGTCCCTACGCACCGGGCGATGTCGTCTTTACGGCAAGCGACCTGACCATGCGTGATACGAAGACTCATAAAGCCGTGGTTCAAGACATGCATTTTGACCTTCGCACCGGTGAAATTTTAACGATTGCCGGAATTGAAGGCAATGGCCAAACCGAATTGGTGCACGGCTTAACCGGGTTGAAACCCATTGAGCGTGGGCAGGTTGTGCTAAAGGGTGAAGACATTACGCATGAGAAAATATTAACGCGTAACATGCTTGGCCTCGCGCACATTCCAGAAGACCGGCAAAAAGTCGGGCTTGTCTTAGATTATGATTTGCAAAGTAATCTCATTTTGCATACGTATTTCAACCCACAATTTCAATCGAATGGGTTCTTAAAAGACTCAGCGATTCGTACCTTTGCTGAAGACGTCATTGATAAATATGATGTCCGCTCATCAAATGGCCCCGACTCACTGGTTCGCTCAATGTCCGGTGGGAATCAACAAAAAGCGATTCTAGGCCGAGAAATTGAACGCGATACAGACGTCATTATCGCCGTGCAACCCACCCGCGGGTTAGACGTTGGTGCCATTGAATTTATTCATACCGAGCTTTTAAAACTACGAGATGCAGGGAAAGCGATTTTACTAATTTCTCTTGAACTCGACGAAGTCATGCGTTTATCCGACCGGATTATTGTCATGTTTGAAGGGGAGCACGTCGGAGAATTTGATCCAACGCGCACTTCACAAGAAGAACTGGGGCTTTACATGTCAGGTTCCAAGCGGAAGGAGGCCTAACATGCGAACACCAACATGGGTGGATGGCATTCTCGATTTCTTTTTAGAATCGAGCACCGCTGTCAAGGTCCTCGCCAGCATTATCGCCATCATCGGCGGGCTGTTAGTCGGCCTCTTAATTATGTTAGTACTCGATCCAAGCCGCGCCTTTGCGGGCTTTGGGACGATTTTGTTTGGGTTTTTGAGAAACGGCACCCAATCAATTGGCAACATGCTATATTATGCCGTTCCGATTATCTTAACGGGGTTGTCTGTGGCCTTTGCCTTTCGCACCGGGCTGTTTAACATCGGCGCCACCGGACAATTGACGTTTGGCGCTTTCTTTGCCGTATACGTCGGGGTCAACTGGACCTTTTTAGGCGCCTTTCACTGGCCGGTCGCACTGTTAGCCGGCGGGTTAGCTGGTGGGGTGTGGGGAATGATTCCCGGCATGCTGAAGGCGTTTCGCAACGTCAATGAAGTGGTCGCGTCAATTATGCTCAATTACGTGGCGATGTATTTTGTCACCTTAATGGTTAAAACGACCATTTACAACCAAAGTGTTGCCCGGGCATTCGGCCCCGCCGAAAGTGCGATCATTCCAAAAGGCTTTTTGGACACATTGTTCCAAGGGTCGAGTTTGAATTACGGGATTTTCGTGGCCTTCTTAGTCACCGCCATTCTGCATATCATTCTGTCGAAAACGACTTTTGGCTATCAACTTAAAAGCGTCGGCTTTAACCGAGATGCCTCACGTTATGCTGGAATGAATGAAAAACGCAACATCATTTTAGCGATGACCATCGCCGGATTTGTCAGTGGGCTAGCGGGTGCCATTATGTTTTTAGTCCCCGGAAAATTTTTGACCATTGAAAATTCCTTACTTCAAGAAGGCTTTACTGGGATTGCTGTGAGTTTACTCGGCTTATCTAGTCCCATTGGCGTATTGATCGCCGGGATTTTTTATGGATCGCTGGAAATCGGCGGCTTTTTCTTACAAGTCACGACGAGCTTTGTGCCAGAACTCATTGAAATCATCATCGCTGCCATCATTTATATATCAGCCTTAGCGCTGTTTTTCCAAAATGTCATTTACAAGCGACTGAAAAAACGCAAAGACACCCTCGATGAGGAGGTGACCTCATGAGTGAATTATTTGATACATTAAGTTTTTTGACGCCGTTGATTATCGCTTCGATGGTCCCCCTGTCCATTGTCTCATTAGGGGGGTTATTCTCGGAACGCTCAGGAGTCATTAACATCGCCTTAGAAGGCATCATGGTGATGGGCGGCTTTGTGGGCATCGTCCTCATGCGTGCGTTATCAGATAGCGGCTTACCGCTGCAATTGATTGCCTTACTTGGCTTGCTCACCGGTGCCTTCATTGGGACCGTTTATGCCGGCTTGCACGCGTTTGCTAGTGTGACGATGAAGTCCAATCAAATCATATCAGCGACCGCTTTAAACTTGTTTGCCCCAGCTCTATCGGTCTTTATTGCCCGGATTTACTTTGGGACGTCAAACATTAATTTAGGCGGTAACTACACGATCAGTGAAGTGCCCGTCCTCTCGTCAATTCCGATTATTGGACCCTTATTATTCACAAATGCGTATTTATCGACCTATTTAGGCATTGCCATCTTTACCATTGCCATTGTCATTCTTTATAAAACGCGACTTGGCTTGCGGATTCGCGCCTGTGGAGAAAATCCACATGCCGCTGATTCACTCGGCGTAAACGTCTATAAAATTCGCTACATCGGCGTCTTGATCTCCGGGGCGCTCGCAGGTATGGGCGGCGTCATTTTTGTCTTATCCTTTGCGACGCGCTTTCAAGGCACTGTCTCTGGGTTTGGGTTTTTAGCCCTCGCCGTAATGATTTTTGGCCAATGGAAGCCGCGCGGAATTTTACTCGCAGCATTCTTTTTTGCAACAGTCCGCGTAATTGCCAATGCCTACACGGCCATTCCCGTTCTTCAAGATTTTTCAATCCCAACAGAAATCTACAGCATGTTGCCCTACATCATAACCTTGGTCGTCTTGGCGTTTGCGTCGAAAAATTCAAAAGCGCCCGCCGCGATAGGCGAACCGTACGACGCAGGAAAACGATAAACGAGGTGAGGCATGGAAAAAGCTGATGCCAGATATTTGGCAATCGCCTACCAGATTGCCAAACGCATTTCCCAAGGCCAACTGAGTGAAGGCATGAAACTGTCTGGACGAACCCTAATGTCTAGTCAGTATCAAGTCTCTTCCGAGACCATCCGCAAGGCCATCAAAGTGCTAGAAACTTACGGCGTGGTCGTCTCCAAAGAACGCTCTGGGGTGACCATTCTCTCAGCGGCCGCCGCCACCAGTTACATGGAGCGCTACGTCTCTCAAAAAGAAGACCGGCGGCTCATTCAAGAGACGCTTGAAGCGTTAAAAAATCTTTCCCAGGCGGAATCACAGGCGCAACACTTAGCGCGTAAACTCATTAGTGTGACACGCACTGGCTTTTTTCCCTTCGACTTTTTCACCTTAGAAATCACCAGCGACAGTTCCTGGGTCGGCCGTACCTTACAAACCATCGACTTGAAACGCCAAGCTGGAGCACTCGTGATCGGCTATGAAAAAGCCGGACTGTTTTACCAAAATCCGGATGCTGAGCTCTTAGTGGAAGCGGATATGCGTTTATATCTATTGGGCGATTTAGACGTCCAGAAAAAAACGGAGGGTTACATGCATGGAAACCCGCAGAGCGACACAGATTCACATTAGTCTCATGGGGCTTGCGGCACTAAGTCTCCCGGGTGCCTATGTCTTAGACATCGGCATTGCCTCAGCCTTACTCAGTGTGGTCGTCCCGGCAGCGGTTATTACGTATCTCATTTACAAAAACGAAACAGACGCGCAAAAAGATACCTTGCACCAATTGCACGTGATTCAGCGCATTTTTTACCTCGCACTGCTCATAACCGGGGCATTACTCATGCTCGTGATTGGCCTCATCTTTAGCGGTGGCTAATCATAAAAAACCCCCTGAATGAATCATTCGGGGGGTTATTTTTTTGGTTTACGAAGGGTCGAAAACAAGGCGATAAAGTCGTGCTGTTCTTCCATCGCAAGCTTTTGAAAGGCGTCAATCAAATCATCGGTATGATCAATAAAGACGTTGCCTTCCCGTAAATACGGCTCTTGCACACCCAATACGTGGGCAAACTTCGCATATAACTCATCACTTAAGGATTTTTTTGAACGTTCAATGACCACAAGGTCTTGATTGGAAATGCCAACGTTTTCCGCGACATCACTCAGTGCAAGGCCTTTTTTCTTTCGCGTTTTTTGAATGCGTTTCCCCGGAGTTTCATTCATCGAGACGCACATCCTCATACGCATCATAGCGTTTAAACGCAGTCACAACGTAGGAACATTCCGGGCGAATCTTTAATTGATGCTTTCGGGCGTAGGCCGCCAGTTCATCGAGCAGCTTGCGGGCAATCCCTTGGCCGCGTAGGGATGGATCAACAACGGTTGACGTGGCGATAATGACGCCGTCTTCCGCCGGTTTATACCGTATTTTAGCCAGTGGATGGTCGGCGTCTCCGTGATAAATCATATGGCCTGTATGGGCGAATTCCATGGGCTCCTCCAGTGGTGATTTCGTTGCGTATTTATTGAAGTAATGATACTATAAAATTGTAATGATTACAAACATTTAACCCGTTCAAATGGGAGCGCTTATGATGCAAAATGACGCTGTTTTAAAAGCCCATGGAATCAAACCATCCCTTACTCGGATGATGATTTTTGATTACCTGAATGCGGCGAAACACCATCCCAATGTGGAAGAGATTTACCAAGCCCTACAGCCGAAAATTCCCACGCTTTCTAAGACAACCGTGTACAACACGCTTCATTTATTTACAGAAAAACGTGTCGCCCGCGCTGTGATGTTAAAAGACCAGGAAAATCGCTATGACCTAGCGAGTCATCCACACGCCCATTTTCAGTGCACGAAATGCGGGAAAGTTGAAGACGTTTTTCGCTTACCAGATATCCATCTAGACCAGGCACTCCCCAAGCATTCGGTGCATGACGTATCGGTGCTCATTAGTGGAGTGTGCGCGGAGTGTCAAAAAGACGAACCCTTAATCTAACAAAGGACGTGGCATGCTCGATTCATACAAATCTTTCATTACTTCACAAGACTTACTGCATTACGTCGAATGGATTCAAGCCGTTCAAAACGATGATTTAACGGGGTTTTTAAACGCCTATGACGCCGATGATAACCCAGTTGGAGAACTATTTGACCCTCTGGAAGTCGTCATCGCTTACGGGGCTCAATCCATTTTTGACTACTTTATCATGCACGAAAACTACTCGCACTACTATACGCCGTTTAACTTATCTATCTTAACGGTGTGTGCGATTTTTAAACGTGATGAATTTTTATACCGGATGCTTGCGGAGTGGACGTTTAACGACGATGACTTAGTCGCCTTATACGATTACATCATCCAATATGGATCACTCAACCACTTCAAAGACATCTACCAACAATTTCCCATCGATGCGTCCGCTCATCTTGACTTATTGCGTTTAGCGCTGGACCACGAAAGCATTTTTTTCTTTCTTAAGCAACACACCGATTATGAAACACTCACCCAACATCCCGATTTTATTTATGATGTCGTGGCTTATTTTCCGCAATATTTAAGCGTTATTGAAGCGGTCGAAGACGTCCAATTTCTGACTGACACAGACGCTTTTATCAAACTCTTTGAATTCGACCGGTTTTCTGATTTTAAACGGACGCTAGATTTTTGTTTGAAACGGGGCCTTGACGTGAACGCAGACGGGGACTATGGCTTTCATCTCATCCACCTTGCCTTGAGGCACGCAAAACGGGCTAAGTACGTGGAATATCTAGTGGCCCGCGGGGCCGATGTGAGTGTAACAACATCCCTTGGGTACGCTGCGGCCCACCAATTAATATTGCGAGATGCCCGGTTCACCTTAGAAATCTCTCACCTCATTGATTTTGATGCCACCGACGAATCCGGAAAAACTTTAAATGATTATGACACGTTTGACCGGCAACCGGAATTTTATGAAGAAGCAGTCATCGCGATGATTCGGATGATCTTCAACCTCGATGAAAAAGCGATCTATGAGCTCGATACGGAAGAATTTTACGCGCTTGCGAAAATGCACGGATTGAAACTATTTACCCCGTACATCACCCTGGCTGAATTTGAAACGGTCGCCATGAAAGACGCCTTTACCCAACGGCTTTATGACACGGGACTGGAATCCATGGACGTCGATCAACTGGCCCAAGTGTTTCAAACGAAATTTAATCATCCGGCAGACCGGACCATTCAAATCATGTCACCGATTGATTACGTCGAAACGTTTAGCGATGACTTCCAAAAGTTTGCGGATGAAACCAATGCCACCTTTAAAATTGCCTCTGAAGGCTATGAAATCAATCAGCTTGCACACATTGAATACACCTTTCACCCGCATCAACCCATCGATAAAAAAGCCGTCGTATATTCGCACTTAGTTGACGTGTACTTCATTCATATGTTTTATCAAATTCCCTTTGCGAACATTGAGTATGACCCAATTATCTCCTCGCAGAAACGGTTTTTGAGTTAGGAGTGCCCCATGATTATTGATTTTAAAAGCAACCTTGTACTACTCATTATGAGCATTGTCTTGGCGGCCATCTTAGGGGTCTATCTCGTCAATAACTCAGAAGGCATCGATCTATTTACACTGATCATTTTAGGGTTGATTTATTTCGTCTTAACGTGGATGCAAATGCGACGGAACACCCAACGCATGGTCCAACAATTGGAAATGGTTTTAATGATTCAATTAAACGTCAAAAGTTACCGGGAAGCCTACGAAAAAATGGTCTTTCACGGAGCCAAGTATTCACCGCTTTGGAACGTGACCAAGCGGGAGCGCTTAGCCATTGCTTATTTACTTGAAGGCAATTATGCCGGTGCACGAAAGATTGTGGACGGTTTAGAAGAAAAGTACCACGTCTTTTTAGAGACCGATCCGTATTCGGCCTATTTACTGAGTGTCATCAAAACCTTGGACGCCTATTTAAGTCAAGATTTAAAAGCGGCCAAGAAAGCGCTTCAAGAAGAAACGACTGCCTTTGATAAACTCCCCGACAAAGTGCAGGGCCAATTGGCCGACAATCCCAGTGGCTTTCACCGCGTATTGCATGAATTGAACACTCACCTGGATGACACTGATCCGACATGGATGGACGAAAAATCACCGTTTATCCAAGGCGTCATCAAGCTCGTGCTCAATCATCAAAAAAAGGCCGACTATCCGCCCGCCTTTGTGCGTGAAACGCCTGCTTAATGCAGGCGTTTTTTTTCGGCCCGAGTTTTCACAGCGAGTAAGAGACTCCCGAGCATTAAGTAAAACGCAAAGATGCCTGTGACATAAAGCACTACCCCGAACAGTCCCAAGGTTGGAATGTCTAAGAAGAAGTAGGCATATTCAAGGGTGAGTGTGCCATAAATGAAGGCGTAGACTAAATAAAGCACGGGCAACCATAAGTAGACTAAGAGCGTCCGTTTCATCGGCATGGCTTCTTGGGTAAAGAACAGTAAATCAATTAATAATACATAGGGCACGACATAGTGTAAAATCGCCCATTGCCACCGGCTATTGAGAATGTCGTCTACGATCATAAAATCGTCAATCAGCAAATTAATGTAAACCAGGTTGATAACCAGACCAATCATGACGGCAAATAAGATGTGTTTTTCCGGAATAAAGTTAAATATGATTCCCACCATCACGGCGAAGATGATGACGTTCCCCGTATTGGTGAAATAATTTAAAAACAATAATGGATCCCCGTCATATGCAGCAATCAATGCCGCCCCTAAAAGCAAAGTTAAAGCGATGCGGCTGATTTGTTTAAATGGCATGTGCAGCTCCTCGTATTAATCTATTGTAATCATAGCACAATTGATTACAAAACATAAAAAAACATCACCGAAGTGATGTTTTTTTGGCTTAATAACCAGGCATGCCTTGCGGCATTGCTGGTGCGGCACTTGATTCTTCTTCAATGTCAACGACCGCCGCTTCACTGGTAATAAACATCGACGCGATCGATGCGGCGTTGATGACGGCGTTACGGGTGACTTTGGTTGGGTCAATGACGCCGGCTTTAAACATGTCGACGAATTCCCCGCTGAGTGCGTTAAAGCCAAGATTTCCGGATTGTTCCAGTTGACGCTTGACGATGTCGTCCCCGTCAAACCCAGCGTTCTCAGCAATTTGGTGAACCGGTTTAAGCAAGGCTTTTAAGACAATTTGCATGCCTTTAAACGTGTCCACATCATCATTTGCTAGGGTGCCTTCTAACTCTTTAAATGCATGTGCTAACGCGGCGCCCCCACCGATGATGATGCCTTCTTCAATGGCGGCTTTCGTCGCATTGAGTGCATCTTCAATGCGCAGTTTTTTCTCTTTCATTTCAGTTTCAGTCGTTGCCCCAACTTTGATCATGGCAATGCCATCGGTCAATTTACCAAGGCGCTCTTGAATCCGTTTTTTATCGTAATCACTGGTTGCGTTTTCCAGTTGAGCGTTTACTTCTTGCACCCGCGCTTCAAGGTTACTGCCTTCACCTGCGCCTTCTAAAATCGTTGTGGTATCTTTACTAATGACGACTTTTTTCGCAGTCCCTAAGTCTTCAAACTGGGCATCTGCAGGTTTGATTGATAAATCTTTGGCAATTAATTTAGATCCCGTCAGTGCGGCAATATCCGCAAGCATTTCTTTTTGGTTATCGCCGAAACCAGGTGCTTTGGTGGCGACAACGTTGAAGGTTCCGCGAAGTTTGTTGACGATTAAGGTACTTAAGACTTCCGCTTCGATGTCTTCGGCAATAATCAACAACGGTTTGTTTTGCTCAACCACTTTTTCTAAGAGTGGCAAGACATCTTTGATCGTAGAAATCTTTTGGTCGGTCACTAATACGGCGGTATTTTCTAACGTGATTTCCATCGTTTCACGGTCAGAAACCATGTAAGGGCTGATATAGCCTTTGTCATATTGCAGACCCTCAACAACTTCTAACTCAGTGTCAAAGCCTTTCGATTCATCCACATTGATAATGCCGCTGCGTCCGACTTTGTCGACGGCTTTGGCAATGATGTCTCCGACTTCTTCACTGCCAGACGACACACTTGCCACACTGGCAACATCGGCTGACGTTTCGATGGGTTTTGACACACTTGTAATGTAATCACTGACTGCAGCACTGGCGGTTTCAATTCCACGTTTTAAGAAGACAGGATTGGCACCCCGATCAATGGCGTGTAAGCCTTCTTGAATCATAGATTGCGCAAGTAACGTGGCTGTGGTCGTTCCATCACCAGCGGTATCGTTGGTTTTTGAAGCGACTTCTTGAACGAGTTTTGCGCCCATGTTTTCATAGCGATCTTTCAGTTCAATTTCTTTGGCGATGGTCACCCCATCATTGGTAATTAAAGGACTGCCATACGATTTTTCTAACATGACGTTGCGACCCTTTGGGCCTAACGTAATTTTGACGGTATTGGCGAGTTTATCAACGCCTTTCACCATTTTTTCACGGGCATCCCGTCCGAGTAAAATATCTTTTGCCATCTTAAGCCTCCACCACTGCGAGAATATCGGATTCTTTGACCACCATGTACGTAGTGTCATCTAAGGTAACATCGGTTGAAGCGTATGATTTAAATACGACTCTCTCACCGACTTTAACACTCATTGGTTCGCGACTTCCATCGGTTAATTTACCGGGTCCAACCGCGAGTACTTTTGCGATGACTTGGCGATCTTCTTTGTCATTGGTGAGAACGATTCCAGACGATGTCGTCGTCTCACCTGTGGTTTCTTCTTTTTCTAAAACCACTTGGTCATTTAAAGGTTTTAACATGCTTATTCCTCCATATTTTGTTCTTTTAGCACTCAACATGAGTGTGTGCTAATATACTTATACACCAGGCTGAAAATCTTGTCAAGATATCCTCCTAAAAATTGCGAAAAAAATCCCCTTCGCCTATACTAAAAAAGAGGTGCTTATGTTTAATCAATTTGTCATTCCTGCAATTAGCTCGCATCAGGCGATGCGGCATTTCTTCAAAACGGATTTAGAGATCGGCTTGCTGATGAATTTCCAGTTGGCCCAATTGGATGAATTAATCTCTGCCATGCGGGCCCATCAAAAAAAAGTATTTGTCCATTTAGAATTAATTAAAGGATTAAGTAACGACGAATTCGGAGCCATTTATTTGATTCAAAACTTCCAAGTTGATGGCATCATAACGACGAAACCAAGAGTCATCGAACTCTGCAAAAAACGATCCACTTTTTCCATCATGCGGTTTTTCTTAAAAGATACGTTATCTTTGAACCAAAGTTTGGAAATGATGAAACATTACCAACCCGATGCCGTTGAATTACTCCCGGCCATCCCACACATGATCGACACGGTGAAAACACACCATGACATCCCAATCTTTTTAGGTGGCCTCATTAAAAACCAAGCCGAAGTCGAAGATGCAAAGAACGGTGGGGCCGTTGGTATTACCACATCCAGTGAAAGTCTCTGGCATTGAGCAAAAAAAAACATCAACCGCGGTTGATGTTTTTTAATGTTATTGTGCTTTGTCTAAGGCGTCTTCAATGGCGCTGATGTATGTATCTACGGTAATTGAGACACCCGCTACAGCATCGCTTGGGTTTTCAAATGACCCTTCGACAATGCTCCAGTCAGTTGGGACGCCTTGGGCATCAACGACGGCTTGGCCAAGTGCATCGACTTGTTCCCACCACATCATTTCGCCTTCAACTGAACAGTTTTCGACGCCGCCATGCATGTCATACGCACAGCCATCGTCCAACGCACGTTTCGTGGTTGCAATACCATCTGTTGGGCCGCCTCGGCCTTCCCAAGTGATTTCGCCACCTTCTTCAGATTGGAGATACACCTCATCGATTAAGACACTTTCAATCATGCCATTTTCATCAACTGTGACAACCGCAATTGAGGGTTCGCTTCCTACTGTATACCCGTGGTAAACACCCGGTGTATACTCTCCTTGTTCAGCAGTTCCGCCGCATGCTGCGAGGGTGCCAACAAGACCTAGTAAAAATAGAGCTAGGACAAATTTCTTCATGGAGATTCTCCTTTTACTTTTAGATACCTTTATTATACTTGTCATACAACTATCTATCAACCTTTGACAATAATTTATTAAAAACACACTTTACCGCTCAATCAAGGCGATAAAGTGTGTTTTTTAATCGTTATTTAGAAAGTTTACAATTAAGCGGCTGGTAATTTCGGGTTTTTCCAGGTAAGGCAAGTGTCCAGCCCCCTCGATAATCGCACTTTCCGCCTGCGGATACAGGGTTAAATACGTATCGAGTAATTCTGGCGGTGCCCATGTGTCTAAGCTCCCATATGCGATGAATACAGGAATATCAATCTTTTCCGCAAAATCAATCGGATACTCGGTATCAACTTCTAACGAGAATTGTTGAAGAATGTCTGATGGGATGCTGTGATTTTGAATCATCGCGGGACGAAATGTTTCTCTAGGTAAAGGCTCAACAGGCCCCGTATTAAATCCTAAGCGTTGCAGCCAATAGTTTTGGAAAAAGACTCTCAGTAATACACTCGGTACACGAACGGACTCGATTTCGGCATCGGGAGCGACGGGATCGAGTAAAAGAAGCTTTTCAACACGCTCTGACGTAGCAGCCATGTGTTGTGCGATTTCACCGCCCATCGAATGACCGAGTAAGGCAAACGAATCAATGCCCATGGTGGCCGTTGCTTTGAGAAGTGTTGAGGCTTGATTGGCACTTGTGTATAGATAATCAGCCGGTTTATCACTCATCCCAAAGCCCGGTGTGTCAATGGCAATCACTCGCGTATTAAAAGCCTCATCATCGACGTTTTTAAATAGATCCACGTATTCATAGCTGCTTCCTAAAAACCCGTGTACGATGACCAGTGTTTGCTCGCCTTCGCTGATTAATTCCCGGTAGGCAATGGAATTGCCATCCACTTCAACTGTTTCGTAATCATATAGTGGACTCTCACTGGCTTGCCGAGCAAATACCGCAATGGTAATTTCACTCGCCGTGAAAAACACCAATATAAACACAAGTGTACTCAGGAATAGCCATTTTAAAAATTTTAGTAATTTTTTCACATTTAACCTCAATAATACTCATCTAGAAACGTTAAAACATTTACATAAAACTAACAACCTTTATAATAGACCAAAGAAGCCTGTGTAAACAACTCATATGACAGATAGTCAATGGTTTAGACCCTTTAGTAATTAATAAGTCCCAGCCGTGCGGTGCATCGTTTATTCGGCCGTATTTAAGGAGAATGTCATGCACATCATCTTAATGAGCCCCCAACCTAATTTAACGTCCAATCACACCTATTTAAACACGCACATTGGTCAAGAGAGTTATCATGCCTTCGTGGAAGAACTGGCCATTGAGATGGCTTTGCTTGGGCATACGGTCGATTTAGTGACGCGCAAAATTGATGATTCCATCTACCAGGATTATCCAGCACCGATGGCCCATTCAAAACTGTCTAACAACTTGCGAATTATTCAGATTCCCACACAATCCACCGCATTTGTTGCCGATGAAGCAGTCTGGGAAATCCTTTACGAATGGGTTAAAAATGTGGCCGAGTACTATTATCCCACGGTTGAGTCACTTGATTTCATTAGTGGACACGGGCCAATTGGTGGACTTGCTAGTGCTTTATTGAGTGAAAAAACGAATGTTCCCTACGCCTTTACTCCGCACTCGTTTGCGAAAGCTCAATTAGATAAGATAGAGTTTTCTTCGATCAATATGACAGTCATTGATGGCTTAGCGGATACAGCCAAACAACTCATGGCTGAAAGAGCAGCGATGAAGGGCGCATCTGTATTGTTTGCATCCACCCAAAAAGAAGTAAATAATGCCTACCTAAGTCACACTTACAAAGACATCATCACTGCAAAAAAAGACCGATTGAACATTGTATTGCCTGGCATTCGCCCCTTTGATGCAGAGTCTGACACGTTGAGTAGATCGAGCGAAGCCTTTCATCAAGCCATTGATGAACGGCTCGTGAGAGACATCACACACAGTCGTCTAGATTTGCCCTACATGATTATCCCCTTACATTTTGAGCCTTATACCCATCAGCTCAAATTACTCCACACGTATGCGCAAAGTGAAGCCCTTAGAGCCATGACGAACATCGTCTTTATCAATCAAGGGTGCCCTGACATCAAAGCGATGTATGAAAAGTTACCCATGTCTGAAAAAAAACAGGTACAGGCCATTCAAGATGTCATTGCCGCCAATGATTTAGATGGTCAAGTCACCTTTATGAATGCACAGACAGATCCTCAACTCACACAATTCTTGAAATACATGAGTGCCTTAAACGGCTTTTTAGTGTTGATGGAAAGTCCCTTGTCATTCAGCTCAATGATCTTAAAAAGCATGCACGCCGGCCTCCCAATCGCCGTCAATGAGCAGTTAAATACAACGAGCATCCTCGAAGAGAATGGAAAGCTTTGTGGAATTCAATTCACCCCTGCTAAATCCGACCAAATCACAAAAAGTCTCATGTATATTTTGAAAAACTATGACCACTGTAAAACTCAAGCTTTAAATAAGGCGTCGGATACTTTCAGTTGTGCGTATACCGCACAGGAATACATCAAAGCCTTAGAATGGGCTCTTAAAAACCCCATTGATCGAGAATTTGATATTCCTGATTACTTTAAATCACCCAGTGACTTTTTGGACTTTAAACTTGATCCATTGCAACAATTTTACTTGACCGACTATTGACGTTACAAGGAGGATTATCGATGGAAATTGACGCATTTTTATTTGATTTAGACGGCGTAATTACCGATTCCAGTACGGCTCATTTCAAAGCATGGAAAGCCGTTGCTAATTCCTATGGCATTGATCTTCCAGACTCATTGGAAGTGTCGCTTAAAGGAATTTCCCGCCGGAATAGTGTTGAAAAAATTGTGCAATATGCGAACATTGACTTATCCGAAGATGCCAAGCAAGCCTTCATGGATACTAAAAACGCGATGTATCAAGACCTCGTCGCCGAATATAATCCCGACAACTTATTACCCGGTGTACAGACTATTTTAGAATTTGCACGGGCCCACTCAATTAAAATTGGACTTGTCTCAGCATCTAAAAATGCTGTGCCACTGATTGAAGCACTGAAGATTAAGGCGTTTTTTGACGTCATTGTTGATCCTGCTAAACACCCCTCAAAACCCGCCCCTGACTTATTTTTGGCGGCTGCTAAACGCTTGGGTGTCGCACCCGAGAACTGTGTCGCGTTTGAAGACGCCATTGCCGGTGTTCAAGCCATTAAAGCAGCCGGCATGACTGCCATTGGTATCGGTGAACGATTGGATGCTGACTATGTGTTTGCCGACTTAACAGCGGCACATGCGATGCTGGAAACCCATGTATAAGGAGCGCACTGTATGATACTCACACGAGACAATCGAACTGACATTGCGTCGTTAGCGATTGATGAATCCATCATGTCCACGCAAAACAATTATTTGGGTGTGCGCGGGAATTTTGAAGAAGGTGTTCCCTATCAAACGACCATTCGCGGGACCTACGTCAACGGGTTTTATGACACTCATACGTTGCTGTATAGCGAGAGTGCGTACGGGTTTCCTGAACGTGGTGAGACCATCGTTAATCTCCCAGATGCACAAACCATTAAAGTATGGTTGGGTGATTCGCCATTAGATTTAAACTTCGCAAAATTGCTTACCTTGAAACGTAGTTACAACATGCGTGATGGCTACACCACGCGCAGCGCGTTGTACGAAACGATGGATGGCAAGCAACTGTGGATTCGTGCAAAACGTTTAACTCACTTGTCTTTTAAACCATTATTCATGATCGATTACACCGTGGAAAGTGTGAACTATACAGGAGAGATTACCATTGAATCACAATTAAATGCGGCCGTTGAAAATTATAGTTCAGTCTCTGATATTCGGGCGGGTACGCACGTGACTAAACGCATCAAGCCTCTGGATGTGTCGGTAAAAGAAGACCGCAGTGAACTTACGATTGAGACACTGTCAACGGAATTTCAGTGCAAAGTCGGTCTCACCCATTCGGTTCCATTTGATTATTCGGCCGATGAAGAGAAGATTGTAGCCACCAAAACCGTATTGATGGCGCCCAAAGAGTCATTCAATTTTCAAAAGTTCGCCTTGTACTACAACACACTAGACCATTCGGAAATGGACACATTACTCGAGAGTGGCTATAATTTCGTACTGAATACCTCCGTGGATGATATCTACGCCATGCAAAAAGCAGCCCTTGATCAATTTGCGCCATTTGCCGATATCCAAATCGAAACGACGAATCAAGACACGTATAACGAAGCCATCTATTTTAATTTGTATCAACTTTATACAGCAGGCGCTCACAGCCCCCGCACGAACATTCCTGCCAAAGGCTTAACCGGAGAAGGGTATGAGGGCCATACGTTTTGGGACAGTGAAATTTACATGTCACCATTTTTTCGCCAAGTAGACCAAAAACTCGCCTTGAACTTACTTGAGTATCGGTTTTATCAATTAGACGCCGCACGTCATGAAGCGTATAAATTAGGCAATCCTGAAGGAGTAAAGTTTGCGTGGCGAACTATTAGTGGCCGCGAGACAAGTGCATACTATCCGGCATCCACGGCGCAATATCACATTAATTCAGACATCGCCTTCGCGATCATTCAATACTACAAGTTATACAAAGATGACACGTTCATGACGCACAAAGGATTTGTGGTACTCCTAGAGACTGCACGTTTTTTTAAAGACTTAGTGTCGAAGCATGACAATCATTACCACATTCACCATGTGACAGGGCCTGATGAATACAATGCCGTTGTCGATGATAACTTTTATACCAACGTTTTACTAAAGTATCATCTGGAGTTTTTACTTGATTACACAAAAATCCGCGATGATTTAATCAACGATGATGAACGCGATCTGTTTCAAGAAATCGCGAATAAGATTTACCTACCGTTTGACAAGCCTCGTAACATCGACTTACAAGACGTCAGCTTTCTCTCTAAAAAACCCATCGACTTAGCAAGTATCCCAGAAGACAATCGGCCGTTGTTATTGCATTACCATCCGTTGACCATTTATCGATTTCAAGTGTTAAAACAAGCCGACACCGTACTAGCTCACATGTTGTTACACAATCGGCCTGAGGATGTCATGCAAGATAGTTTTGACTTTTATGAATCAAGAACATCGCATGATTCAAGTCTCTCATATTGCATTCATGCCACACAGTCTGCAAAGTTAGGAAACATTGAAAAAGCGTATGACTACTTTAAAAAAACCATCCATCTTGATTTGTTTGATAGTCAGAAGAATACATTTCATGGACTCCATTTAGCAAACTTAGGCGGGGTTTATATGACGTTACTGCAAGGGTTTATGGGCTATGAAGTGAATGAACGCGTATCCATTCATCCACGGTTGCCGGAAGCTTGGAAACGGTTTTCGATGCGCCTAAGGCTCAATCAAGATGTCACCGCAAAGGTACAACTCACCCCGGAAAAACTGACGATTAGGGCAGACGGTGATGCAGACATCCGCGTCTATGGCCAAGACTACACGGTAAATAATCTTGAAACGCTATCGATTAAGCGCCCGTAACTCACAGCAATCACCCATTGAAAACTCTATTAAAAACTGCATTCTTCTCGAATGCAGTTTTATTATTTAGAATGCTATAATTGAGCCAAGGAGTTAATAATGATTGATAGTAACTATCACAGCCACCACATGCTATGTAACCATGCAGTTGGTACCACGGAAGATTACGTTAAAAAAGCCATTGAACTGGGATTTAAAGTACTCGGAATCAGTGATCATGTACCGTCTGAGACCGTTCCAGATTCAATGCGCATGCCCTACACGTCATTAAACGCCTATTATGCGGATGTCTTGGACGTCCAAAAACGCTACCAATCATTGATCGATGTGTACCTGGGCATGGAATGTGAATACGTGGAAAGCGATGCCGCGTATTACCAAGGGTTTTTAGATACTGTGGATTACTTAGTCCTCGGACACCACTACATTCAACACAACGGAACGCTTCAAAGTAGTTTTAATTTATCTAAACCCGAACACGTATTAACTTATGCCAAAGAAGTAAAAGACGCTATCGCCTCAGGCTACTTTAGTTTACTTGCACATCCTGATTTATATATGTGTGGATATGATACGTTTGACGAGGCATGCGAAAAAGCCGCACATTTGATCTGTCAAACCGCAGAAATGTATCAGCTGCCCATCGAATTTAATGCCAATGGAATACGCAGAGGCATTAAACAAACGTCACAAGGCAATCGGTATCCATATCCCAGAGAAGAATTTTGGCAGATCGCCAAGCAGTATAAAATGCCAATCATTTTAAGTTCCGATGCCCATCACCCAAACACGTTATATGATGATGCCATGAAAAAAGCGGAAGCAATGATTCAACTGTTAGGATTAAAAACCATTCATCGTCTGCCGATTAAAAATGCAAAAAATCGCCTCTAAGCGATTTTGTAAAATGTAAGCCACCCACATTCATCATCACAAAAAAAGACGCATATTTTCAAAATTGCATGACCGGTTTTAACAGCAGAAGACCAAAGTCGGTAAACATAATCAAACGCATTTAATTGACCCTAATAAACGGGGTGATCACCAATCAAAAGCCTTGATTAACTAGGTCAATGGATGCGTTGCCCTAGATTATCTCTCCCAGTAGTGGAGTTTTTAAATGGCCATTTTACTTTCTATAATATATATTATGTTAACATAAGTAAACGTAATTATTGTCTTGTCTAGTCTAACTGGTGTGTAAATGTATAAACGGTTTCTTGTTTCTTCTTCTAAGATGGAGCTGAGAAAAATACGCCTAAGCTAAATCGCGATTTAAAGTGCATTACATCTTTTGGTTTTGAAAGGATTTCACGTATGGGCAAAGTTGCCATTGTAATGACGGGTGGAACGATCACCATGAAAATATTCGATCCGGCTGAGGGCGCATTCCCGATGCAGGATGCTTCTGACATCATTAAAGTTTTGAACGATACGCTCGGATTTGAGAATTTAGTGACGCATCCTTTTTCCATGATTCCATCGCCATCGATGACCTTAGAAAAAATGCAAGCTCTGAAAAATTTTATTGATCCCTTATTGGCGGATCCAGAAATTTTGGGAGTCGTCATTACACATGGGACCGATGCTTTAGAGGAAACTGCATTTTATTTGGACTTGGTTCATGGATCAGAAAAACCGGTGGTTATTACAGGGGCCATGAAGAATGCATCTGAGATTGGCTATGATGGATTTAATAATTTAGTCAGTGCTTTGTATACTGCGCAAGATCTCAATTCACAAAATAAAGGGGTTTTAGTCGTCATGAACTATGAAATTCATGCGGCCTGGGAGGTGACTAAGACACATACCTTGAACTTAGATACATTTAAATCGCTCTCATTTGGACCACTTGGTATCATCGATGGCGAACATGTGATTTACTATCGCTTGAGAAATCGGTGGTCGTATCGATTCAAAAATGATTTCCACTCACCGGTTCCCTTGGTCACAACGTACGCAGGGATCGCCGCCGACATGATCGACCAGTTTGTTGACAAACCAATTAAGGGCATTGTCATTGAAGCAATGGGTCGGGGCAATGTGCCTCCCCAATTGGTTGACCCAATTGAACGGCTAATTGCAAGAAACATTCCTGTAATTGTCGTCTCACGCGTTCCAAGTGGGCGGGTCTATGATACGTACGGATATCCAGGCGGCGGCAAAGACCTCATAAAAAAAGGGGCCATATTTGGCACCGATCTAACGGGATTAAAAGCGCGTATCTTATTAATGATTGCGTTAGGAAATAAGCTACCTAAATCCGAACTACAAACGGTATTTACTTATCAATAACAAATAAACCCCCTGCCAGAGAGGCAGGGGGCTTTTTTACGCTTTTTTCTGTAAGGCTTGGCGGACCAATGTGGCGGTATCAAGAGTCGTATCTAAGTTTGCGGTGAGCGCTGCGATTTCTTTGGCTTTATAGCCGAGTGAGCGCAATGCATCTTCCACCTCTTCAAGTTTTGCATGTACTTTTAAGGTGACTCCACCACTGCTGATTTTGCCTTTTAAATCAAGAATGATTTGTTGGCTGGCTTTGGGACCAATGCCGGGGAATCGATTTAAGTACTTGGCATCTCCTGTTTCAATCGCGCGGATGATATCGTTGACTTCAGCACTCGCTAGAACAGCCAGCGCACTTTTCGGGCCAATGCCCTTAACGCTTATCAAACTCTCAAACAATCCTTTTTGCTCAAGCGAATGAAAGCCATATAAAATCGCTTGATCTTCACGGACGTAATGATACGTGTGTACTAATACGTCTTGACCAATGCCATACGCATATGGATTTGGTGGAACGATGTGATACCCAATCCCTGAATTATCCAGCGTGATCCCTTTTGGATCCACACCTTTAATCGTTCCTTGAATGTAATTATACATACATCCTCCTTATAGTTTGTTTAGCAAACTATTAGTCTTTAAAGTCAAAGTCGGCGCCACAAATACGGACGGTATCCCCGTTTTTAACCCCTTTATCGCGAAGTGCTTGATCAACACCTAAGCGCTTAAGTTGTCTGGAAAACCGGCGAACCGCTTGGTCTTGCTCGAAGACTGTCATCTTAAAGATGCGTTCGAGTTCACCACCATAGACTTCATAGACGCCATCATCGGCGCGAGATATTTCAAATGGGGTATCCAAGGATTCTTCGTATTTATAGTAGTAATAATCATCGTCTTTGGGCATTTCTTTAGCATGCGTGAGTAATTCTGAGGTGCGGAATAACAAGCCATCTAAGTTATCTTTTCGCCAGGCGCTAATGGGGAAGATTTCCGTGTCTGGATAGGCGGCTTGTAACGCTTTTAAGTGATCGTCACTTCCTGGTAAATCCATTTTATTTGCTGCAATCACGGTGGGAAGATTGAGTAGATTGGGGTTATATGCGGCGAGCTCATCACGAATGACTTGCACGGCAGTGACTGGATCAATCCCATCTGTGGGTGCCATGTCAACGACATGAATCAATACGCGAGTCCGCTCAATATGGCGAAGAAATTGATACCCAAGGCCACTCCCTGAAGACGCACCTTTAATTAAACCCGGCATGTCGGCGACGACAAAACTTTTCCCATCCGGGGCTTGAACCATGCCTAAATTCGGAATCAAAGTCGTAAATGGGTAAGCTGCAATCTTTGGTTTTGCGGCACTAATGACACTTATCAGTGTGCTCTTGCCCGCTGATGGTAAGCCAATTAATCCAACATCTGCGAGGAGTTTGAGTTCCATCGTCACGTCTAAGACTTTACCAGGTTCACCGTTTTCAGCGATTTTTGGAGCCGTATTATGGGCCGTCACAAACTTAACGTTCCCGCGACCTCCTCGGCCACCATACACGACTGGGACTTGTTGGCCTTGGTGCACTAAATCAGCAATTAATGCCCCATCCGCATTTCGAACTTGCGTTCCTAAGGGAACACGAATGATCGTATCTTCACCGTTTCTTCCGTGCCGTTTTTTATTTTGGCCATTGACACCATCTTCGGCTTTAAACCGTTTTTTATAGCGAATATCCAAGAGCGTGGACAATCCCTCGTCACCTTCTAAAATAATGTGACCGCCCCGGCCACCATCCCCACCGGACGGGCCGCCTTTAGGCACATACTTTTCACGACGAAACGCGACGATGCCATCGCCGCCTTTGCCGCTTTCTAATTCTACTTGGACTAAGTCTACAAACATGGGGTCTCCTAAAGACTCTCTAAAAATGTATGCAATGCATTACGCGTCGCAAACCGTAAGGTGTGGTGTGTCTCTTGGTTTTCTTGCAAAATCCCTAAAATACTTGGGCGCCGCGTGTGATTAAAGTTTAGGACATACGTTAAAAACTCTTGGTCGATTTTTTCGATGCAGCCATCTGCCATATCAGACCGGGCTTGACCGCTGTATTCTTTTTCGCGTTTTTTAATGCCGTTGAGTGCCACTTGCGTTGGGTAATCAAGAAATATGAGCATTTCAGTATGGGCCAAACGGGGCTTGAGTGTTCCCGATGTCAAGTAATTACCATCCATGACAAATGCATCGTGGGTGGATAAATACTCATTGACCGTTTGAATAAATTGGTCACGCGGCGTAGATTGCCAATTTTCTTGCCAATACAAACTGTCTAAATGGACATATGGAATGCCAAGCTTCGCAGAGAGTTGTTTGGAAAGCGTGGTTTTACCGACGCCTGAATTACCAAAAATAAGAATGCTCTGCGGAGGATTTTTAAACGTCGGACGTTCATAGGCAATGCGATAAATCGCATCAATAAACCCGCGTTCTTTAAATCCAAAATGAAAAAGGAGCGCACGCATTGCATCATTCGCTGGATGCGTATCAATCCATACAGCATCACGATGTCGTTTTTTTGCTTCATCAATGATTGCAAGCATCATCGCCTTTGCGACACCCGTACGCTGCACACTCGGATCAGTCATCAGTCGATGCACGGCAATGCCAGAGGACTCACGCCAGGCGATGCCCTTGTAATGGGGGTCTGTTTCAACGAGCGCAAAATATCCATGAACGGTACCGTTATCCCACACATACCCGTCAGAACGCTCGATGTCTTGCGTAAAGTCAGCATTTCCTGGGTATTCACTTGACCACTGATCAATGCCTTTTGCATGCATGGCGATGACCGTGTTACGGGCCATTGCAAAGAGCGCTGGAATATCATTCAGTGTGGCTTTTCTTACCATATGGCATCCTTCATTAAGACTAGGTAAATTATAGCGATTTACAAAAAAAATGGCAAACCGTAAGGGCTTGCCATGTGCGTATTAAAGGGGATAAACGGATGCTTGTTTTTTCTCTTTGCCGATGCGTTCGTATTTTACGATGCCATCGACTTTGGAAAATAACGTGTCATCACTACCGCGTCCGACGTTTTGGCCCGGACGAACTTTCGTACCGCGTTGACGGTAGATGATCGCGCCCGCTTTGGCAAATTGGCCATCGGAAAGTTTGAGCCCTAAACGTTTTGATTCAGAGTCACGACCGTTTTTGGTAGATCCAACCCCTTTTTTTGACGCTTCAAAGGGTGCTAAATGTAATTCAAATAACATATCGATTCCTCCAATCGTTAGACTTTAACATCAGTGATTTCTAATTGTGAATATGGTTGACGGTGGCCTTGTTTACGCTTGTAGTTCTTTTTCGGTTTGTATTTATACACGATAATTTTCTTTTGTTTCCCGTGCTTCAGCACTTTAGCGGTTACTTTCGCGCCTTTAACAAACGGATCACCTACGAGCATTTTGGACCCTGTCACCATTAACACATCATCAAAATTTACGCTTTGGCCAACTTCTACGTCGACTTTTTCTGTGTAAATTTTATCGCCTTTGGCAACGGTAAATTGTTTGCCACCGGTTTCAATGACTGCTTTCATCTGGCACCTCCTCATTTTTAAGACTCGCCATGAAGGTACAGCAACTGCTGTTTAAAACCTTTTCTGTGCGGTGTGCACTGCTTAAAAAGAATACCAAAGCAGCGGTTTTTTGTCAATTGTTTATGCTGCCTTTTTTCGCGTAGATTGCGCGGATTCTAAAGAAGGATGAATGTGCGTAATTTGTTCGGCTTTAAACGAATAGAATTGTTGATAGCCGATGATGATATGGTCGGTCATTAAAATGTCCATCATCGTTCCAGCATCTTCCATCACACCGGTTACGCGTTTATCATTCCCCGACGGGGTCGCATCCCCGGAGGGATGGTTATGCACCATGATAAAACTCGCCGCACGCATGGCAACCGCGTGTTTAAATATTTCTCGTTGATGCACCAACGATGCATTCAAACTTCCTTTGAAAAGTTCAACCGTCTCAATCAAGTACCCTTTTGTATTCAAATACAACACGACGAAGTGTTCTTGATCAAGCGGTTCTAAGTCATCTTTGAGAAAGTCATAGACTTTGTGAGGGGACCCTAAGAAATGGGTCTTCTTCAACGTTTCTTGGTTCAGTCGTTTGCCAAGTTCTAACGCTGAGAGTAATTGCATCGCTTTGACCGGACCCATACCTCGGATTTGCATCAAGTCATACAGCGACGCTTTACGGATGCCGTGAATGCTTTTAAACCGAGTGTGCAGTTGTTTCGCTAAATCAATCGCCTCATCATCACCGTCATGCCGTTGAATTAACAAGGCAATTAGTTCATACGTCATCATCGCTGATTTACCCGCGTTTAAAAAACGTGTTCTTGGATTTTCCTGTCGCAATGGTTTCATAGGGATTGCCTCCTCATATAAACCATTCGCACAACTCGGTTAAATTTCTTTTAATTGATCGATGATATTTAAATGAGCTTTAGCAATCGCATAGGGAAAGTTCGTAAGTGAAACTAAATCAAGCCCTGCATAATCCGCACATTCAATGAGATGGACTGACAGGTGCCATACTTGATGCGAAAATAAATGATCGATGTTAAACGCATGGGCATGATTAATCACACGCGCGTTAAATGAGTTTTCAAATGCATTTTTCGCTGCATCAAATTGCCCTTCAAATTGGGGAAATGTATATAAGTTCGCAAGCAAACCAACTTCAGGACGCTTTACAAGCAACACTTTATCAGCATACTTGACCACGAACACGTGAAATGATTTTTCCGTTTTTTTCGTGTTCTTGACGACAACTGGTAATTCAGCTTGGCGGTTGTCCCTAAACGCGACGCACTCACTTTGCAATGGACACACGGCACAATTTGGTTTTTTCTGACAGACAGTGGCGCCCAGTTCCATCAGCGCTTGGGTGAAATCTCGCGGGGTGGCGTGGGGAATCATTGTGTTCACGGTATCTTCAATGATGCGTGCATTTTTGGGTTTCATCACGTCTTGATCAAACCCAGTAAGCCGTGAAATAACGCGTAATACATTGCCATCAACGGCGGCACTCGGTTGATTAAACGCAATTGAATGAATCGCTCGCGCAATATAACGGCCCACCCCTTTTAATGACTCGATGGTTTTTAAATCACTCGGGAATACACCGTCCATTTCATGACAAATTCGTTGCGCAGATTCGTGTAGGTGCTTGGCTCTTCGGTAATACCCAAGCCCCTCCCAGTATTTAAGCACTTCCGCTTGATCGGCGTTGGCTAGCGCACAAACGGTACTAAACCGTTTAATGAACCGGTTAAAATATGGCACCGCAGTGTCAACTTGGGTTTGCTGCAACATGATTTCGCTGACCCATGTGAAGTATGGATTATCGATGCCTCGAAACGGTAAATCGCGTTTGTGAACGGCATACCAATCCATCAGCTTTTTAGTGGATTGAGCAGGCTTATTTAGCATCCAAACGCTCCTTAATCTTCGCACGTGTTGCGCTAATCACGTACAACGATCCTGCGATGAGGGTCGGTCCTTCAAGGGATGCAACCTCGTCAATCGATGCCATCAGTTTATTGGGATGCATGGAACGATCAAACATGACGGTTTTAGCTAATGCTCTTGGATGATCGACTTCCGTGAACACCATCGTTTCCGCCCGTGCTTCTAGTAACGTTTGCATCGCTTTAGAGTCTTTATCCCCCATGACACCAAAGACGATGGTGAGTGGCGTTGCTTTGAAATACGCATCCACCGCTTTCAATAGACTTTGAACCCCTTGGTAGTTGTGCGCACCGTCTAAAATAAATGGGCCTAAAGTCTCAAATCGACCCGGCCAAAAGGCATCTTTAAGTCCCGCTTGAATGGCTGTTTCAGAGATCGTAAACCCCCGATGATTTAACTGACGGGTCGCTTCAATGGCACACGCTGCGTTGGCAACTTGGTGCTCACCAAGTAAATTGATTTCGTAGGGGGTGGACTGATAGGAGAATGTTTGCGGGATCGTTGGGATAAAGGTTACGTGATCGGTTTGAATGAGGTTTGCTCCGCGCTTTTGAGTGGTTGATTCAAATAACTCGATCAGCTCAGCATCTTTAACGCCGCTCACCAAAGGCACCGAAGGTTTCACGATGCCGAGCTTTTCGGAGGCAATCTCTTTTAATGTATTCCCTAAAATCGCCATATGATCAAACCCGATAGACGTAATCACACTCACTTCTGGGGTGATGACATTGGTCGCATCCAGGCGGCCACCGATGCCGACTTCAATGACCGCCACATCCAATGATTCATTGTTAAAATATTCAAACGCTAAGAGCGTGGTTAATTCAAAAAAGGATAGATGTTCAAAGAAGCGTGCGTGGTAGGCAAGATTAAACGCGTGCATCTCATTAATCAGCGTTAAAAGGGCCGTATCATCAATCGGGACATGATTGATCATAAAGCGTTCATTAAATGATTCGATGTAGGGACTTATGTACATCCCAGTCCGGTACCCTGCCGCCATTAAAATATGACTAATAAAGCTCACTGTGGAGCCCTTACCATTGGTACCAGCGACGTGAATCATCGGTACTTTCTTTTCTGGATGGTTGAGCATTTGCGTCGCGTTTTGCATACGGACTAAATCGTATTTAGGGCCAAACTTTTGGACCGATTCAATCCAGGCTTGCGCCGCTTTTAAGGACTTAAACATGACCTTTTAACTGCTTCAAGAGCGCGATCAAGTCGGCTTTTTGTGTTTCATAGTTGGCTTTTTTCTGCGTTTCTGCGTCGATTTTATCTTGGGGGGCTTTTTCAATGAATTTGGGGTTTGACAACATCCCTTCGGCGCGTTTGATTTCACCTTCGATGCGCGAAAGCTCGGCTTCTTGCTTGGCGATTTCTTGGCCAATATCAACCAACGAACCGAGTGGCACATACGCGGTGAAGCCTTGACCGACATGGACGATGTCTTCCGGGTTCGGGGTGTAACCTGTATTCATGGAAAATAGTTTTGGATGAATAAATTCTTCTAATATCTTATAGTTTTGCGATATCACGCGTTCGTGTGAAGTGTCCAAATATATATCAATGGGTTTTTTTGGACCCACTTGATAATGACTGCGGGTTTGCCGGACAAAGACCACAAGTTCTTGAATGATCGCAAAATCTTTGAGTGCGTGGGTGTTTTGATACGCTGGCACGGGGTTGGGCCATTCACTAATCATAATCGATTCATCGGTGATAAACGGTAAATGCAAGTATAGATACTCCGTAACAAATGGCATGAAAGGATGCAATAATTTGAGGAGTTTGGTGAGTACGGTCCACATGGTGGTGAGTGTTTCAGCTTTCAGTGCATCATCAGCATGACGCATCAAAGGCTTACTCATTTCGATATACCATGACGCAAAGGTTTCCCAACTAAATGTATAAATGGCGCGCGCCGCTTCTGAAAGTTCGTAGCGTGCATAGTTGGTATTCACCGATTCCAACATGGTTTCAAAGGCCGCCAAAATCATTTGATTGGGCAACGCTTTGGGGGCGCGAATATCACTGAGTGCGTCTAAGTCATCGAGCTGCATCATGCAATACCGGGAAATGTTCCACAGTTTATTAATGTAATTCCAACTGGATTCAACTTTCTCAAATTCAAACCGTAAATCAAGTCCAGGGGCGGAATTGGTCGTTAAGAAATAACGCAACGTATCCATTCCATACTGCGCTTTAATGTCCATGGGATCAATGCCGTTGCCGAGGGATTTGGACATTTTACGGCCATCTTTGTCCCGAATTAAGCCGTGAATTAAGACGTCTTTAAAAGGGGTTTGATCAGTAAACTCAATGGCTTGAAAGATCATCCGGGCGACCCAAAAGAAGATAATGTCATACCCCGTGACCATCACATCGTTTGGATAATACCGTTTAAAATCAGCCGTTTCATCCGGCCATCCAAGCGTTGAAAATGGCCACAAAGCAGACGAAAACCAAGTATCTAAGACATCGGTGTCTTGAGTGAACCCTTCAGGAGGATTCGTTCCCACATACACCTCTTCGCCGCGGTAGTACGCGGGAATTCGGTGACCCCACCACAGTTGTCTAGAGATGCACCAGTCTTGAATGTTTTCCATCCAATGGTTAAACGTTTTTTCAAAGCGCGCCGGGACAAATTGAGCGTCCGATTCTTTTAACGCCCGTTCCGCGAGTGTTTTCATGTCGACAAACCATTGCATGGAAAGGCGAGGTTCAACGACGACTCCGGTTCGCTCTGAGTGGCCAACATTATGAGTGATTTTTTCAATTTTAGTGAGTAATCCAGCGGCTTTCAAATCTTCAACCATCTGCGTGCGGCAGCTAAAACGATCGAAGCCTTCATATTGAAAGGCCATCTCATTCATCGTTCCGTCATCGTGCATGCATGATGGCATACTTAATCCGTGCTTTTCACCAATTGCAAAGTCATTGGGATCGTGCGCTGGGGTTACTTTGAGTGCACCGGTTCCAAATTCTCGGTCCACGTAGTCATCAACGAGAACGGGAATTGATACGGCGGTGCCTGGGATAAAGACGTGCTTGCCAACGAGATGCTTGCGCGCCTCATCGTCTGGGTGAATAATGATGGCGGTATCGGCAAACATCGTTTCTGGACGCGTCGTCGCAATCAATATTTCATCGTCTCCATCGGTTGTAATATAGCGCAAGTAATACAGGGCACCTTCGATGTCTTTGCGTTCAACTTCGATGTTTGAAAGCGCCGTTTTGGCTTCCACGTCCCAGTTAATGATTCGCTCTTTGCGGTATATGAGTCCTTTTTCATAAAGTGTCACGAAGACTGTTTCGACCGCTTGGCTTAATCCGTCATCTAAGGTAAAGCGTTCTTTATCATAATCCAAACTAAGGCCTAAAGCAGCCCATTGATTCCGGATGGTTTCCGCATACGATTCTTTCCAGGCCCAGGCTTCTTTTAAGAACCCCTCACGCCCAAGATCGTACCGGCTGATGCCTTCTTCTTTGAGCTTTGCGTCAATTTTGGCTTGCGTCGCAATGCCGGCGTGGTCCATGCCAGGTAAATAAAGCGCATCATACCCTTGCATACGCTTCATGCGAATTAAAATGTCTTGAATGGTATTATCCCAAGCATGGCCAAGGTGTAATTTTCCGGTCACATTGGGCGGGGGAATGACGATGGTAAAGGGGGGCTTGCTGGCATCCCCTGATTTAAAATATCCCCGGTCTTTCCAGGTCTCGTAGCGGTCCTTTTCAACCGCAATATGGTCGTATTTCGGTGCAATCATTGAATTCCTCCATAAAAAAAGTCCTTATCATAATCGATAAGGACGAACAGTTTTGTCCGCGGTACCACCTTAATTTATTGGTTGCCAATACACTTCATTAAAGCGCTTAACCCGGCTTAAGGGAATGCTCTTACTAAGCTTCAAAGCATTGTCTCCAAGGGACTTCAGCCACGCACACCTATGCCTTTTCACCAACCGGCACTCTCTATTCAAGGAATGACATCACTTACTCATCTTTTCATCGACTGCTTCAAGTGTATCAAGAAGCGCCGTCTTTGACAAGTTGAATCATCGATTCAATCGCATCTCTAAGGGACTCAATGCCTTTGCCTTTCAAACTCGATACCATGTATAAAGACGCTTCGCTGACGTGAAAGGCTTCTAGGGCGGTCGTTTTAATGGCATGCACCGCAGATTGATTGAGTTTATCGCGTTTGGTGACGACGATGGAAAAGGGAATATCCAGATAATTAAAGGTTTCTGCCATCGACACATCGAGTGGATTAATCGCTTGCCGGCCGTCAATTAAAAGGAAGGCGTGGGTAATCCGGTCTGACGCTAAATAGTCTTCAAACAGTTCGGCAAATCGGTTGGATTGTTTTTGCTTGTGCGCATAGCCATAGCCCGGTAAATCTGTGATGTAAAAGTCATCGTGCATCATGTAAAAATTCACCGTTTTGGTTTTCCCCGGCATGCTTGACGTGTAGGCGAGCTTTTTGCGGTTAAGCAAGGCATTTAAAAGCGAACTTTTCCCCACATTAGAACGCCCAAAAAAGGCGATCTCTGCGGGCAATCGTTCAGGGTAGTCTTGGGCTTTTTCAGCCATCCATGGGGTATTGGTTTTAACTTGCATAGGGCGTCCTTAAGAAAAGGCAATCCGAAGATTGCCTTACACTTTCAATGAATTGGATAAAATATCTTCCATGGTTTCAACGGAGACAATTTCTAATTGATCGCGCACTTCCATGGGAATGTCATCAATGTCGCGCTCATTTTGTTTCGGGATTAAAATTTTAGTGAGACCACTGCGATGTGCGGCAATCGCTTTTTCTTTGAGTCCACCGATGGGTAAAACCCGACCGCGCAGTGTAACTTCACCGGTCATTCCCACACGGTGATCGATTTTTTTCTTAGAAAGCGCGCTCACTAAAGCCGTCGTAATCGTGACGCCAGCGCTTGGTCCATCTTTCGGCACCGCGCCCTCAGGGACGTGGATGTGAACGTTTTGTTTTTCAAAGATTTTTGGATCAATGTCATATTTATCAGCGTTTGCTCGGACATACGACATGGCGGCTTGGGCACTTTCTTTCATCACATCTCCCAATTGACCAGTCAGTGATAAGGCCCCATTGCCTTCGTAAAATGCCACTTCGACGGCGAGCGTGTCTCCGCCAAATTGCGTGTACGCAAGGCCGGTTGCCACCCCAATTTGATCTTCTTGATCGGCTTTGTTGTTGGAGAATTTTGCTTTGCCTAAGAAGCTATCTAAATTGGTTTCATCGACAGTGATGTGTTTTTTCTTCTCACCCAATATGGTTTTAATGGCTTTGCGAACGATGGTTCCAAACAGACGGTCAAGTTGGCGAACCCCAGCTTCACGGGTATGGGTACGAATGATGGCCATGACGGCATCGTCGGTAATCGTTAGTTTTTTTGGATCCAGACCGTGGGTGTCAATTTGCTTTGGAATTAAGTGTTCTTTGGCAATGTTGAATTTCTCAATTTCTGTATAACTGGATAATTCAATGATTTCCATCCGGTCTCTTAACGGCGCCGGAATATTTCCTAAATAGTTGGCGGTTGCAATGAACAACACTTGTGATAAGTCATACGTATCTTCTAAGTAGTGATCGGAAAAATGCGTATTTTGTTCGGGATCTAATACTTCCAGTAAGGCACTACTTGGGTCACCTTTGTAATCCGATCCAAGTTTATCGACTTCATCGAGTAAATACACTGGGTTGATCACTTTGGCTTTTTTCATCCCTTGTAAGATTCGGCCAGGTAAAGCGCCGAGATAGGTCCGGCGATGGCCACGGATTTCTGCTTCGTCTTTGACGCCCCCAAAGGATTGTTTAACGAATTCACGATTTAACGCTTTCGCAATGGATTGGACCAGTGACGTTTTACCGACTCCAGGAGGTCCGACTAAACATAGAATGGTTTGTGGATTTTTTCCGGTCAATAGTTTGACTGCCAAATATTCCATGATCCGTTCTTTCACTTTTTCTAAGCCAAAGTGCGTCGTCTCTAACGCTTTTTCAGCCTTTTTAATGTCTTCTTCGTCTTTCGAATATTCGTTCCAAGGCAGTTCCACTAAAAAGTCTAAGTACGTCCGAATGACCCCAGACTCACCGCTTGAGGCGGGCAAAGTTTCATACCGAGAGAGTTCGTAAAGGGCTTTTTCTTCGATCGCTTCTGGCATTTTTTTCGCGAGAATTTTTTCCCGAAGTTCTTCGATTTCAGATTCTTTCTTCGCTTTGTCACCGAGTTCTTCTTGGATGGCGCGCAGTTTTTCGCGGAGATAATATTCCCGTTGATTCTCATCGATGTTCTTTTTCACAGTCCGATTAATCTTGTCTTCAATCTCCGTCATGTGTTTTTCTTTTTCGATGTCTTGAATGAGGTAATTGAGCCTTGATTCCAAGACAGCTGTTTCGATGTATTTGAATTTGTCTTTTTCGGATATTTTCAAATTGCTGGCGACAACGTCGGCCAACTTATCTGAAGAGACTCCCGATTGAATCATCTCCACAGTTTGCTTGGGATTGTTTAAGACACTTTGGGAATTTTCCATGACCATTTTGACGATGACCCGCACTAAGGCGATTTCTTCATCGACATCATTTTGCACCGTAGGCATGGTTTCGAATTGCGTTTGAATGAATGGTTCCATGTGATCATATGATTCAATTTTTGCCCGGACAATTGGGTCAAATTTGACTTTAAAGTTGCCGTTTGGCAATTTAATTTTGATGCCAATCTTAGCAACGACGCCAACGGCTAACACATCTTTTTCCGTGGGGGCTTCGATGACGGGGTCTTCTTGAACGAGTAAAAGCACATGATTATCATGGTTGCGTTCAGCCTCTAATAAGGCTTGTTTAGAAACGCTGCGCCCAACTTCAGTGCGGACATCCGTAGACGGAAATGGAGCGATGCCCCGGATGGCAATGGCTGGGAGTGCGCCTTTAGTTTGCGTGGTTTTGGAGTACATAGACACCTCGTGTGAATGAATAGTTAAAGTATACCGTGTTTAAAATTACTAAGCAATTTATAAGCAATGCAAAAAAAAAGACACTTTCGCGTCTTTTTTCTAGCGGATTAAGCCAAGTGTTTGCATCTCTGCGAGGACATTCGCAAGGTGCTCATCGGCTTGATCACCCTCAACGTGGATGGTAATCTCCGCGTCTTTAGGGACGCCTAAGCTCATTAATCCCATAATGCTTTTCGCATCAATGGTGCGTGACTTGTAAGTAATCGTGATGGAGTCATCGAAACTTGCCGCTAGGTGGGCCACTTTTGAGGCAGGGCGAGCGTGCATGCCCGCTGGATCGGTGATAACAACAGATTTTTCAGCCATTTGTTTCTCCTTTTATAATGCTTCGTATTGAGCCACCACATCGATGACTCCGAGTTCATTATTCGTTAATCGCGTCACATGCTTTGCCGCCGCTTTGGCTTTGGCTGAGCCGTTAATCATGGCGTACGAGTGATGCGTTAATGCGAGCATTTCAGCATCGTTGTCATTATCCCCAAAAACAACGAGTCGGTCAAGTGGGACATTGTGTTCGAGTAAGTATTTATGTAGCGTGCCCCCTTTGGTAATGCCTTCTGGAAGGACGCTTAAGTAATTTTCCATGCTTTGCGTGACCGTCGCCGATACGTGTGTACGCAGCTCAGGCTCATGCTTTTTATGGGCGGCATCACTGCCTAATTGTACAAGAATTTTATACACCGTTTGCTGAGCAATGTCTGTAAACGAGGCACCCGTGTGATTAATCAACGGGTAGTCAGGAAACATCTGCATAAACTGGTCGTAATACCCCAACTGATAATCTGGCGTGGTGTAAAGCGCATTCGACGTTGACACAGAGTAGGCAATTTTATGGGCGGTTAAATAGTCAAGCGTCGACTGAATGTCAGTGCGGGAGATGCCCACTTCGTACACATTGGATTGGGTTTTTAAATCGTGGATGACAGCGCCGTTATTCAGTATGCACGCCGTATCGATGCCTAGGAAATCTAAATATGGTTGCGTGATTTCTAATGCACGGCCAGTCGCCACAAACGTGTCATGGCCGGCGGCTTTTAACCGGTCAAACATCTGCTTAACTTCCGGCTTCATAACTTTTTGATCATCGAGTAAAGTGCCGTCTAAGTCAAAAACAAAAAAGTATTTCATTATTTAAATGACAATGACTCAACCAGGAAATCAACGGCCTTGTTCATTTGAATGTCTTGAATGACAACGTCTTTAGAGACTTGCGCAGAAATTTGTTCCGGTGTCATTTTATATTGATCCGCTAACTCTTGGATTCGCTTTTCATACTCGTCATCACTCACTTCAATGGTTTCTTGTTTAGCGATCTCTTCTAACACTAAGTTGTAACGAATTGATTTGCGGGCATCTTCCATGAGTTTTTCTTCGAATTTTTCTAGCGTCATTCCCGAGAATTGTAAATACTGCTCGAATTCAAGACCGTATTGCTTGGCTTGCTGCTTAGTATTATCAAGCATCCGATTCTTCTCAGCAACGATCATATCTTCGGGAATCTCTACGGTGGCATTTTCGGCAGCGGTTTGCACGGCAAAATCTGTTTTTTGGTTTTTCGCATCTTTTTCTTTTTGTGCTTTTAAGTCATCTTTGATGCTTGCTTTTAACTCATCCACCGTGGATACATTCTCTTTATCCAACTCTTTGACGAATGCATCGTCGAGTTTAGGCAGCACCATCTCTTTGATTTCGTGGAGTTTGACGTGAAAAATGACATCTTTACCCGCCAAATCTTCGGCTTGATAATCCTTAGGGAATGTCACATCTAAATCTTTTTCTTCCCCTGGCTTAAGGCCTATCATCTTCGCTTCAAAGCCCGGGATGAAACTATTGGAGCCAATTTTTAATTCATAATTCTCAGCCGATCCACCGTCAAAGGCTTCTCCGTTAAGGGTCCCTTTAAAGTCAAAGATGGCGGTGTCTGACTCTTTGAGAGGACGGTCTTCAATGACTTGCATTTCCGCATTTTGTTCTTGCAACTTTTTAATTTCTGCGTTTACTTCTTTGGCAGATACCTTGTCAGAGGGTTTTTCCATCGTTAAATTCTTGTATTCACCGAGTGTTACGTCGGGTTTAACTGCAACGGTGGCGGTATACGTAAATGCTTTCCCACGCCCAATCGTATTGATATCAAAATCAATTTTTGGTTGGGCAACAACCATCAAGTTATGTTTAACAAGCGCATCGTAATACGTATCACTAATGATGTGATTAATCGCTTCATCGTAGAGTGATTCCACGCCAAATTTCTTTTCGTACATGGCCATGGGGACTTTCCCTTTACGGAACCCTTTAATCTCCACATCTTTTTTGATGCTTTCATACGCGTGTTCTAAGCCGTGGTCAAATTGATCGGCACTGACTTCAATGGTGAGTTTCACTTGTGATTTTTCTAAGTTTTCTATCGTAGCCATGGAGGCCTCCTTCTAAGCATACTGCGCTATTATATCACAGGATTTTGGCTTGGGACATGTAAGCAATGGCTTCTGAAAGCCCAAGAAATTCACGGGTCATGATGTTCGACGAATACGGATCATCGCCGACATGTTCACTCAACAAAGCGAGTGCGTCGTACGGCGTGTAAGTATGCAGCGAAATGCCATAGGTTTTTTCTGCGTCAGTATAGGCCACAGGGGCTTGCTCACTGGCAATTTCAGCGTAAAAAAAATGGTGGTTCCAAATTGAGTCCGTAAAGTGTTCAGTCAGTTCCAACACGGGTTCAACTGCTTTAATTTGGTAGCCGGTTTCTTCTAAAATTTCACGGTGCAAGGCAGTCTTTGCGTCTTCGTTTGGTTCGATTTGGCCGCCAGGTAACGTGTAATGATTCATTAATGCGTAATGCAATAGCACGATTTTTCCAGCGGAATGAATGATTCCTCGCGCCCCGTTATAATGTGTTTTGGGCGCGTTGGATTCATAATCATCCCCAAATAATTCGAGTTTACGCATAGCTCGGATCATCCACGGTGACAAGCATCGGCATGACAATGGGGCGACGGGATGTTTTTTGCGTAATGTATTTTTGCATGGCATCTTTCGCGGCATCACGCGTTTCTTTAAAATCAAAATGTTGTTTTTTCAACGCTTTTTCAACCACGGTTTTAAAGATTTGGGCCACGTCATCGAGCAATGCTTCGTTTTCTTTCACATAGACAAAACCACGACTCGTAAGCTCCGGATCAGCAAGTAGTTTGCGTTTTTTTAAGTTGATTGCACCAGAGATGATTAAAACGCCGTCTTGCGACAAGATTTCCCGGTCTCTTAAGACGACATCATGAATGCCAGATTCTAAGGACCCATCAACAAGAATTTCACCGACTTTCACGGTGCTATCTGATTTCACGAGTTTACCCGCATCAAACGTCAAGACTTGGCCGTTTTCTAACTCCAATATGTGATCGTCTTGATACGAGAGCTGTTTGGCAATTTGTTTCATTTCATAGAAATGCCGCCATTCCCCAATTACGGGAATGAAATATGTTGGTTTTAAAATGTTGTTGAGTAATTTCACATCTGAACTCGTCGCATGGGCGGGTGGCAACATCGCTTTGTCAATTTTTTGAATATCAATGTTGTGGCGATACAAAATGTCTAGCATGCGCGAGGCAATTTTTTCTGTTCCTGGCACCGCTGGGGTCATGAGTAACACCAAGTCATTTTTCGTTAAATGGACGAGACGGTCATGCTTTAAGGCCATGCGTTGAATCATGTGGAATGGTTCATGACGATCACCGGCGACTAAAATCATGACATTGTCATCGACGGGTGCGTCTTTTTCGGTATCTAAAAATTTCAATGTTTTAAATTGATCGTCGGGAATTTTCAAAAGGCCTGTGTTGATCGCAATATCGATCATTCGCTGTGCTTTACGGCCAATAATGGCAATCTTACGCTCGTATTTCAAGGCGATGTTAATGACTCGCTGAATCCGGTAAATATCTGTCGAAAAGGCACTGACAATAATGCGTTTACTGCGGTTTCTAAACACTTGATTCACGTGGAATTCTAACGTTTCATCGACCGCTTCTGTGGATTTACGAATGGCTCCTAAACTTTCTGAAAATAACCCGATGACCGGTTTATGGGTCAGGGCATGAATTTTATCAAATGATGTTTGATAAATGGGATCAACGTTTTGATCAAACGTATAATCCGGACTATACACAAACGAGCCTTCTTTCGTTTCTAAGGCAATGCCTAGCGACCCAGGAATCGAGTGCGTGGTTTGATAAAACCGAACTTTGACAGATTTAAAATCAAGCACGGTATTTTTGGTGACGGAGCGAAACGCGAGTTTCGATTCGTCAATTTTGTGTTGCTTTAAAGAATCTTTCAGTAATGCTAAGGTAAAAAATGACCCGTATACGGGGGCGTTGATCTCAGTGAGGATTTTTGGCATCGCACCAATATGGTCTTCGTGACCGTGCGACAAAAAAAAGCCTTCAATCTGTGATTGATGGTCGAGGAGATATTGATAATCGGGAAGAATGGCTTCTACGCCTAATAACTCTTGGTCGGGGTATTTGATCCCCGCATCGAAAATGAATAATCGTCCATCGACCGAAAAAACATACATGTTTTTTCCGTCTTCACCCAGTCCGCCGAGCGCGAAAAATTGTACTTGGCTCATAGTGCCTCCTTCAGACTGTAACACCGATATTATAGCATAAATCGCACATTGAAACGACGAATTGACGGAAAAATACCGCCTTTTTGCACATTCTTTGAAAATCTTTCATGATACAATAACCGTATGAAAAACATTCGTTATCCCAACGGTAAATCGGCCTATCAACCAGAAAAGATTTCGGTCAAAAATCGCGGCATTCAAACTGAGAAACTCGTCAATGAGGCGAATGATTTTTATTTGAATTCTGGGCGAGCCGTCATTCACAAGAAACCGACTCCCGTGCAAATTGTCACGGTCGACTATCCCAAACGGAGTGCTGCTAAAATTAAAGAAGCCTATTTCAAAACGCCGTCCACGACTGATTACAACGGGGTCTATAAAGACCGCTATGTAGACTTCGACGTTAAGGAAACCCAATCGATGACGTCGTTTCCCCTGCGCAACATTCACCCCCACCAGATGAATCATTTAGCCGCTGTCCATGCGCAAGGCGGGGATGCGTTTGTCCTTGTTGCGTTTTCCCGCTTAGAAAAATTCTTCCTCTTGCCATATGATGTATTATCGCAATTTACCTTTCGGGCCCAGATGGGGCGAAAAAGTATGACCTTGGAAGAATTTGAAACCCATGCATATGCGATTCCCATGAGTTTTAAACCCACGCTCAATTACTTGGATGCCTATGATCATTGGAAACGCTCTTAAATGTCTTAAATAAAAGCCATCGATAATTCGAATCGATGGCTTTATTCATACTGTGATCACATGCGTATGCTCTTGATCCTTTTTTCAGACGCATAGATTTGATAGACTACCCGATGTTGGAAATTGATTCTTCGAGCATACAGTCCCGTCAAATCTCCCGACAATTTTTCAAAGGGAGGCGGGGTTTCCCATGGATTAATGTTCATTATTTGAAACCAATTTTGTACGGCCTTAGATAATCGGGCGTGTTTGAATTTTGGGATGTTTTTTGCGGGCCATGCGGGTGTACACAATCCGATACATATCCCGTCAAGACCAATTGATATCATTTTCAGAAATTAAAATGACATTTTCAGGCGTCGTTTGGATGTTGATTTCGGTGCCATGCTTAAGGGCACGTTCAGCCAATTGATTGAAATTTTTGCGGGCATTCATGATGGATATATTGTGCGCCATGAGATCACCTCTTAGCTTATTTATCCATGCGTAATAACGTACGTCATTAATATGCCAGAATGGCTACAATACTGATGAGCACGCCAAGTGCATAGAGCAACTTAGAATGTTTAAAGACGACATTTCCATCCATCCCATCCAACGGAAAAAAAGGAATCAATTGAATGACAATCACCGTAATCAAGAACCCATTGAGGCCTGCGCTAAACGTTTCTGGAAATAGATACGATGCCCCGATATAAACGGCCACCATCGACATCCAACTGGCAAAACGCGCTTTTCCTGCATACGGTAAAAATTTATCGTCCCTCCAATAATCTTCACGCGGGAGAAAGTAACCGAACGTCGGCCACCACGATCCAAGTAAAGCCAAAATAACGGCTAAAGGCGTTCCACCTTGGGGGGCATCAAAGCGCACAGGGCCATATTGTCTGGCAAATGGATAGGCGACGATTATCCGAACAAGGGTCACCGCGGGTACCATGGCCAAAGCGATCCAGAAAAAAGCAACGCCCCGGAGGGAAAAAAGCGAGAGCGATGCGCCAATCCAAGTGGCAAATCCAAGGGTTTTTAGGATGCTAAATTGTCTGGGATGTATTGGGACATCTTCAAAGCGCTCATCTTTGACCCAGATGGAATAATTCGACGCTAAGGAATACAAGAAACGCTCAGTGAAACTTTTAATATGATACCCAAACAATGATTTAAGCACGGTCACTTGTTTGTAGTCTTCTTTGGCAAACATGTTCCAAGAGGCGGTATTATCATCCCGTACTAAGGCGAACTGACGTGTTAAGCCGCGATCTTTCATGGCGTTAAATCCTGCCTCTGCAAGTTTTTTTCCAATGCTTAAACCGTGGGCGTCTGGGTCCACAAATATCCATTCTAAGATTCCTTCTTGAGGGGCCACTTCTTTGATGTAGACGGCACCTAGTACGTCATCGTCCTGCTCAGCGTAAAATCCCCATACATTTTTTTTCGGAAGGATGGTGGTCACGCCTTTTCCAAACGCTTTTATTGCAACCTTAGTGGTCTTTTTAATCATGCTGGGATCGATTGGGTGAATATTAATTTGGCTCATGCGAAGCCTCCTTTTGAGTAAATAGGTCATCGACGGTCACTTTGAAAATTTCGGCAATTTTCATCGCTAAGAGTAACGATGGATTATATTTACCTTGCTCGAGATGGGAGATGGTTTCTCGGCGCACACCCACTGCATCTGCAAGATCTTTTTGTGACATATCAATTGCTTTACGGTATGTGCGAATCGAATTGGAAAGTCTTGGATCACGTCTCATGCGGAAATCCCATCCCGCGAAATATACCCAATTAAAATCGCGTTAAATAGCGTGTGAATCAAACCGAAATTTAGCCAAAAACCCATATTTATAAACGGTTCATCAAGATTGGCTAAATAATAAACGCTCACCCAAACCATTAAAAATAAGGCATTAACAGCGAGCGTCCAAGTGGCTGATTTAAAGACATATTCCCAAAATAGCTCATCCGGACGAATCCAAAGATACCCCAGATAAAAGAAATAGGCGAACGAAAACACAACCGTGCTGTCATAGCCATTTCCTACAAACGCTAAAAAGCCAGTAAATCCTAATACTGCTAATACACTCAGACTGTTAAACGTTGGTTTCATAGTCTCTCCTTTAACTACTTGTTTGCATTTAATTTGTTATAATTATATAACATTTATGCATAAAATAAAAGCCTCAAAATGTGAGGCATTTACATAAAGAGATTAGTCATTCAAGGTCGAGCCTGCGGCAACCTCGCCTCGAACATGGGTGCCAGGATACACCCGAATATTTCGAGTTAACGTTGCCCCTTCACCAACCGTAACCCCTTTTGCTAAGACGTTAAGTCCACTGCTTAAAAGATCAGGTTTAGCCATGTTTGGGGTGTAGTCATCACCAACGCCTACGCGGGCGTTGGTTTTTACGGTAACATTTTTATCAATGATGGCATGATCAACGATTGCACCAGCTTCGATAACCGTGTCATTTAAAATCACTGAATGAGACACGCGGGCGGTCGGGTGAATCACGACACCTGGGGAGATGACACTTTTTTCCACATGGCCCGCAATGATGGACCCATTACTAATGAGGGCTTGTTGAATCGAGGCTTTGGAGCCCACTTTAACCGCCGGCAATTCTTGGGAGCGGGTAAAAATTTTCCAATCTGGATCATACATGTCTAAGGGAATCTTATCGACTGTTTCGGTAAGTTCTAAGTTGGCCTCTAAATACGCATCATACGTGCCGACATCTTTCCAATAATCGGCAAACGTATAGGCTAACAAGCGCTTCTTCTCAGCTAAAAAGCCAGGAATGATGTGCTTACCAAAATCTAAATCCACTTGATTAAATCGTTCGAGTGCGTCAATCAGGATACTTTTTTTGAACACATATATGCCCATCGATGCCAAGTTTGAATCGGCGACTTGGGGTTTTTCTAAAAACGTATGAATGATGCCGTCCGGATGCGTCTCTAAAATCCCAAAGCGTGAAATATCAGCTTTCGGCACGGGTTGAACGGCCACCGTGACATCCGCACCTTTGGCATGATGCGCTTGAATCATCGTTCGGTAATCCATTTTGTAAATATGGTCGCCCGATAAAATCAATACGGTGTCTTTGGGTGAGCGTTTCAAGATTTCTAAGTTTTGTTTTAAGGCATCGGCCGTGCCTTTATACCATTCTTTGTGGGGTTGCATGAGGGATAGTCTGGTATCTCTGCGGTCTAAATCCCACGGTTTCCCAGAACCGATATGTTCGTTCAGTGAAAGGGGTAAATATTGCGTCAAAATGCCAATGTCGAAAATACCTGAGTTCGTGCAATTGCTGAGTGTGAAGTCGATGATGCGGTATTTTCCGGCAAATGGCACAGCTGGTTTGACGCGTTTTTCACTCAGTAAATCCAGCCGTGAGCCACGCCCGCCCGCTAAAATAAATGCTTGGACATCGTTCATCGATTCATCACCTCTTGATACAGATTTAAGTACGCATTCGCCGATTGGTCCCAACTAAAATCTTGCGACATCGCACGCTGCTGCAGAAGTTTATACGTGTCCGAATCACCGTGCACACTAATCGCTAACAACAATGCCTGTTTCAAATCGTCCGGCGTGAACTGATCAAAGCCAAAGCCGGTCCCTTCTAAGGTGTATTCGTTGAATGGCTCGACTGTATCTTTTAAGCCCCCTGTTTTATGGACAACCGGTAACGTGCCATAGCGCATGGCAATCAGTTGTGACAAGCCACATGGTTCAAACCGTGAAGGCATCAAAAACAAATCTGCCCCCGCATAAATTTGCCGGGCTAATCCGTCGGAATACCCGAGGTAAATGCCGAAATGCTCGGAGTTTGCGTCATGAAAATATTGGAATGTGTCTTCGTAATACGGGTCACCGCTGCCGAGTAATATAAAGTTAATGAGTCCTTTTTCAGCCAAATCGGGGACCACGTCAGCCACCAAAGAGAACCCTTTCGACTCAGTAATCCGTGAGACCATTGCAACCAGTGGCAACTGCGGGTTTTTTAAGCCAAACTGTTCCATCAGTGCTTTTTTATTGGCTTTTTTCGCCGATGATACGGTGTCTGTGGTGTAAGGTTTGACGATTGCATCATCGGTGGCTGCGTCAAATGTTTCATAATCAAGGCCATTAAGGATGCCACTGAATGATTCTCCGCGGTATTTCAGCACCCCTTGCATGCCGTAGGCAAAATACGCGTGTTGCAAATTTTCCGTATACGTCGGGGAGACGGTGGTCACGTGATCAGCGGCCATAATGCCCGCTTTTAAAAAGTTTAAAACGTCATCGAATTCTAAAATATCGGAATATTCGGTGTCCAAGTGACTCATCAACTCTTTGGAAAAGCGCCCTTGATAGGCAATGTTGTGAATCGTAAAGAGGGTTGAAAGAGAACTGATTGACCGGTATTTGGCGTCATATTTCACCAAATAGGCAATCAAACCCGTTTGCCAGTCATTCAGATGTAAGACATCTTGCTTTGGCAATACATCTTTAATAATCGTCAAAGCCGCATGCGCAAAATACCCATACCGCTCTCCGTCATCATAATCACCGTACAAGTTTGGCCGTAGGCCAAAGTAATATTCGTTATCCACCACATAGACATTGACGCCTTGATGCGTGAGCGTTTCAACGCCGAGGTACTTTTTTTCATGGTGGATATTGACGGTAGTTTTTAAGACGGCTTTTAGCGAATCATTAAAGCCGGTCTTCACTGCTTGGTGCTTCGGGATGATGAGCGATACTTTGTGGCCCTTTTGGACCAGTGCTTTAGGTAAACTTCCGAGGACATCGGCTAAGCCCCCAGTTTTTGCAAAGGGGGTCGCTTCAGATCCGACAAACGTAATTTTCATACAGTCACCTCGCATTTAGTATAACGCTTTCATTGCGAAAAAAAAAGAAACCCGAAGGTTTCTTTAGCCGATAATCAAGGATAAATCTTTGCCGGTCCTACATCCGGTCTGAGGGGCTATTCAAAGCTTTCAAACGGTCAAAAAAGAGCGCCCCAACAAGCACCATCAATAAAGCACTTGGCACCATGTAAGAGCCGTTATAAAGCAATGAATAAAGGGCGGCGGGGGTGCCTTCAGGGGCAAACGCCCCAAACAGTAACACGCCGCTTAGATAGTGCATTAAAAACCGTAAAAAAGAGCCGGCCAAAATGCCGCCCATAAACACGAACACATTCTGCTTGTTTGCGGCGAATATAAATCCTGCGGCGCCAGCAAGGCCAAATGCAAATACATAATCGAGAAATAAACTTTGCCAGACCCCATACAGTTGAAAGCCTGAGAGCATGAGGTTAATGACACCAAACAAGGCGCCACCTAACATGCCAACCCAAGGGCCCTCTTTATACGCTAAGACAAAAATGGGAATTAATGATAATGAGATGCGCCCACCTTGAGGCAGGCTTGGTAAAAACATAAATACAACTTCCATCGCCGCCGCTAGGGCGAGGATGATGCCAATAAATGCGATACGCTGGGTCGATAATCTTTGGGTCATATAATCACTCCTTTAATAAAAAAGTCCTCGCACGAGGACAAATGTATTAAAGATTCATCCTACGCTGGCATTATCCAGATCAGGTTAGGTCTGTTCTAGTAACAAGAACACTCTCAGCCTAGTTCTCTAAGCTCCCCTGATTTATCGGTAACTTTATGGTATCACACTGCGGGCTTAAAGCCCAATTTTTTTCACGATTAACGGTGGATTTTCGACAGCCTTTTCGCCCAGTGTAATGGCCTTTAAAACCGCTGAGTCATCAGCGACCGTGCGGCTGTAAATTTCGGCCATGACCTCACCCTTTTGCACGGAGTCGCCAATTTTTTTGAATATTTTTAACCCTACCATGGGATCAATGACGTCATCTTTTTTCGCGCGGCCTGCTCCTAAATGCATCGCGGCCAGTCCCAAATCGAGGGCCGCCATCGATTGGACGGTACCACTGTGTGGGGCTTTCACGCGTACTGGGGCCAAGGAATCGGTGTGTAAAAAGGCCTCCAAATCACCACCTTGGGCCTTGATAAATGCCTCAAACCGGGCGTATGCTTGCCCGTTATCAAGCGCAGTTTGCGCGGCGTTTTGGGCCACTTCGTAGGTGGGATATAACGCTGCTTGATAGGTAATGGCTGCGGCTAAGTCAATAATTAAGTGGCGGAAATCAGCCGGGCCTTGGCCGTTTAATGCGTCGATCGCTTCCAGCACCTCTAAGCGGTTACCAATGGCTTCTCCGAGCGGTTCGTTCATGTTGGTTAAAAATGCGGTCACTTTTTTTCCGTACTGCTCTCCGATTTTCACCATGACGCGCGCGAGCGCTTCCGCTTCACTCGCATCTTTCATAAACGCTCCGTCGCCCACTTTGACGTCTAAGACAATGACGTCGGCGCCTGCTGCAAGTTTTTTAGCCATGATGCTTGAGGCAATGAGAGGAATGGAAGGTACCGTTCCGGTCACATCTCTTAGGGCATACAAAATCTTATCGGCGGGAGCGACGTCGGCGGTTTGCCCAGCGACTGCGCAGCCAATGGTGTTGACTTGGGATATAAAAGCACCGGATGAAAGCCCGGTGTTAAACCCCGGAATGCTTTCTAGTTTATCGATGGTGCCTCCCGTATGACCGAGTCCTCGGCCTGAGAGTTTCGCCATTTTACCGCCCATACTCGCAACGAGTGGGGCGAGTGCAATGGTCGTTTTATCGCCGACACCGCCGGTGGAATGCTTATCCACTTTAATCCCATCGATGCTCGATAGGTCGATTTGTTCACCGCTTTCTAACATCGCTTTGGTCAGATAAAAGGCTTCTTCTTCGTTCATCGACTGAAAATAGACGGCCATTAACCACGCACTGATTTGATAATCGGGAATGGCTTGGTGGGTCAAGCCCTCAATGATAAATTTAATTTCAGCCTCAGTATGGGGATGTCCGTCTCGTTTTTTGGCGATCAGTTCAACCATTCTAAACATTGTCATACTCCTCGTGAGTGAAAGTCATCAAGCTTCTCTTGAATCATCGTTCTTACCCGATCAGAGAGTTCTTTGGATGTCATCTGTTTGACGTCATCACCGGGAATGATCGGATAATAGTGCACGTAAATGTGTTGCTTTTTAAAAGGCCACTTTTTCCAGGCGTAAATGGTGTTATAAATCACACCGACTAAGACCGGAGCCCCCGGTTTAATGGCGAGTTTTAAGGCGCCTGGCTTAAACGGAATCATGCTGTTTTTTTTGGAACGCGTTCCTTCTGGGTAAATGCCCACAGAAATGCCTGATTCGTATATCTTAATGCCTTCGATTAGTGCTTTAATCGCTTCTCGGTCATTTTCTCGGTGCATCGGAACATGGCCCATCAAGCGGGCAATGGGACCGATGATAATCCACTTAAAAATGACTTCTTTAGCGATGAAAACGAGGGGGTTGGGTAAAAGCACTTTATGGACAATCGTGTCATAGTTTGACTGGTGATTGGCCACAAAGACAAACGGAATGTCGGTGGGTAAATGCGTTAATCCACTGGCGTGGACATGAAACCTCAGTAAGCGAATGGCGAGCACTAAGAAGCTGTCTAAAAACGTGTGGTGGCGAATATTTTCGCGTTCAATCCCCGGACGAAAGACTCCGTAAAAATGCAGCCACACCGCAAAAATCCCAATGCTTAATGCTAAGCCAAGCGGGATGCCAATGATTCCCCCAGCGATGGCCCAGTAGACATTAATGAGCGACATCGACAAGGTGATCAACACCACAATGGCCAACCAAGTAATAAAAAACAAGACACTAATCATGGGAAATCCTTTCATACACCACAAACCGTAACGGCCCACGTGTGTGGTCTTTAATGACGGTAAAGGCGGTTTTATCCCACTCGGGAAAAAAGGTATCTCCTTGATACGCATGGTCGATGTATGTAATGTACAAGCGATCAGCGTACGGAAGGGTCGATGCGTAAATGGTCGCGCCACCGATGACAAATACGGAGGCGTTTAAAGCGTCTAGATAGGCATCTAAATCTCGGACAATCTCAACACGGTCATCGTCCAAGGTGTTTGACACGACAATATTGGTCCGGCTTGGCAAGGGTTTCCCCAAACTTTTTAAAATCGACTCATAAGTCACCCGGCCCATCAAGACGGGATGATTGAGTGTTGTTTCTTTAAAATACTTGAGATCTTCTTTGTAATGCCATGGCAATGTCCCGTTATGCCCAATGACCCCGTTTTGATCCATCGCGACAATTAAAGCAATCATTAAACGCTGACTTTCGCTTTAATGGCGGGGTGAGGGTCGTAATTTTCCAGTGTAAAATCGGCCATCGTGAAGTCACGGATGTCGGCTATGGCTGGGTTAAGCGCTAACGTGGGAAGGGGTCTGGATTCACGCGTTAAAAGCGTATGAACGGCCTCCATATGATCGTTATAAATGTGGCCGTCACCAATCGTATGAATGAATGTATCGGGTGTCAGATGGGTCACTTGAGCGACCATCATTAAGAGCGCACTGTAAGAGGCAATGTTAAATGGGACCCCTAAAAAGGCGTCGGCGCTTCGTTGATACATTTGCAAGGAAAGCTTGCCCTCACTCACGTAAAATTGAAACATCATGTGGCACGGAGGAAGTGCCATTTGATCAATCAGCGGCGGATTCCAGGCATTGACGATGAGTCGCCTTGAATCCGGGGTGTGCTTAATCGCTTCAATAACATCAAGCAATTGATCCACCGTTTTTTCACGCCCTTCAAAAGCGCGCCATTGCTTGCCATAGACTGGTCCAAGTTCTCCGTACTGTGCGGCAAATGCATCATCAGTTTTAATCTTCTCAACAAACTCTTGCATGGTTTCGCCCGCATAGTCTGCGCTCTGTTGGAAACTTTGATAGGGCCACTCATTCCATATCCGGACGCCATTTTTCACCAACGGTTGAATGTTGGTAGACCCTTCAATAAACCATAACAGTTCGTGAATGATGCTTTTAAAATGGGTTTTCTTCGTCGTTAATAAAGGGAACCCATCGGCCAGATCATAGCGCATCTGAGCACCAAAAATCGACCGCGTTCCAGTGCCGGTGCGGTCGGTCTTTGGGGTCCCGTGATCCAATATGTTTTGTAAAAATTGATGATACTGTTTCATTGTTTCACCTCGTGCTAATTATAGCACAGTCACGAGGGATTTAGGCAGTCGCTTCCGCCTTTTTTGACTCATTTTCCAGTTTAATAAAGCTCATTCGCTCGGCAATAATCTCGGGATATGAGAAGCTTTTTTCATCCTCGTAATGAAACGTTTTTTGCGCGACCCGTCCGCGGACGCCAATGATTGAGCCTTTCTTGCAGTAATTGACGGCATTTTCTGCGATCCCGCGCCACAGCGTGACGCGAATAAAGTCAGAATCGTACGTGTGTGTTTCACTGTTTTTAAAGGGCCGCTTCAACGCGAGCATTAAGGTGGATACGCTTTCCCCTGTATCGATTTTACGAAGCTCTGGTTCAAAGACCACGCGGCCGACTAATGTGACATGATTTACCATTGTTGCCTCCTTTTTGCTTACAGTCTACCAAAGCATGGTAAGCCCCCCAAATCGTATAAAACGGCGTTTTTTCAAAGACCTTTAAAAGAGTCCGCGACGCGCGGCGTCAACCATAAAAAAACCGCCTGCATTTTCGCAAGCGGTAAGAGTTTGACGTGAGAGCGCCGAGTTATATAAATCGACATTTTTTTTAGAAACTGACGTCCACGTCGGCCCGTTTTTCAGTGTCGGCTTCAAAGAAGTCTTTTTTCGCCACGGCAATCATCCCCGCGACAATGGACGTTGGGAAGCTGACAATGCGCTGATTAATGGTGGAAACATTGCTGTTATACAAGCGCCGTGCAGCTTGCAAATGTTCTTCGACTTCGTTGATCGAATTTTGCAAGTTGAGGAACACTTTGTCGGCTTTTAAGTCAGGGTAGGCTTCAACGGCCACATTAATGCCGCTTTGAACTTCGTTGAGGCGCCCTTGGAATTCTTGTTTTTGTTCCATGCTGAGATTATCTGGCAAGCCTTTCCGCCATTTCGTGACTTTCTCAAACAATTCTGCTTCGTGCTTGGCGTAGCCTTTTGTGGCACCGACGAGTTTGGATAATGCGTCAAACCGTTTGGTCAGGGCGACGTCAATGCCGGAATCAGCTTCTTCGACTTTCACCTCGAGTTGACGCAAGGCGTTCATCGTCGTGATGTACCATAATCCTAAAATAACGACAATTCCTAAAACAACTAATAAAATAATGACTATTGGATTCATTAGGCAATCTCCTTAAATATATTTTGGTTAAGCTTGAGCTCGTGAATTACATCGTGGATTAAATCAAAGTCGGCTTTAAATCCAGCAATCCGCGCTTCATCAAGCTTGCGGAACATCTGAACTTCCAACAGACTGCGATTATTGTCAATCGCGAGGTACATTTTGTTATCGATGAAGGCAAATCCGATGTTGCCTGGATGATTCTTTTCAACCGTCATCATCCGCTCCATCATTTGCGGGGTAATCAGGTAAAACGCGGTATGGTCATCGGTGGTGTATGTTTTATATGTCTTATTAAACTGCACGGATTCCATTTTGATCTTTTTAAAGGGCCGTTTAGACCGGGGTTTTTCCGTTTCTAATACTTGCAAGGCGCCGTTAAAATTTTTGTTGAAATCAACGACGTAAAATTGACCGGTGAAAAACGGCACGTAATACGTGCGTGTCCCATTTTTCGTATGCTCAACACGCCGTTCTTCAAGTTTGATGTCACACATTTGAAACGGGACTCCGTCTAAACTTCCAGAAATAAAGTCTTCCGCGTGGTAACGATCGGCCGACTGTAAGAATTCACAGCCATAAACGGTATTTTGTCCAAGGCCTTGGTCTGGCTTGTACACCCCGTCTTCTATCCATTCCCCAATTTTGTCTTTAAGAAAGTTGTGTTTGAAGTCGGCCACCATCTTATTAAATCGCACACTCCCGACAATAATAAAGCCTAAGGCACCGACAAATAAGAGGCCGGAAATCCATTGAAACACTGAGTTATTAAGGCCGACGAGTAAAAAGAGTGCGACGGCTGCAACCGCGAGCGGGCCCCCAATTAAAATATATTTTTCAGCCTGCTGCTTTTTCGTTTGATACGCCAGTAACGGGTCCATAAAGTACCTCCTTAAATAGTGTATGCGAACTTTCGCTAAAGCGCAAGGTTAAGCGCGAGGATTTAATATCACATCGGCTTTCATGTAGGAGGCATGAAACTGGGTTAAAGCGTCGAGGACATCCTCTAACGTCATGGTCATTTGCATATCGAGTAAGTCATACGGAGTGACCCCGTCCATCAAGTAAAACGCCGTATTGCGCACCGTGCCTTGCAGAGAGTCAAGGCCGTAAATAAACGAACCAATGTTGGCTTTTTTTTGCATTTCAAAGCGCGCTTCGGTGAGGCCTTCACGGTTTTTAAACTGGGCGTCCACCGCCTGTTTGGTCACTTCTGGGTCTTTCACCTGCGTGGAGATTAAGATGAGTGCGACTTCCGGGTAAAGCGTTAAATCAACGTCAAAACTATCGTTGATGACCCCTTGATCTTGCATCGTTTCTACCCAGGGTGAGGTTTGATCAAACAACATGTCACAGCCAATTTCTAAGGCCAAATAATATTTGAGCCGCGCCTCGGGTGAGTCAAACGTTAGATCAAGCCGGTAGCCTTGCAGCCAATACGATGCATACACGTCTCCGTCGACCGATATGGTGGGCGCTTTAATGACGGGTGGCTTCGCGCCTTTAATACTTGCCGGCGTGACTGAGGATGGCTGAGGAAATAAGTCCAGCCCGCTCAGTGCGTTGACAATCGGGGCCATGTCCAAGTCACCACTGATGATCAAGGTGGCGTGTTCGGGTTGGTAGACGGCCTGATGAATCATCGATAACGTGTCATAGTCCATCGCATTGATGCTTTCTTTTGTGCCGATGATGTCGGTGGAAAATGGATGATCTTCATACAGTGTTTCTAGCAATGTATGGTACTGCGTGTAAAACGGGTTATCTTGAGAACTCGCCCACTCTTCCGTGATGATGCCTTTTTCATTGTCCACGCCTTCCGGGGTGAAATTAGGAAAAAAGACCAGTTTCAATAGCGTTTTGATGTTGGCGAGGACTTGCTCAGTTGTTTCAAATAAATAACTCGTTTGAAACGGTGAGGTGAAGGCATTGACACTGGCGCCTTGCTGCGCAAAGACAGCCGTTAATTCAGCCCCGTCATCTTCAAAACATTTATGCTCTAAAAAATGGGCCGCACCAGCTGGAATTGGGACGTGTTTCCCATCCTTAATGACATGCCGGTGCAATCCCCCAATGGGGAATGTGATCATCGCGTAGGTTTTTTGATACCCCGCACGGCGGATGTATTTAAGCGTCAAGCGGTCTTGAATGCGCCACGTTTGTTCAGGCAGTCTCAGAGTTTGCATGGGCCGCTCCGTATTGAAAGGATGTGACGTAGGTGAGTTTTTGCGCCACGTTGGTAATGGTCGCTTGGTCGATGGCGCGAATGGCGTTGATGCGCGCCGTTTGGTCAAAGGGTTGATTGCGGTAGACATGATTAAAAGCCCGCCCCATCAACGCACTGCGGGCGTCATGATTGCGCTTAATGCGTTCGATGGCCGACTGCTTAGCGAGTTCTAAATCATCGACTGCATAGTCGCCTTTTAATAATTGGTCCATCAAGACATATACTGCCTCTTGATAGGCCGTTTGATTGTGCGGAGAAATCATCCCTTGAATCATCAGCATCCCGTACTGAGAAATGAGCACGGAGCCGACAGAATAGGCCATATTATGCGTTTCACGAATCGTTTTAAATAACATCGATTCGCTGTCTCCCCCGAGCAATTGATTCAAAATCATCAAGGCATCACGGTCCGGATCATCGTCCCGCATGTGGGTTTCATAGACGTCAAACATGATGGTTTGCTTCATCCGGTCTTCTAAGGGGGCAAGCGTCAGTGGTTTGAGGGAAAAATACTGCGCGTCAAAGCGTCTCATCGGCGCTTTCGGCACCGGCAAACGCGTCAGGAATTCGGTCCCTAGATCGCGGTCTGTTGGTCCCAGTTGCATGAGCACTCGGGGGGCGCTTAAAAGTGTGTGGTACGCGTCATGGATCGCATCCAACGTGACCGCATCTAAGGCCGCTTGGCTTTCCACCAGCGGCGTGTAATACGGGTGCTCAGCGAGTAATTGTTCACTCAAATGCTTGACGGCTTGAAAACTTTTAGAGGCGCGTTTGGTCGTCCATTCATCGGTGAGAAATTGTTTTTCTTGCGCGAGTGACTGAGCGTCAAACAACGGCTTTAAGACCAGCGTTTCTAAGGCGTCTAGGGCTTGATCATTGAGGGTGGCATCGTCGACCATCGCCGCTTGAACCATGCGCATACTGACGCGTAGTTCATACGTATTTAACACACCACCCATGTGGGTGGATAACTGCAGATGGTACATTTTTTCTAAGTGTGAGTTCCAGGCGGTTTTGCTAGAAAACCGTTGATTTTTCGCCCGCAACATGCCCATGAGTAACCGGTACGTGACCATTTTTTCGCGCTCTAATGGCACGAAAAAGCGCAGCGTCCACTGCGCGGTTAAAAACTGTTCGGTGGCGATATGAATCGCGTCACCATGCGGCGTTGATTGTACGGTTAGTTCGGGTGTTAGACGGCTTGCGATAACGCCACCTCCATCATTTGCGTAAAGGCATTTTGACGCTCTTCAGGCGTCGTGGCTTCATGCGTGACTAGAGAATCGGACACCGTGAGTAAGCATGCGGCATGTTTATTCAGGACGTTGGCATTGTGAAAGAGCGCGTAGGATTCCATCTCAACCGCAATCACACCGTGCTCTTTATACAACGTGTCATGATGGTTTTCAGTCGCCCGGTAAAAGACATCCGAGGAATGGATACGGCCTTTTTTTAAGGGAATGTTTAACGCATCTGCGGCCGTTTCTAAAGACGCATTCAGACGTTCACTCGGGGTTAATACAGCGGGTTGGTCGGTGCCACTTTGAACGCTTGCATAGGTTGATTCGGAATAGGATTCCGTGGCTAAGATGACGTCATAGAGATCGAGTTCATCGGTATACGCGCCACACGAGCCGATGCGAATGATCGTATCGACCTCATACATCTTAAATAGTTCATACGAATAAATCCCAATCGACGCCATGCCCATGCCAGAGCCCATGACGCTGATGGCTTTTCCTTTGTACGTTCCGGTGTAGCCAAACATATTACGCACCGTATTAAATTGAATGACATTATCTAAATACGTATCCGCAATGGTTTTTGCCCGTAACGGGTCTCCGGGCATTAATACGACTGGAGCTATTTCACTTTTTTTGGCACTAATATGGGGAGTGGACATCGTTCGCCTCCTAATAAGAATTGTGGGCCAAAGCCCCCGTGACAATCGCCACGCCGTTACTCGTTCCAATGCGGGTGGCACCCGCTTCAATCATGGCCTGTGCATCGGCTGCATTACGGACGCCACCTGAGGCCTTTACAGCTTTTGCGTTGGGCACACTTTTCATAATCTTAACGGCCTCTGTCGTGGCGCCGCCTGAGCCAAATCCGGTCGATGTTTTGACGAAATCAGCGCCCGCGCTAAAGGCGGCTTCACTGGCTTTATAGATCGTTTCATCATCCCACATTGCAGTTTCTAAAATGACTTTTAAGATCTTGTCACCGGTGACATCTTTAAGCGCCTTCACTTCCGATTTAAGGCGGTCAAAATCGCCCGCCTTTATCGCTCCTAAGGGGGCAACCATGTCGATTTCATCGGCCCCATTTGCCAAGGCGTTTTTCGCTTCAAAGACTTTCGTTTCTAGCGTATTCGCCCCTAAGGGAAAGCCGATCACCGTGCAGACTTCAACGCTAGACCCTTCCAGTTCAGCTTTTGCAAGTGCCACAAAGTGGGGCTGAATGCAGACACTTTTAAACTGGTGAGCGCGTGCTTCTTTAGTGAGTGTTTGAATGTCAGACGGCGTACCCTCCGGTTTTAAATACGTGTGATCAATCATTGATGCAACCATACAGTCCTCCTAAAATTTCAGTGGTTCGAGTCGGGTTAAATAGAGTTGAAATAACGGGCCAATAAAGGCGATAAATCCGAGTGTTCCGATGTTGATGGCCCCGAGGTCAGAAAACCAAATGAGCGATAAAATGCCACTTAACAGCATGGGGAATAATTCAATCAACATGCGGGCGGGAAAGACATTTTTAAAATGCAGTAAGTCACGCACTAACAGGGTCATCTCTTCAAAGACGCCGGCGGGATACCGCGTGACTACCAAAATCGCTCCGCCGAGTGGAACGAGTGATAATCCGAGTAAATATGGGCCAATTCGGACAATCCCCTCGGGGGTAAAATCTGCGAAGATGACTAAATCAAATAAATCGATGAACAGCCCGACAAATAAGATCGGCACAATCATCAATAATAAACTGAGTTTTTGCCGCACTAAGGTCGTAAGGCCAGTGAGTAACGACGTCACAAAAATCGCCGATACGCCAATCGTCAAGGGATCAATGCGCCGTGCTAACACGATAAACACCGTATCCCAAGGGCCCGTGCCGAGACCACTTTTAATGACCATAACGACACCGAACGCGATGGTTACAGTGCCTAAAAAATAAAACACAAGTTCTTTTAAATTAAACGTTGACATCAAATATAGGCCTCATCCACCGAAGTTGAACGGCTAAAATAAACGGCAGTACAATCGCTAAAATCACTGAGCCAATATTCACTGCGCCAAATCCGACACCGGCTAAAAAGCCAAAGCCGATGGCAATCACAATCGCCAGCATTTCCACAAAAAGCCGGGGGAAAAAGATTTTATCGGTATGGAAAATACTCATCACCATCATCATGAATTCATCAAAGATGGCGGCCGGATAGTGTGTCAAAATGATCAAGGACAAGCCAGACGTCAAGACAAACACGCCCGCAAAAAAGACGGCAAACCGTACCGCTAATCCTTCGTAATAAAAGCTTCCGTAGACAAGAATGTCCCAAAAATCAATGCCGAGGGCAATCAACAAAATGGAAATCGAAATGAGTAAATATTTCGCATTTTTTCGGTAGGCCGTAATGATGGCGACTAAAATGCCTTGCACTAAAAAGCTCGCGGTGCCTAAGGTTATGCCGGTCAGGGCTGATAAATTCGCATTCACCGTGTCCCAAGCTCCGGCTCCGATGTTGGTGCGCAATAAGGTGACAACGCCCAGTGACACTAAAAACGCGCCAAATACGTATTGCCCCATGCGTCTAATATTATGCCCCATGTAAATCTTTTAATACATGGGCACATCGCGCACACACGCCTTCCTCGTTGAGCGATGCATGGTGCCAGCAGCGGTCACACTTGGCCCCTGGATGCGGTGTCACGGTGACCTCAAAGTCGCCTTCTTCAAGGCTAATTTCTGAAACAATAAAAAGTTTTTCTGGGTGGTCAAACCGGGTAAGCAGTTGAATATCATCGGCGTCTAAGCGTAAATGGACGTGAGCTTCTAAACTTTTCCCGATGACTTTCTCGTTCCGGGCCGTTTCTAAGGCTTTTAGCACGCCATCACGAATCGTCAGTAACCGGCTAAAATCATTCATTAAATCCGCATCCTGCGGTGCCTCATACGGGGTGATGTTTAAATGATAGACGCTTTCTTCACCGCGCGTAATAAAGTGGTCATACACTTCTTCCATGGTAAATGGTAAGACGGGTGTTAACAAGCGCATGAGTTGGTCAAGGCTGTCATAAATGACTCGCTGCATGCTGCGTCTACGGGGGTCATTTTGGCGTTCGATATAGAGCATATCTTTCGCCATGTCTAAGTAAAACGCCGATAAATCTCGGTTGATGAATTGACTAATTGTCCGGATGACTTCGGCAAATTCAAACGACTCATAAGCGGTCATGCACGCATCCACGACGCTGGCTAACCGCATTTTCATGTAGGCATCAACGGGTCCCACTGTGGGGGTCTCACTGGTCGGATCAAAATCATCCAACGTCCCCAGCATAAAGCGCATCGTATTACGGATTTTCCGGTACGATTCAGCCACTTGTTTCAGCATGGCATCACTAATCCGGACGTCCGCTTGATAGTCAACGCTGGCCACCCATAGTCTTAAAATATCGGCCCCTTTTTGATCCATGAGTTTATTGGGGTCAAATCCATTGCGTTGCGATTTGGACATCTTCAACCCATTTTCATCCATCGTGAAGCCGTGCGTTAAGACGGTTTTATACGGGGCTTTGCCGGTATAGGCAACCCCGGTTGATAAGCTTGAATTGAACCAACCCCGGTATTGATCGGCGCCTTCTAAGTATAAATCGGCTGGATACGGCATGCCAAAATCGGTCATTCCACCTTTGTGCGACGTTCCGGAATCAAACCAGACATCTAAAATATCCGTTTCTTTTGTGAACGTGCCAGTTGGGCTTCCTTCGTGCGTGTAGCCCTCTGGAAGTAAGTCTTTAGCGGCCCATTCAAACCAAATATTCGAGCCGTGTTCAGCGAATAATCGAGAAACGTGGCGAATCAATGCAGGGTCTAACAGTGCCGAGTCATCTTCCGTGTAAAAGACGGGAATTGGCACGCCCCATGACCGTTGTCTAGAGATGCACCAACTGGCGCGGTCTTTGACCATGTTTTCCATGCGGGTTTCGCCCCAAGCGGGCACCCAATTCACCTCGTGTATTTCTTTGACCATTTGGTCTTTGAGTGATTCGATGGAGGCAAACCATTGGTGCGTGGCACGGAAAATAATCGGTTTTTTCGTCCGCCAATCGTGTGGATACGGGTGGTGAATCCAGACCAGTTTGACAAGATGCTTAGAGGCTTCTAAATCAAGCGCGACTTGCTTGCTAGCTTTGTCAACAAACACCCCTTCATACGGACCACTTTCAGCGGTCATTTTTCCTTGAGCATCCACCGGACATAAGGTATCTAAGCCGTATTTTTGGCCAATGATAAAGTCATCTTCCCCGTGTCCTGGGGCAATGTGGACGAGTCCAGTCCCGCTTTCTAACGTGACGTGATGGCCGATGACGACGGGCGATTCACGTTCGTATAAGGGATGGGTATAGGTCATGCCCTCTAACTCTTTACCGGGCATTTTTTCTAACACGGTTAAGGATGTTTCAAAGACGCTTTCCAGCGTTTCAATGAGTTCTTCGGCGACGATTACAGCCTCTCCGTTTAATTCAACTAAGGCGTACGTGAACCCCTGATCAACGGCAATGGCTAAGTTGGCAGGAATCGTCCACGGCGTGGTCGTCCAAATGAGAAAACTAAAGGGTCGGTTAAAGCGCGACGTATCGGTCGCTGGCATTTTCACGTAAATGGACGGTGATTTTTTCTCGTGATACTCAATCTCAGCTTCCGCCAGGGCGGTTTCGCTTGAGGGGGACCAGTAGACTGGTTTTAAGCCTTTAAAAATGAGGCCTTTTTCGACCATCGAGGCAAACACGTCGAGTTGGGACGCTTCGTAGCGTTTTTGTAAGGTGATGTAGGGATTATCCCATTCAGCGAGAACCCCTAAGCGTTTGAACTGAGCTTTTTGGCGCTCGACTTGTTCTCTGGCATAAACATCACAGGCCGCTCTAAATTCTGCCACACTCATCTGTTTGCGGTCGACTTTCCCCCCTTTGGTCAAGGCTGATTCAATCGGCAGGCCGTGGGTATCCCAGCCTGGGACAAACCGCGCATAAAATCCGCGCATGTTGCGTTCACGGATGACGATGTCTTTTAAAATCTTGTTTAAGGCGTGGCCAATGTGGATGTCTCCGTTGGCATACGGCGGGCCATCGACAAACACGTAAGGCGTATTTCCTTGATTTTTTTCAAGGCGACCTTGATAGATGTTTGATTTGTCCCATGCTTGAATGCGTTCGGGTTCTTTTTGGGCCAAGTTACCGCGCATGGGAAATTCTGTGTGCGGCATATGCAGTGTATCTTTAAATGACATGTGAAGCTCCTTTCATGAAAAAACGCCCCGAAAAAAGGACGTATCCACCTTTTTAGTGGGCGACTTGGTAACGTAAGTCGAGACGTCGATGGGCTTCAGTGATAAGTCACATCCGTCGTTGTCAAGTTTTCACCAACCACTTGATCGCTGTTGTCTAGGCGTATGGACCGATTGTCTGAAGCGTTACAGAGAACTGACAAATGCTTGGAAGGCCGAGAGGCCAAATTGGTACAAGATAAAGCCAAGGATGGGCGTAAAATCAAGCTGGCCAAAGACCAGTAAGCCCCGGAATAAACGTAAATACGGTTGGGTCAGTTGGACCAATGATTGATACCAACCGGTTTGCCTGAGATCGGGAAACCAGGACAGCAAAATGGTCGCAATCAACATGTAATAATAAATTTGCAGTAAGACGAGTATAAATTCAAATACGACGGCCATTATTCCACTTCCTTGTTGTCTTCAATGAACGTGCGTAAGGCGGAATCTTTGAGATCTTTTTTCGTCGCAAAGACGAATATTTTTTCCGACAGCATCTCCACCATTCCGTCGATGGCATAGATGATGCCACTTAAGAAGACGATAAAATGATTGGCGGTTTCTGCATCGGTTTTTTGAAAGTTCAAAACGAGCGGCGTGCCTTTGAGTAAGGCATCGGAAAACTGATACACGTCCGCTTGGTCATCCACCTTGATAAACAAAGCTCGGTTCAAGGCATTTTTTTTATTAAACATGCGAGTCCTCCAGTAAGATGCGGCCTAAGCGTAGATGGGTGGCCCCACATTGTAATGCGAGTGCATAATCATCACTCATGCCCATGGAAAGCTTAGTAATGCTTGGGTGCGTCTTGTGTAACGCATCACGCGCGTGGATCAATGCCTCAAATTGCGCCTGTATAACGGTCTCATCGGACGAATGCTCCGCCATGCCCATAACCCCAATGGGGTGAATGATCGGGGCCGCTTTTAAGGCGTCACTGATGATGTCGATATCGGTCACTGCAAATCCGTGTTTGGATGCTTCGTTTGATATGTTGAATTGAATAAACGCATCCAAGGGGGTGTGCCGTGTGTTTTGGATGGTCGTCATGAGTTTCATTCGGTCTACCGTATGCAATACGTCAATATCATTGATGATGGTTTTGACTTTCTTTGATTGCAAGGTACCGATAAAATGCCAGGTAATCGGTAAATCTAAGGCGGCTTGTTTGGCTTTCAAAGCATCCACACGGTTTTCGCCAAAGTTATGGATTCCCGCGTCATAATACCGCGTCATATCTGCGGCATCAATGTATTTACTCGCCATGATCACGGTGACGTTTGGATGATTCTTCTGCAAAGATTGGATGAGTGTATGGTTCATTTAAAGCGTGAACGCAACCAGGAAGGAATATTTGTTTTCGCCGATTTGTCATCTTTGGATTTGGCTTTTGCGGGGGCTTTTTCTTGCGCCTCTTCTGGCGGCTTGCTTTCACTTTTTGCTTGTGTGGCTTGGTCAAAGTTGTAGTCGGTGGCGCCAATGGCGTCAAGCTCGATTTTCCGTGTTTCGTCAAACCCAGCTGCAATCACTGTAACGATGACTTCATCGTTGAGTTCCATGTTAATGGTGGTGCCGTAGATGACGTTTATTTCAGTATCGGACGCTGCTTGGATCGCTTCGATGGCTTCTGTGACTTCCCAAAGGGCAATGTTTGTATCACTTGCCACATTGACAATGGCATCTGTCGCACCGTTGATGTTGGCGTCTAATAATGGCGAATGAATGGCTTTTCT
>CAJXLP010000005.1 GCA_913056275.1 uncultured Mycoplasmatota bacterium
CTTATAATGAAATCACGGATTTAATCACATTTGAAAAAGACTATTTAAAATGGAAAGAGGTCAATTATAATAGAGAATCAAAATCATTAGAATTGGGATTTTTAGTTTGGGGATTAAGTGTACAAAAAGAGACACTGTTAGACTTCTTAGAAATAAACTTTCAAACACAAGATGGTGAATTCATAAAGTTTGAGAGTGTAGATGTTACCAATCAACCCTCTCCAAGTTCACATTTAAGTCCTGAACTTAAAATGATGCCTATCTTGCATCCTCCAGGATATTTGGTTCTTTATTCTTTGACAATTGAAAAATTTCAAGATATGCACGTTCATATTGACTATCAAGGCGAAAGAGTCGTCTTTAGATTTAAGAAACAGTTACTTGAAGCTCTTTCAGATCATGCTCTAGCTATAGAAAGTGATTCGTTGTGGACGCTTGAATTTTTAAAATCAGATATTTTTTATAAAGTACTCAAATTCTATGCTATTAATGACCGGTTGGATTTAATTCAAAGATATTTGGAAACACACATGCACCCCTTAAAAAGTGTATAATCCGTTTATATTTTTAGATGGAGCATACACTCACCTTAAATTTTTGCTTGAGATAAATGCTTGATTATGCATTTCAAAAAAACTGTGTCTTCAGTTTTAGACACAGTTTTTTTTATTGCAGACAGATATAAAATTTTGTAATTCTAAAATATTATAATATTCGAATAGTAAAACTATTTGTCTGAAATTAGGCACATAAAATTCATCAATTAAAGATGGAATTAGAAGTATTGAAAAAAAGAAATGCATTAAATTTGCCCGTATTGAATTGGTTGGTCTATAAAACTAATTCATAATTGTGTAGAAATTATTTAAATCTTTTTATCAAATAAATACACTTATTGTAAGGGGGAGGTAAGATGAAAAACGCAAATAGTATTGGTGCTTTAATCTATTTTCACCGACTGATAAAAAATTATTCTCAGCTTGAACTTGCACAGCAATTACATGTCACTGTGAGTGCTGTTTCAAGTTGGGAACGTGGAATCAATACACCAGGCGTTGATATTGCAATAGAATTAGCCGATCAAATGGGTATTACTTTAGACGAATTTTTTCGTTTCAAAACAAAAAAAATAAATCAAAAAAATTACACAATTAGTAATACTATTTCATTTGAAAAAGCCTTCTTTAAAATCAAAACTATTGATTCTTTCACTGATGACCAACATAATGCACTCATCATTAGATTTAATATCTGGGGAGTGAGCCTTAGTAAAGAAAACATTAATCGAGAACTAAATGTCCATTTTAGCGTGAATGATGAAGAAATATCCAATATATCAAAGCGCATTCAAGTCATTGAGCCAATGCCAATAAATATTAGTCCTGAATTTCAAAAACTTCCATCACTTTCCAAATATTACGAAGTTGAATACACGCTAGATTATCCTTTTTATCAAGATTTAGTTCTAGAAATAGATTACGAAGGGGGGGTTGCAAAATTTGAAATTCCAAAATCATTGCTAGAAATTATTTCCAAACCATCCGATGCGTTAGATGATGTCGTATCGATTGATTTAATAGAAACGGATGTGTTTAAGTCTGCACTTGAATATTTTGCAAATCAAGACGATTTAGCTAAACTTCAAAAGTTTATAGTCAATCAGTATAAAGCATTTATAAAAAGCCTAAATGCCCCTAAAAAATTATTACTACAATCCAGCGAGGAGGACTTTAACACATTAGAGAAAGATTGTAACAGTCTAACTAAATAAAATTTTGAATATTAATCTATCGTATTATTGCATACTTGTAAAATTGTTGGTGGTGGAATCCATGGTGATATTATGATAAAATTTGTGAGTTGATACGGTCCCGTAGCCAAGTGGCTAAGGCAGCGGACTGCAACTCCGCCATCGTCGGTTCGAATCCGATCGGGACCTCCAAAATTGGCTCCGTTAAAGCGCTTTGAGCGCTTTTTTATTTGCTACAACACAAAACTCCCTCACATGAGACGCTGAATGTGAGGGAGTTTTGTGTGTGTCAGTTTTAACTAATACTGATTACGAAACATGTTTTTCAAAAGCGGCTAAGTGATTTTCAGAAGCGTCGCGAAGTTTGGTGAACGCATCGATTAAATCACTTGGGAGATCTTGGGTTAAGAAGGCATTATACATGGCGATGTTATTGATTTCAGCGATCACACCAATTTCATACGCTTCTTCAAGGGATTCAATCTGATGGAGGTATTTCAGGCTATCATCGTCTATGAGCTCAATGCCATAGGATCCAAATAAAGGAAGCAGTAATGCAATGTGGGTTTCTTCGGATTCTTTTATGTTGGAGAACGGTTTTGTGACGTCATACGTATCCATGATAACCATGTATTCACTGCGCGCACTGTATTCATCTTGCAGGGCATACACCAGCATTTCTTCGGTGGTATACACTTCATCGTTTAAGGCAGATAAGCTTCCCCAAGACGTCGTTTCGATTGGGGCTATTTCGGTTAAGGGTATTTCAAGCTCGGGAGTAGTATCGAGTGTGGGGTCTGTTTCACATCCTGATAGGGCGATTAAAGTAACTGCAATAATTATCCATTTGTTTTTCATATATGTATCTCCTTATCTTCTCAACACTTCACCCATGGTTTTTATTGGAATCTTTGTATGAATCTAGGCCCATCAAATTAGTTTTTGAGTGTACCCGTCAACGGTTGAATTAAAGCCAAACTTGGCATACGGTATAATGACATATATATACGCCCATGAAGGACGAAACTATGAAGATAAACCCACAAACAGTTGCCGATTATATACAAACTCTGCCCCAGGCAAAACTTTCAGACATGCAAAAAATGGTTGAACTTCTGACGGATATCACCCATGTATCCCCTAAACTGTGGGGAACAATCATCGGGTTTGGCCATGTCGCATATCAATATAAGTCCGGGCACACCGGTGAAATGCCAATTATTGGCTTTGCTTCAAGACAAAAAGCCATAACGTTTTATTTAAACTGTGATTTATCTCGGTATGATTTGAGTCAGCTTGGAAGGTATACCACGGGCGTCGGATGTTTGTATGTAAAAAAACTGTCTGACATCCATTTAAGTGTGCTGAAAAAGATATTTATTTTGGTCATCCAAGATGTTCAAACCATGGCATCAATTTCAAGCATCATTGAGCCCATACGCATCTAGACCAATCGATCAATGCCTCATGATGAGGTGGAATGATATGGATGTACCTTTTGATATGAAACCGACGCCATCTTCAATCGACTGCATACATCGTTTATAATGAGCCAAAGGGAAAAATGTAAGGAGGATTACTATGCAAAAATTGCCATTACTGATGTTTTTTGGCATCTTTGTTTTTTTACTGATTGCATGCGAAGAAGCCCCATCGACATATACCGTCACCTATCAAGATTTTGACGGACGCATCATTGCAACCTATGACGTTTTGTCCGGAGACGATGCCCCACTTCCGGCCGATCCCATTCGCGACGGATTCGCCTTCATAGGCTGGGATCAATCACATTTGAATGTCATCAGAGCGATCACTCTGCAGGCAATCTATGAAGCTGAGACTCAAGAAGCATTGGAAGATGACGAGCCCGCCAGTCCGCCGGAGGTGGAAGTCCCTGACCCCGAGCCAGTCCTGCCCAGAGCTGAACGACCTATTTTAGTGGTTACCAAGCTAGAGGGTCTTGACGCAACACTCACCGAATTTTTCGGCCATCCGTATGAACGGGTGGATTCCATCATCGATGTGGATTGGAATCAATATCAACGGGCGGTAGTGCTTTATAACGATTCATTGAGAAAAGAACTTCCTCCCAGACTTTTAGGCAGACCGAATTTGGATGCGAATCATTTTGTCACTTTTACAAATGACTCAGACATCGACGTGACACTGATTTCACTCGATGACCGTGACGATTACGAACGCTTTTTAACCACCGTGGATACGACTATTTTTGAAATTCGTGACCCGGCAAGCGTGTACGATTATTATCCCATTCAAGGAACCGTGGTGTTGGATGCCTCGCGACGATTTGATGCTGACTTGTTACAACTAGCGCTGGGCGAAGAAGTCAGAGTCATGGATGGGTCACTCAATGAAGATGTATTGCTTCACGAAACAATCTATGTGTTTTTAGGAAACTTAGTTCCTACGTTTTTATCTACGTTTGACGACATCTTAAGACCGCTAGACCACGCTCTTACTGTGATCGAATTAGACCGCGGACAACGTTTAATCGTGGGCCGTGCAACCGGAGAATGGGCAGAAGAATATTATGCGGCGTTCATAGACGCGGCCAAAACAGGCATCAGCGCTGCCCAACCTCTATCATTGAGTCCCCCTGAAGGTATTGTGTTTCCAACCCCTCGGGAAGTCACTGCGGATATGTGCACCATCGAAGACACCCGTACTGAGCCCCAATCAGATGGGCAAGCAACCGTCTCTAACTTCATCCCACCGACGCGTATTCCTGCACAAGGGAATGTAAATGCCCTAGGCATTTTAATCAAATTCGAAGATGTGGCTCTGGTTCAATCGGCCTCTGAATTTGAAGCGTTTGTGAGTGAAGTTCACGATATGTCGGTGGATTATTTTGATGTCATGTCCGAGGGTGAAATGACGCTCAACTGGACACTACATCCCGAAATTGTCACGGCTCCGTTTTTCTTGTCGCCAGAGATTGGCCCCGGCCACCCCAGTTACGAAGCACTCATTCACGAACACATCGAGTATCTTCTAGCGATTGTCGAAGAAACTACGGACCTTACCGATGTTGACATGATCAATTTCTACTGGCCGGCTGGCCTGCCAGAATATGTGTATGGGGGACTGTCAGCAATGACGGATGAGCCTTTGGATACGCGCCGCGGTGAAATCTATAATTACAGTGTCAAAAAAGTAGAAACGAAATATTTTCGAGAACCTAGAGTATTTGCTCGAAGTGTCATCCATGGCGTTGGTCACAATCTTGGTTTAACCGATATCTACATCCAAGAAGCAGCGTTAAGCTATTACGAAGAATATGATTCAATCACGGACAAATATGGGCATTGGGACATCATGACTGCTGCCGATAATGAATTCAATGCGTGGCATCGTTGGATGATGAAGTGGGTCACGGATGATGAAGTACATTGTCAACCAGAAAAAACGAATGACCGGGTAGAAATCTTTTTAGAACCGTTAAATCGAGAAACAGCCACCACGCGTCAAATTGTTATTAAATTAAGCAACACCGAAGCTCTCTCAATTGCGTTGAGAGATCCTGGAAAGTATTGTCCCTTAGTTCCCATAGATGTGGGATTATCTGTCCCGCAAGGGGGATGTACCCAAAATGTCTTGGTCACCCATATCGACACTAAAATTGGGACAGGCAACGGCCCTAAGACCATTTTGAGAACTGAACGATCAACGGCCGAAGATTTTTCCGATGGGCTCATGCGAGAGGGTGAAAGTGTAACTTTCGAACACATCACCATCACCCACCGTGAGCGCTACGCGGCGGGCAGTGTCATTGAAATTCGCTTCGACTAAGTCTTCGATGTTGTCACCCAAAAAACAGCCACCCACGTAAGTGGACGGCTGTTTTAAATGTTAAATCCGTTAATTTGATAAAACTCATCGATAAATGCCTGCATGCCTTTGGCCATTAAAATCTCTTCCCCTGCATTTTCAAAGCGGGCTTTAACAGCCGCTTGAATGGCGGGGTCAAGTTCAAACGTATCCAAACAGATCCGGCCCTCACTGTCGTATATACGCTGCGTGCCGTAGAGGTTATCCCGGAACAAACGCTCAACGTGTTCGAGTGTGGTTTCATGCACGCCACGTTTCATCATTTCATCAAATAAAAGCCCCCCGTATGTGGCAATGCCAGGAATAAACATCGAGGCTTTGGTGACAATGGCTTTTAAGCGAGCAACAATGGCTTCTCCGCCTCTAGCTTGCAAATACTCATTTAATTGATACGTGTAAGCTTCTAAATCATCTTTCGCCTTACCCAAAGCCCCGTCTCGGTAAATGGGTTTAGTGATTGGCCCTCCCACATAGGAAAAAGTAACTGCTTTAACAGAGTCACTTAATAGGCCGGCTTCATCACACGTTTTGACCCAGTCATAAAAGTCAGACCCACCCATGACATAGACGGTATCAGCGATTTCTTTTTGGCTGGCTGGCTCGAGCGTAATGTCTGATAATTTGCGCGATGCCACGTCTAGGTGCATCCCTGAATATGCTTCCCCAATCGGTTTTAATGCGGAGCGTACTAATTCCCCGTCTGCACCAGGTCTCGCCCCAGCAGCCAAACTATAGATAATTAGGTCAATGGTCACGCCACGTTCTTTGTAGTAGGCAATGACGTCTGCTTTCGTAGACGCTGCAAAAGCATCTTGGTTTAAATCGACATGGCCAGTGCTAAACGCAGTCATAAAATGCGTGTTATTCCAATATCCAGCGCTTCCCGTCTTGTCATTTCCAGGGGGTTTTTCAAATGAGACGCTCACTGTATGTGTTCCTTGATTGGCTAAGACGAGGCGACTGGCGAATCCATAGCCACTCGATCCCCCAATAATCAAGGCATGTTTGGGTGCGTTAAAGCGAGGTGAAAACTTGAGCATATCGAGGTGTGCGTTCATCCGCTTTTTTAATCCATCTGCATGAGCATTTAAAAAGATGTTGCGGCGTATTTTCGGATCCATATTATGTCACCACGAAAGTCATGACGCAAGTAGCAGCCAGTTCTTTGTTCACATAGGCGTTGCCTTGCGCTTTGCCAATCGGTCCTTTCTGTTTGATTAAAGATACGTGTAAACCAGACGCGTCACCTGGGTGTACAAAGCGTTTAAAACGGCACTTATCAATCCCCTCAAATAAGGGCGTTCAATGACCTCGGCAGATAAATTGATTAATAATGCATCATGACGATCACTTATTCTGCGTTAATTGTCTATACTTGAAATGTATCATACCTGAGATTTATTACAAAACTAAACCGTTGGACCGTGTTTGAATGTCCTCGTATTTTCATCCCACGCTTGATGGGGGTATAATATAAAGTGATAAAGCATTATTTATGGAAGAGGGACCCATGAAAACCTTTGAATGGCAGTTCGATAAGCATTCATTTTTTGGCTTGAAGACGGATGTAAAAAATCCTCAATTTGGCCTCATCATCATCCATGGGATGGGTGAACATATTAGCCGCTATGACGCTTTTCTCAAAACACTTGAAGCCCACAACATCTATGCGCTAGGCATTGATTTAAGAGGGCACGGTCAGACCGCGCCTAAAGATCGACTTGGTATCCTACAAAATACCGACACTTTTCCCGCAATGATGAATGACATTCATACGCTTTACAGGGAAGAAAAAAAGACATATCCTGCCCTTAAATGGACCCTCATGGGTCATTCGATGGGTTCAGTCATTGCCCGCGGCTACGCGCACGAATATCCAAATGATTTTGATCAGATGATATGGATGGGAACTTTACCCATTTATTCATTGATTATGCGTAAGGGGACGCGACTTATTGCAGGGCTGGGTGCATTATTTTACCGGAAAAATGCGCGCAACCAGTTCTTAGCATGGGTGTTGAATCAGCCGCTCATTCGCGCCATTAAAGCGCCTCAGACACACAAAGACTGGTTATCGGTCAATCCTGAAAATGTCCGCGCGTATCTCGATGATCCACTGACTGGATATGCCTACAATAGCGTGTTTTATCGGCGATTTTTTGCGCTCGTAGACCAGGTGTCTCAACCTGCAAATATTGCAAAAACAAACTTAAAAAGACTGTTTCTAGTGGCTGGGAAAGAGGATCCCGTCACGCAACACGGAGCGTCTCATGCGATGATTAAATCCGCCTATCAAGAGGCTCATCCCGACTTAAAAATACACGATGTTCAGTGGCCCAACATGCGTCACGAGCCGCTGAATGAAACACACCCACAAGTGGTGTACGACACACTCATCAAGGCATTGCTGCATGAATAATTCCGATGCATACGTGGGACACCCAGAGAATTTATACGTACTAGGTGCCTGGTTGGCGTTTGAAAGAACTCGGCAAGGCTATTCACTGAGAGGGCTTGCACGAGGCGCCAGTGTGGCTCCTTCATTAGTCAGTGCGATTGAAAATCAAAAAACCTTACCAAATGTTGATACCCTTCAGTATCTATACGCTGCCTTGCATCATACGTTTGTGCTGGATGACGCGTATTTATCCAGTGTCTATGAGAACATTCAAGCGTTGTACTATGCGACGTATGATCAAAATGAATCGGCCATTCAGCACTTGACCAATGCGCTCATCCCACAATTTAGTAAGCTGAAATATTCCCCGCTCAGTGTTGAACTCATTTTAGTTGAGGCATTCATCCAAATTCACTTTCAAGAAAAAACAGTGAGTGAGGCATTTTTAGCACTCGCCAACCATTTAGCTCATTTAAATCTTGTGCAACGTCAACGGTATTATTTGAATCTCGGATTTTTAAAATGGCATGCCGGTGATGTACCGAGTGCCCGCGCTGCATTTTCAGAAGTCATCACGTTGCACCGTGAATCACGGGCGCACGCCGTGGCACTGACCATGCTTGCGAAACTATCAAGTGCGGATTATCAAATTGTGCAAGCATTGGAATACGCGGAACGTGCATCTAAATTACATGCAAAATACTCCAATCTATTTAGAAAAATTGAAGCGGATTTTGTGGCGATTAAAAGTTACATCGAAATGCATCAACTGACCAGTGCGTCTTCGATTATACAAAGTCTGTCGTACGTGCTTGTTGAAACCAATACGACGTATTGGAATGAATTGCAATCGTTTAAAGCGTATGTGGCTTACCGGTCCCATGACTATCACTCGTGCATCGACTATCTCTCGAGCATTCCAGAGAAATCATTGTTTCAAGCTATTTTAGAGGCCCAAGCTCATATTCATTTAAACAACCGTGATATTGCGAAGGCTCGGTATCACGCCCTGGCTTTAAAATACCCAAAAACAACGTCCCCCCATCAAGCACACTTACTGCGTTTACTTGATGTGCAATTCAGTGAAAATCCCGTCGACCAGGACGCGTTTGAGTACTTCATTCAGTCGTACGATCGGTTCGAACACTTGCATATCGTTCAGACTCTATTGAGTGTATTAAGAGAATACGCCAGTCGGACGGGGCATTATGAAATTCTCGATCCATTAATGAAAATCAGTTTAAAACTCATGTTGTTTGATAAAAATCGCCTTTAACCCCGTTTTCATGGAAACTGTAAACTAACACAACCCCCTTGCGCCGACCTGCTATGACCATGGATAATAGAGTTAGGATTAAGAATTACATAGTTTTTGGGAAGGGGCTGTGTGATTTGACTTTCTAAAAAAGACACATTTTGTGTCTTTTTTCTTTGTTTACACCTTTTCTTGAGTCGATTTAAAGGATAAAATAGCTCTCAAAAGGGCATTATTTTGTATACTAGATGCATGAGGACTATGCTATGAATCCATCAACGCTTGGAACGAGTTTACATTTTTTACGCATTTTAAAGGCGAAATCATTAAGAGATGTGGCTGAGATACTTGGCCGATCTCATACTTTTTTGGCTCGGGTAGAAAACGGTGAGTTATCCATCTCCCAGGATGATTTGACTCGATTGAATCAAGTGTATGGGACATCATTACGTTTAGCCGTTTCACATAACGATGGGTGGCATGAATGGATTGAGGCTGTATATCAAGATTTTTTAAATGGTGATTTGAACGCGTTCTATGGGCATCAGGCAACGCTGCAATCATACGCCCAACGCGTATTGAATGGTCCACTTCATTTTCAATATCATGCGATGCATTGGGTGCTCTGCGTTATGACCCGGTCAGCCAATACAGTACGCGTTTTAAAGATGGAACCAGTGTTCTCTAAACTGACGGAAAAAACAAGGGGCCCGCTTGGCTTTTTATTACGCATGACCTTATTTAGAGTTGCCTATCGGACGTGGCAACTCAAATCAGCCAACGCCTGGTTGGATGATGCGGTGAAAATTGTGGCACACCCCCATTTAAAAGCCGTGATTCAGTTACAAAAAGCCGAAATTGGCTTTCATCGCTATAATCGACAAGGTGCCTTAAAAGTCAACAAAGAGGCGCATCAAACCTTTGGCTTTTTTAACAACGTCTTACGTCGAGCGGAAGCAGAAATTCGGTCGGAACTGTATAAAAAGCGCCAATTAAAAAGTGATGAGGTCGATTACGCGTCACTTAAAGATAAAGCAAAGACGTTTCTTCTGCCTAATCTCTATGATGAAATTGTTGTGACTGAAGGACTAAGAGCTCAACATTTAGGGTTTTTAGACCGAGCCACCCACTTGTTAGGGCGTTTACCAGCTGCACATCCGCAATATTATTTTTACCAGGCAATGAATTATCACGTGAGAGCCGATTATCACGCACTAACAGATCATTTGAAAACTCCACCAAAAGACTACGTGATTCCGGTAGTTTTCCAGCACGGTTTAGAATTTCTCAAAGCCGTGGTGGAAGCCTCCCAACCGGACGTTATTGAGCGGCACTTACTGGCCTATTTGGATGCTGCACTCGATCAGCAACTATACGGTGAAACGCGTTGGGCCCAGTTGGAATTATCTAAATTATATGAACAAACGCGGCGCTATAAAGCAGCCACTCAGATGGTTGAAAAAATTACTAATACGATTATGCAGGCATAAAAAAAGCCTCTTATGAAGAGGCTTTTGAATCAAATTTTACTTCACATACCGTATGTTGAATGCGGTGCAGGACAAATCCTAAACCAACAAACATCAAGGCAAGTAAAATCAATTTCCAGGCTAAGTTACCAAACGGTAAAACAAGCGGGGTGAAGGCAATCCCGATTGCGCCTAGGAAAGTGATGACACACGGTGCACACCCAAACGTTAAGAGTCCAAAAATGAACGAGAAGAAGGGAATGGCATTGCCCCCTGCGGGTTCAGTTTTAGTCAGACTGAGTTGAATCTGGGAGAATGACAACATCACCGTGACGACGAATGATACCACGAGATTCGTCAGTTGATGAATAACGATTAAACCTGTCGATAATTCTTGACCCATCGCTTGGAAACTTCCGTACCATAAGTAATCTAAAAATAGATATAAGCCGTACATGAAGGCCCACATAATCGCAAATAGTCCAATAAATTTTTGTTCTTTTTGTTTCTCAAGTACTAAAGTTAGCATACATATCACCTACAAATATCATACCATAGCTCCCCGTCAAATAAAGTCAAACGCTTGGAGATAGTTTTTATGCGAATTAATCAACTTATCCAGTATTATCGATTGCGTCACATGCAAACCATCAAAGAGCTTGCAGAGACGTTAAATGTGACCGCGCGCACGCTCTCGAGCATCGAAAAAGGCACCAAACCTTCGCAAAAAACGTGGGAAAAAATCATCCGTGTGATTCCTTATCAGGCGTTCAGTGACGTGGAAAGTGAAGCGCTTCAAATGGCGTTGAATCAATTTTTTAAAGCCATCTTATACGTGGAGTATGACGCGGCCACCACGCAGTTTCATCAGTTAAATGACGCGAACCTCTCACAGTCAACATTTGTCATTCCTTGGACGCTTTATCAATACATGTTTGCCATCCATACGCAGTATGCTGGATTGGACCTCGATGAACTTGATCATGAATTGGAACTATTAGTTCCGTATATGACAGACGCTGAACGCGATATTTACACCGTTGAGCGTGCTGGATACTTTTTTGTGAAGGGTCAATTATCGGAGAGTTTGAAACACGGAGAACGTGTGTTAAAGAGCGTGGATAATCGCCATTTAAAAGCCATCAATTTATTTTTAATCGGAGCCACTGGGATTAACGAAGTTGGCCGCATCGAAGCATCCATCCATTACTTAGAAGAAGCAGAGGCCATCTTTTTAGAATTTGCCAATTACCGAAGAGCTAGACGGTGCCAAGCCTTTCAACTGATCGGCATGGTCCACGGCCATCGCTACAGTGAAGTATTGCCCCATTATCACGCCTTAAAAAGCGCTCCCGTCAGTGAACAAGGCAATGCTCAACTTGATGCATTCATCGAAGGCACACTGGCCCGCTATTACGCGTTCATTGAAGATTACGATCAAGCCTACAGCGTGCTATCACAGATCACGTATCAATCATCAACGAATTTCTTTCTAATGCTTTATACGATGTATCAAACGGCCCATCAATCAGAACTTTTAACCCACATAAACCTGCTTGAATCATGGGCCGAACCCATTAACAATCCGGTTCACCGGCGCTGCGCGTACGCCTTGAAAAGTTGGTTGAAAGCCGCAGATATCAGCCATTTTGCTTCCAATTTAAAAGCGGCGTTTGAAGCCGCACTTAAAACAAATGATTATCTCTCCATTATGTTGACGTCAAAAGTCGCCATCGACGCATTAAAAAACGCCAAACGATACAAAGAAGCGTACCATTTGGCGAATCAGAAATTAGCCATTTTAAGAGAAAATACTTAAGCGGCTAACGCGACTTTAATGTCATCGGTCAGTTTTTCTGGAGCGACCTGTGGCGCGTAGCGTTTTAATACCGTTCCGTCTTTCCCGATTAAAAACTTCGTAAAGTTCCATTTAATATCCCGGCCAAGTAGGCCTTTTTTTTCGCGCTTCAAATAGGTGTAAAGCGGTGCTTCTTGAGCGCCATTTACGTCGATTTTGGCAAACAGCGGGAATGTGACTCCAAAATTGACTTGGCACGCTTTTGCCACGTCATCGTTGCTGCCGGGTTCTTGATTTTTGAATTGATTCGAGGGAAAGCCCAAGACACTTAAGCCCTCGTCCTTGAAAGATTGATGGAGGGTTTCTAAGCCTTCAAATTGGCCCGCTAGTCCGCATTTAGTCGCCGTATTTACGACGAGTACAACCTGGCCTTCATAGTCAGTAAACGGTTTATCTTCGCCGTTGATCAGGGGCATTTTAAATGTGTAAAAACTCATGCCCCGTAGACTTTCTTGTAATCGTTTAAGAAGGCGTCTAAGCCATTATCGGTCAGCGGGTGTTTGAAGGCTTTTTTCAAGACGGCATACGGTACAGTGGCAATGTGTGCGCCTGCTTTGATGGATGCTTGGATGTGTTCGGCATGGCGGATCGAGGCACTGATAATTTCAGAATCGAATCCGAACGTATCGATCATGTCGCGAATGTCTTCGATCAAGGCAATGCCATCCGTGCCAATGTCATCAAGGCGTCCGACAAAGGGGGAAATAAAGGTCGCCCCGGCGGTGCACGCTAATAAGGCTTGCGACAGACTAAAGACTAAAGTGACATTGGTTTTAATGCCGAGTTCGGTCAATGCTTTGGTCGCCTTGATGCCGGCTTCGGTCATCGGGATTTTAACGATCATATTGGGGTGAAGCTTGGCAATTTTTTTACCTTCTTCAACCATTCCATCGGCGTCTGTGGAAATCACTTCACCGCTAATTGGACCGTCCACCATGTCAGCGATTTGAACCAACGTTTGATTGACGTCTTTGCCTTCTTTCGCCATCAAGGTTGGGTTGGTGGTGACGCCTGATAAAATGCCGAGGTCGTTCATTTCTTTGATGTGCTCGACATTGGCCGAGTCGATAAATAATTTCATGCTGTATCACTCTCTTCTTCGTTAGGATTGGTAAACGTGATGGGAATTGCTCCAGGGGGAGCGGGTTTAATTTTTTCCGGGAATAAAATGCCATCTAAATGGTCGAGCTCGTGTTGGAAGACGACCGCTAAAAAGCCGGTTAACCGTAATGTCGCTTCCTTTACGGTATCGTCCATGCTGTCATAAAGCCATGTTTTGACCGTCACTTTATGATGTCTCGGGACGACCCCCTCCACCTCTCGGTCGATGCTTAAACAGCCTTCACCAGTCGGGATGTAGGTTTCTTTAACCGAATGGGACATGATGCGTGGATTAATCATTAAGTAGTCGTGCCAATCCTCGCCCGTTTCATCACTGGAGTAGATGGCCAACATGCGTTTCATGATATTGATTTGGGGCGCGGCCAGACCTACGCCTGCCCGCAGTTCGTATTCCGCGCGTAACGTGTCATCTTGCGAGGCGATCAGAAATTCACGCATCGCTTTTAACGTCTCTTTGGTCAAGTCATCCAAGGGCATATCGACCGGGTGTGAGGGGGTCTTTAAGGAAGGGTGCCCCTCCCGGATGATATCATTCATGGTTAACATGCAATCACCTCTAAGATTAGTATATCAATAATCACCGATGAATATCGGTTAAATCGCGTATTTTCTTGAAGTGAAGGACCATATTTTATATAATGAACGCGGCTTAAATAAGGAGGCTTTATGATTAAAAAAATAGGGATCTTAACCGGCGGTGGTGACTGTAGTGGATTGAACGCCGTAATCAACGGGATTACAAAGGCAGCAATCACCAGTTATGGCCTGGAAGTCGTCGGGTATCTAAGGGGATATAACGGCCTGTATCATAACGATTTTATACCACTTGATTTAAAAGCGGTATCGGGCATTATGCACGAAGGTGGGACGATGTTAAAAGCGTCCAACAAAGATAACTTGTTCAACTACCGGATGGAAGATGAAGCCGGTAACGTCACCTATCAAGACGTCTCCGATGTGGCCATCGCCAACATGAAAAAAGAAGGCGTGGATGGTCTCATTATCATCGGCGGCGATGGAACACTCACAAGTGCCCGAGACTTCGCCCGCAAGGGCGTCCCAATTATTGGCGTCCCAAAAACCATCGACAACGATCTGCCCGCCACGGAAATGACATTTGGCTATACGACTGCTTTAGAAAACATCGTGGATGCGCTCGATAAAATTCATACCACAGCCTTTTCGCACGACCGCATCATCGTCGTCGAAGTAATGGGTCGCCATACGGGATGGCTGGCCTTAGAAGGCGGCATCGCTGGCAGTGCAGATGTCATTTTAATCCCGGAAATTCCCTATGATATTGATAAAGTCGTTGATAAAATTAAAAATCGGATTTCTGGGGGCCGTGAGTTTTCCATCATCGTGGTGAGCGAAGGCGCCGTGCCTAAAGACGGCGATGTTCACGTCCGTGAATTGATCGAAGATTCTGCCGATAACGTCCGCTTAGGTGGCGTCGGGGACGTGGTGTCTCGGCAAATCGCCGAACGCATCAAAGACTACGAAGTGCGCTATACCAACCTCTCTTACATTCAGCGCGGTGGCATTGCGGCACAGTTTGACCGGGAAATCGGCTTACGCTTTGGTGTCCATGCCTTAGAATCCATCATGTCCGGGGAACACGGCGTCATGGTCCGCTACAGCGCTGGTCAAGTCGACACGATTAGTTTAGAAGATGTCGTAGGTCGCGGGGAAACCGGGGAAACCTCAAAAGGTGGCGCCAAATATGTCGACGCGAAGGGCCAAGTCGTCAACGTCGCTAAAACCATTGGCATCGCTTTTGGAGACTGAGTTTCACTATCCTTTTGATTTCTCGCTGTACACCCAGGAAGAGATTACGCAACTGATCGATGCGGTTCATTATTTTGAACGCGCCAAAGACGGCCCGCTCGATCCGCCTCGCTTAAAAAAGTGGATTGCAACGTACCGTTCAATCATATCCAACCGAGCCGAAGAAAAACGACTCGATGCCATTTTTCAAAACGAACTTGGCTTTACGGTCTATGCGTTAAATAAAAAAGTGCGTGAATAATTCACGCACTTTTTGCATACTCTTCAATGGTGTGAACGAGGGTCGCCATGTCCGCGTCGGTTAAATCTGGAGAAAATGAAATCCGTAGACTGCCATTGACGCGGGCCTCATCGTCTGGAAACATTGCCCGTAAGACATGCGAGGCATGCATGCTGTCGGCATCACACGCACTACCTAGTGAGACATAAATGTCTTCACTGTTCAAAGCGAACCGGAGGTCGATGGCATCGAGTCCTGGAAACGCTAGGTTTAAAGTGCCTAGTATGCGCGACCCATCTAGGGCTGGGCCGTTAATTTTATAGTTTAAACTGGACGCGTCCAATTTTTCAATTAATGTGTGCGCAAGATGATCGATTTTGGCGTGCCATTCTGTCCGGTTGGCTTCGGTGATTTCTAAGGCTTTTAAAAACCCTCGCGCAAAACTAAGATTTTGTGTCCCTGCCCGTAAACGATGCTCTTGAGATCCCCCAACGGTATGGGGTTTTAAACTATCCAAGTCTTTGATGTAGGTGAGACCAATGCCTTTTGGCCCGAAAAACTTGTGGGCACTAAACGTTGCAAAGTCACACCCTAAATCCTTTAAGTTGGCTTTCGCGTGCATCGGGACTTGCACCATGTCAAAGTGCACCAAAGCCCCATAGCGATGAGCGAGGTCACGAATGGCATGGACATCTTGAATGGCGCCTGTTTCATTGTTGGTATGTAGAATACTAACCAATGAGGTGGGGGCTTTTTTTAATGATGCTTCTAACTCTTTAAGGGCAATGAATCCTTCGTCATTGACGTCCAAGTACGTCACGTTTGCGCCGCGCTCTTCGAGGGCTTTAAACGTATTTAATACCGAGCTGTGTTCGGTGGCTGTGGTAATCATTTGGGTATGAGGATGTTTGAAGTAGCGTCCTTGAATGACAATGTTATTGGCTTCGGTGCCTGAAGAATTAAAGATCAAATTCTTTTTGGACACTTCAAAAATATCGGCAATGGCATCTTTGGTGGCATTCCACTCTCGAGTCGCTTTAAATCCAAGTTCATGGACGCTGGATGGATTGCCTTTTGTAGCGCCTAAAGAATCTTGGATGACTTGGATGACGTCGGGATGAATAAACGTTGTCGCCGCATTATCAAGATAAATCATTTTAAGTGCGCTTTCTGATGACGAGTTCACTGGCATGATCAAAATCCAGCCACGCCATCAAGTCGGGATGAGTGTCACTCGTCAGTTCGCCGTCAAAATGCGCGAGCATCTCTTTGACGAGCATGCGTTTGATTTGGGAGAGTTGGATGGCGCACGGTTCATCGTCTCCAAATAGTTCTTGGCCTTTCGCCTGAATGATTTGGGATTTGAACGGGAGCGTCAACATTTTTCCTTTAAAAATGGACGTGCCGAGGTGGAAGACCTCGATTTTCGGATTCATGCATGCCTCCTAGAATATTAAAACGCTGTGGTGATAAAGTAGATTGCCATGGCGAGGAAAAAGCCGGCGGTTAAAATTTTAATGGTCGCTAAGTGCTCACTGACGAATGTGGCAATGCCTTCAGTACTTCTAGAGCGAACGGCAATGACACTAATGGCAATGAGTGGGGTAATAAACAATACGTTAAATACGAGTAAGTAGACGATGCCGGTTACCGGTGCCGTTGAGCGGATGGACAGTAAAATCAGTCCATACACTTGCCCCGTACAGGCGGCTTCGGTAATGGCGATGACGACACCTATCATAAAGGGGATGGCGATTAAAAGCCACCGTTTTTCTTTCTTTTCTGTATCTAAAGTGTCTGTGAAGCGCTCCATGAAGCGCCGGTTAAATTTTTTAATTCGGCTGGGAAGTTGATTTTTGATGTTGCCATAGTCTTGGCGTCTCGCCGCTAAATAGTCGTTGAACGTCAAGATAGCTAAACCAAGGCTCAAAGCGGCAAATAGCACGTATAAGACGACTTGAACGGCACTGATTTGAGCGGCAAACTGGCGCATGAGTCCAAGCAAGGCAAAGCCAATCAAGAAATAGGTCACAAAAATACCCAATATATAGGACAAGCTAACTTTGATGAGAACGTCTTGTTTTTTAATCGGGCTGACGATTGAGACAAACATTAATAACATGGCAATGGCACAGGGATTAATACTATCTAAAAGTCCAGCAGCCATCACACTCAGTAGGCCTGTCCATCCACTCAATCCTTGATAGTCATCCGGAACATCGAGGAGTGGATCATTCGCCGCAGCGACTAACGAGCCGTCTTCGAAGGCGTCAATAATATCGGAGGCCCCCGCAAAGTAGGTGGACCCTGCAAACATCAATGGCGTGAACCGGTCGCGCGCTGAGACTCCGTAAAAATCGCTGTAGCGTGCGAGGTCTTCAATGGCCGCTGATTCTTGCATGTCTTTAATAATGACAGTCACACCGGCAGCCTCTAAGTCGTTTAAAACACCGGCCTCATCCACGGCTTGGCAGCCGGTGCAGAGTTCTTCATAAAAATAGACAATGGTGGCTTGGTTGGCATATAAGGGCCGGCTCAATGTGAAAAGCGGACTCACAATGAGCCCGAAAACCATGCTTATTTTTACCCATTTAAGCAGCCAATTTTTCCACATAAACCATCCTTGAAAGTCGCCATTATTATACACCAAAATAAATGCTTTATGCTATACTAAAAATGGTGATTGCATGGACAATACACGCATTAAAATGATTGATGATGTAATTGAATATTTTGTCGATAGTGCGCCATTATTACGCGTCAAAGAGGCTGAAAAAGCGTTTACTGATTCCGTCAATAAAGCGTTGTTAGATGCGTACCGTCACGCCCAATCTGAGTATCAAGAGACGCGCAAATACGGCCGTCATCATCCTGATTTAAAAGCCACCCAAAAAGCATTTCAAACGGCGAAGGCCGAGTTATACAGTCAACCGTTTATGCAAGAATACTTAGCGGCTTACCAAGCCTTACAAACCGAGCTCGACGCGTTAAGTAGTGCACTTGCGTCGTCGATATCACCACAAATTAGTATGGGACACTTAAACGTCCGGTTAAAGGAGTAGCTGATGATTACCCGCGAACCGATTGTTATCTATTACCGCTCCCCAAAACTCCTGAAACTATTAAGAAAGATGGGGAACATGACGTATTATCATAAAAAAAGACACTACGCCATTGTCTACGTGGATACCGATAAAAAAGCGACCATCATGAAAGATATTCGCAATTTAAGAGGTGTCAAATACGTCGATGAAAGCCATCTCGACCGTGACATGTACACCTTTGATTTAAATGTATAGTGTTTTTACTTGACACCTTCTGTGTGACGTGCTAATCTTATCTTTAGTTTGACACAAGGAGGCCAACATGGCTGTAAAATTAAGATTACAAAGATTTGGGTCTAAAAGACATCCCATTTATCGACTCGTTGCCAGTGATTCACACTTTAAACGGGACGGACGTTACTTAGAAATCGTGGGACAATATGATCCCAATCAATCCCCGGCAGTAATTGCCATTGACGAAGCGAAAGCACTCGCGTGGTTAGAAAAAGGGGCACAACCAACCGATACGGCAAAAAGCTTACTCTCCAAACAAGGAATCATTGCCAAATTCAAAGACCCCAAAAGAAAGTAGGGATGCGTTATGGCGGTTAATTACGAAACGCTTATCGAGCACCTTATTACACCGCTCGTCATCCATCCTGAAGACATCGGTGTAAAAGTGTTATCGGACGATGATACGCTGGTCACAGTTCAAGTCTTAGTCAACGAAGAAGACTTAGGCCGCGTCATCGGCAAAAATGGGCGAATTGCCAATGCAATTCGGACCATCGCGCACGCTTCAGCAGCGCGGCATCACAAACGCATCACGATTCAAATCGATGCTTTTTAAGCTGCTTGTTTAAGCAGCTTTTTATTTGGAGGAATCATGGAATTACGGGTAGAAAACCTTAAAAAAACGTTTAAACTTTCAAAAAAACAACAAAAAATTAATCGGACTGATTCGCGCGTAAAACACGCCCTTAAAGGCATTAGTTTCACCGCGTATTCGGGTGAAATTTTTGGCCTTTTAGGACCGAATGGGGCGGGTAAAACCACTGCAATGCGGTCGATTTCAACGCTTATTAAACCGGACACAGGGACCATCACACTGGGTGATTTTGATGCGCTTAGTGAATCCAAAAGAATGCGCCAGTCGATTGCGTTTTTAACCAATGAACTCAAACTTGAAGATTATTTTTCCCCCAATTTCTTGTTTGCCTATTTTTCCAAACTATATGGCGTCGATGAACCCACCATGAAGTCACGAAGAGACACACTTTTTAAACGGTTTGGCATTGACCGGTTTGCGGAAGTAAAAGTGGCCGATTTATCAAGTGGGATGAAACAAAAAACGTCGATCGCCATGAGTTTGGTGCACGATCCAGACGTGATCATTTTTGATGAACCAACCAATGGGCTTGATGTTTTGACCGCAAAAACCGTGCTTGATTACTTAGTTGAGCTCAGAGAAACGGGAAAAATCATCATCATTTCGACGCACATATTATCGGTCGTGGAAAAAATTGTCGATCGTGTGGGCATCATCATCCAAGGCGAGATGAAAATTTTAGAATCGATGGATGTCATTCGCCGTAGTGACAATTATCAAGATTTAGAGACCTTGTTCTTTGAACTGGTTGAAGCGGAGGGTCACGATGCGTGATAGTTTAACGGTCATGTCAAAAGAGCTCAAACGATTTTGGATTGATAAAAAACTTCTTTTTACGACGATACTACTCCCAGGCATCATGATTTTTGCAATTTACTTCATTATGGGTAATGTTATTAACGACCAAGTGGATGAAATTACGCAATCGACGACCACGCTCTACGTTGAAAACTTGCCCGACTCTTTAAACCCGCTGTTTGATCCGGCGCTTTTTCAAATTTCTTCCTATGAGGGTCAAGACCCCGAAACCTTGGTGAATGATTCCGAGGGGGTCATCCTCATATTCGAGGCGGGTTTCATGGAACAGCTGGACGCGGGTGGATTTCCTGAGGTACGGCTTTATTATGATGGCTCTAACGAAACATCGAGTGAAGGTGGCTCACGAGTCCGCGGTATTTTAGATGGTCTGCGGAATCAAATTCTTGCCGAAAATTACACCGACGCTGAACGCTTGGTATTTGCCGAAAGCATCACCGCTTATCAAGATGAATCAGAAATTTTTGCGACCATCATTTCTTCCATCGTGCCGCTGTTAATTGTCATTTTTATTTTTGCAGCCGCCCTTTCGATTGCCCCCGATATTATTGCCGGGGAAAAAGAACGAGGAACGCTGGCGACACTGCTAGTGACGCCGATTTCTCGCAGCGCCTTTGCGCTTGGTAAAATACTCGCCATTACGGTGATCAGTTTAGCCTCGGCGTTTTCATCGTTCATCGGTGTGGCCCTCTCAATTCCTGTGCTTTTACAGCTAGAAAGTAGCGGCAGCGTCAATGTCCTCGATATCTATGGTCTGGACGGGATGGTCGCACTCCTCTTAGTCATTTTAAGTACGACTTTAATTATCGTGGGCGTGATCAGTGTCGTCAGTGCCTACGCAAAATCGATCAAAGAAGCCGCATCCTTAGCATCGCCTTTATATCTGATTACGATTGTCGTCTCGGCGCTGAACCTTTTTTCCGATGGGGCGTCCAACGAACTGTTAAATGCCATACCGTTGTATGGGTCGATTCAAGTCATTAACGGAGTCTTGGCACAAAATTACACCTGGACGAGTGTTTTGATTGTCATGGCCTCATCCTTATTGACGACCGGATTACTCGCATGGACGGTAAAACTCATGCTATCTTCAGAACGGATTGTCTTTCAAAAATGAGTGATTGGATTGCGATTGCCACGGTCTTAAAGCCGCATGGTGTAAAAGGCGCATTTAAAATTAAAAGTGCCAGTGATTTTACAGAAGCCCGCTATCAAGTCGGTCAAACGTTGAAACTAGAAACTCCCTTGAATACGCGTGAAGTTACGGTTGAATCATACGCCGACTTGACCGCTGGGGAAGTGTTGAAATTGGCTGAAATCAATGACCGTGATGAGGCCTATAATGTGCGCGGTGGCACGCTTTATTTTGATAAAACTGAGCGCGATGAGTTAGAAGAGGACGCTTTTTATTTCGATGAACTGGAAGGTGCTGAAGTGTACGCGAACGATGCCCTTGTCGGCCATGTCAAAACCCTCCATGATTATCCCCAAGGCACGATGTTACGGATTCAAACCGATACCGGCGAAAAGCTTGTCCCCTTTTTAAAAGTGTTTATCGAGAAAGTCGATTCGAGCATTCCCGCCATTTACTTGAAAGACTGGGAGGGGTTACTGTGAAAATTGATATTTTAACGCTTTTTCCGGACATGCTGAAATCCGTATTAGAGACCTCGATCATGGGCCGTGCAGAAAAAACCGGGCACGTCGAGTACAATGTGATTAACTTCCGAGATTTTAGTTTAGACAAGCATCAAAAAGTCGATGATACCCCGTATGGCGGGGGCGCTGGCATGGTGTTGCAAGTTGAACCAATCGTTCGCGCTTTACGTTCGATTGACGGGTATGAGACGGCAGAAAAGATTCTTTTAAGTCCTCAAGGCACGCCCTATCATCAACAGACTGCGAATACACTTGCTCAAAAGAAGCATTTGATTTTAATTTGTGGCCATTACGAAGGCTTTGATGAACGTTTATCGGCCTATGTAGACCGGGAAATTTCCTTAGGTGACTATATTTTAAACGGCGGTGAAGTAGCGGCTTGGGCGATTGTTGAAAGCGTGGTTCGTCTGCGTCCAGGAGTCTTACACAACGAGGCCTCAATTCTCGAAGAATCGCATGAAGACGGCTTACTGGAATATCCTCAATACACTAAACCTGCGGAATTTGAAGGCGCGAAGGTTCCCGATGTATTAATCTCTGGGCACCACGGAAAAATTAACGAATGGCGGGCGGCGAAACGGCTCGAAAACACCGCCAAAAAACGCCCCGATCTGTACGCGAAATGGCAAAAAAAAGACGCTTGAAGTCACTTTAAAACTGTGCTATACTTTTCAAGCTGACAGCGTGTTCCGCTGAACCTTATGTCTCACGAACATGCGAAGAAAAAGAAAAGGAGAAATCGATATGTCACAGGCAATCTTGAACCACGTGACGGAATCGTATCTTCGCTCGGATGTTCCTGAATTTCGTCCGGGGGATACGGTCAAATGCGCCGTCCGCATTAAAGAAGGTCAACGCGAAAGAATCCAGATTTTTGAAGGCTTGGTGATTAAACGCCAAGGCGGTGGAGTCTCCGAAACGTTTACCGTTCGTAAAGTGTCATATGGCATCGGCATTGAAAGAACCTTTCCCGTGCATTCACCATCCCTTGAATCCATTCAAGTGGCTCGCCGCGGTAAAGTTCGCCGTGCTAAACTGAATTACATCCGTAACTTATCGACCAAACAAGCGCGTATCAAAGAGCGCCGGTAAGAAAAGCCTTCGGGCTTTTTTTTTGCCTAAATACGGGTATGAAAAACCGAGAAAACTTCTTTGAAAGCTTTAATCATTTCTTTGAAAACATTTTCATAGAGTGATATAATGACGATTAAGAGGTGGGACCAATGAATAAAATAACCATTTATGATGTCGCCCTACGGGCTAAAGTATCGCTTGCAACGGTATCACGGGCGATCAATAATCCGGAAAAGGTAAAGCCTGAAACGCGTGAACGCGTTTTACGGGTCATTGAAGATTTGGGATATAAGCCCAACGCTTTTGCGCGTGGACTCGCGAGCCGTAAATCAACCACGGTCGCTGTCATTGTCCCAGATATGTCTCGCGCATCGATTGCAGAGATGATGAACGGCATCGCAGACATTGCGCGCGTGTACAAATATTCCATCCTATTATATATACTCGATCAAGAAGAACTCGATCAAGAGGAAATTTTACGAGAGATCATCGCCGCCCAAGTGGATGGTATTTTGTACTTAAATGACGAAGTAACCCCCGATCAATACGAATTTCTCCAACGGATGCGAGATGAATACCGAATCCCCGTGGTCTTGACGAATACGATGTATCCGGATCACGACGACATTCCGTCCGTCTCCATCGATTACGAGAAAGCCGCCTACGAAGTGACCCAGAATTTAATTGGGGAAGGCCGATCGAATATTTTCATGATTTCCACCGTGCGTAAATACATGGTCAACGACTTGAAAGAATCCGGCTATTTAAGAGCCATTGAAGAAGCGGGATTAACGCCGCACATCATGCGGACGTCCGGCCGAGTCAACGTGAATACCGAACACTTCCACGAATACTTTAGAAACCATAAAGTTGATGGCGTGGTCGCCGTTCGTGATTCGATTGCGGTCAGCTTTATGAATGTCGCCCGGGCCAATCACGTAAAAATTCCTGAGGACATATCGGTTGCAGGCTTCCAAAATACGAAGTACTCAATCTTAGCTCGCCCTCAGCTCACCTGTATTGACGTCCCCATTTATGACATCGGGGCCGTCGGAATGCGACTCCTCACAAAACTGATGAACCAAGAAGAAGTCACTACCCCCGAAGTCATCTTAGACCACAGCTTCATCAAACGCGGTTCAACACTTTAAATCTAGGCCTCAGCCTCCAGGCTGAGGCTTTTCAAAGGACAGCTTATGACATTATCGAACGACTTAAAAACCCGGGGCCTCATTTATGATGTCTCCGACGACGCTTTACTCAACGCTCTTGACTCCCAACCCCTCACCTTTTATTTAGGGGCTGACCCAACCGGTGACTCACTGCATGTTGGGCATTTAAGCACGTACTTAGTGGCCAAACGGTTGGCGGATGCTGGGCACCATCCGATTTTGGTGATTGGTGGGGGAACTGGCCTCATCGGGGATCCATCGGGAAAAAGTAAAGAGCGCAATTTATTGAGCTTGGAAGATTCTTTAGCAAACGCCAAGAAGATTACTGAACAAGTGAAAAAACTGTTGCCAGATGCGACCGTTGTGAATAATTATGACTGGCTGCAAACATACAGTTTAATTCCGTTTTTAAGAGACATCGGTAAACACTTTAACCTCAATCAAATGCTCGCCAAAGACACGGTGAAAAGACGCTTAGAATCGGGGATTTCATACACGGAATTTACCTATCAAATCATCCAGTCCTTGGACTTTTTAGTGCTCTACCAAAGAAACCAGTGTACCCTGCAAATTGGGGGTCAAGACCAATGGGGAAACATTACTGCTGGGTTGGAATTAATTCGGAAAGTGGAAGGGGTTGACGCCAAAGCGTACGGCATGGTATTCCCCTTAGTGACGAAATCAGATGGCACTAAATTTGGAAAAACGGCAGACGGAGCGATTTGGCTGGATGCAGAGAAAACCAGCCCGTATGCGTTTTATCAATACTGGGTCAACCTCAGTGATGCCGATAGCATGAAAATGCTTTGGCGGTTTAGCTTCCGCTCAATCGAAGCGATTCAGACCATCGAACACGCCATGCAAGAGTCCCCGCATTTAAGACATGCGCAAAAAGCCTTGGCCGAAGAACTGACCATACTCGTGCACGGTGAGGCAGGCTACAAACAAGCCCAACAAATTAGTGATGCCTTATTTAGTGGTGATTTTTCTGCCCTTTCAAAACGCGCATTTAAAGAAGCGTTTGACGGCTTAGAGATTCACCACATCGCTGCAGGTACGCCGCTCATTGATGCGCTAATTGCCTCAACGCTGGCGCCCTCAAAGTCCCAAGCTCGCACCTTAATTAACCAAAATGCGATTGCCTTAAACGGCGATAAAGAAACCGATGAAACGAGGCCGCTCGCGGTTGAAGACGCCTATCACGGTGAATATATCGTCTTAAAAAAAGGTAAAAAAGCGTACGCACTCGTCGCTTTAACAACTTAATTTGATCAACGGCCCCCACGTGTTTGGGGGCCTTTTTTAACGGGATTTTTACTTGTGAAAGCGGGAGTGAAGTGATAGACTATATCGCATAGTGAGGTGAAACCATGGAAGAACGTAACTGGACAGTCGAAAACGCCTTTACGAAGCTCGTTGAAAAAAACGAATCAACGCTGCTTAAACGGTTGTATGGGTTGCTGCGCATTGAAAGTGTATTAGATCGGTTTGACCCAAGCCGCGAAGCTCCCTTTGGCGACGGCGTGAACGATGCTTTACACTACATGTTAGACTTGGCAAAAAAAGATGGATTTGTTACGAAGAATATTGACAATTATGCCGCCCATATTGAATTTGGCGAAGGGGACGAACTTTTGGGCATTTTGTGTCACATCGATGTCGTACCCGCGAACAAATCAGAAAAATGGAAAAGTGATCCATTCACCCCTGAACTGCGCGATGGGAAAATTTATGCCCGCGGTACGATGGACGATAAAGGCCCAACAATGGCCGCGTACATGGCGCTTAAGTTACTGCGTGACCACGTGGAAGATTTTGCCCCACAAAAACGCATTCGCATCATTCTAGGCACGGATGAAGAATCTGGATGGCGCGGATTAAAAGAGTACTTTAAAACCGAAGAAATGCCGACCATCGGGTTTGCACCCGATGCGTTGTTTCCACTGATTTACGGGGAAAAAGGCTTTTTCAACTTTACCTTCGAAGGGGCCTATCAAAATGATGCACTCATCGAATTTTACAGTGGCTTACGGTCCAACGTTGTCCCGGATGAAGCGTACGCGTTACTCGATGTAGATTTGAGTGAGGCCTTTGAGAAATTTTTATCGAACAACAATTACCGCGGTGAAGTGGACGGTAATAAGTACATCATTAAAGGAAAAGCCGCCCATGCCATGGCGCCGGATTCCGGCATTAATGCAGGCTACTTACTCGCCCAATTTTTAAATGAACACCTGGACAACGGATTCATCAAAGTGATTGCAGAGAAATTGTTATTCGATGCCCTCGGAGAAAAACTTGGCATTGATTATTACGACGAAGAAATGAAAAACTTGACGATGAATAACGGTATTTTCCGGTACGCCAAAGACGCCGTATCGATTCACTTTAACTGCCGCTATCCGAAAGGCTATGACGTGCCTGCCGCGGAAGTGAAACTGAAAAAAGAAGCTAAAAAATACGGGCTTGAATACGTCTTTGAAAGCAACCGTCCCGTGCATTACAACGATCCCAATGCGGATTTAGTCCAAACGTTATTAAGCGTCTACCGTGAAGGGACGGGCGACATGGAAAGTCAACCGATCACGATTGGCGGAGGCACGTATGCCCGCTCGATTCCGAATGGTGTGGCTTTTGGGATGGCGTTTCCTGGCGCCATTGAAGTGGCTCACCAAGCCAACGAACACGTAAAAAAGGCGGACTATTTAGCCGGAACCATGTTATACATGGCGGCGATTAAACGCCTTTCAGAAAGTTAATTATGCGCTTAAGAACTGATAAAGCTGCCCACGAAAAATTGGCCGCACGCCCTGAGCGTGTGGTCATTTTAGACCCGGATGCACTGACGCAGCTCGATCACGTTGCAACCCAGTCATCGTTGGCCTTAGAAATTGGCTGTGGCAAAGGCGGCTTCATTAAAGAGCTTGCCCCCCACTTTCCCAAGACTCATTTTTTTGCCTTTGAGAAGTTTGAAACGATCCTTGTCAAAGCGTTGTTAAAATACGATCAGTCACCGAGTCCGAATATTACATACGTGAGCGGGGATGCGACGCATCTAGCGGCGTGTTTTAAACCGCTAAGCATCGAAGATATTTATTTAAATTTTTCTGATCCTTGGCCGAAAGCCAGACACGAAAAACGCAGGTTGACATATCCGACTCAACTTACCCACTATCACCAGCTCTTAAAAGCCGATGGCACGTTGCATTTAAAAACTGATAACCGGTCGTTTTTTTATTACTCGCTCATTGCGCTGCAAGCGAATGGGTTTGCGATCACCGATTTCACCACCGATTTAAGTCACAGTGATTGGTTTAACGTACCAACTGAATTTGAAGCACGGTACACTCCCACTACGCCGATTCATGCATTAAAGGCGAGAAAGCAGGTTTAAATGGATCCGTTATACAAAGATTTAGTCAATTTACCAGGCGCTCCAAGTTTTGAAAAACCCGTCCGTGATTACATGCGTCAGGTGATGAAAGCGGCGGGCGTCGATGTCGTGCAAGATAAACTCGGCAGCATTTTTGGTCATCTCAATCCAGGCAGTAAAGGCCCAAGAGTCATGCTCGCTGGCCACATGGATGAAGTAGGTGGCTTGGTCACCGGCATCACCAAACACGGCCTCATCAAAATGATTCCTTTAGGGGGCATGAAAGGGGACGTCTTTTTATCGCAACACATGGAAATCATCACCGATGACGGGGCGATTCCTGGGGTCACGGCGTCTAAGCCGCCGCATTTATCGCGCGGCTCAAGCCACCCCGATACGCCCATTAAATTTGAAGAACTCCGGGTGGATATCGGGGCCGATTCAAAAGAACATGCCGAAGAGCTCGGCGTCAAAATCGGTCAACAAATCATTCCGACGAACCAGTACACCGTCTCGAAAGACGGCAAAAAGATTTTTTCGAAAGCCTGGGACAACCGGTTTGGAGCCGGGCTTGCCCTAGACGTCCTTAAAACACTCAAAGATGAAGCCTTAGACTGTGAATTGTATGCGGGTGCTACGGTGCAAGAAGAAGTTGGTCTACGCGGTGCCCAAACCAGTACATACATGATTGATCCTGACATCTTTATTGCCGTAGACGCTTCACCATGCGCCGACGTGTTTGACGGCGATGACGTATCTGGTCATTTAGGCGAAGGGTTCCTCGTCCGGTTTTATGACCCGGTTGCCCTGATGCATCAAGGGATTAAAAAGCATATCTTAAAACTCGCCGAGGCACATGATATTAAATATCAGTACTATCAATCCAAAGGTGGTACCGATGCGGCCAAGGCTCAATATTCAAAGAGCGGGGTCGTCGTTGCGACCATCGGCATGCCAGCTCGCTACATTCACTCAACGACTTCAATGATTCACACCGATGACTATGAAAGCGTCAAACACATGGTGCTGACATTGATTCGCTCGATCAATGATGAAACACTTACAACCATTCAAAACGATGTATAATTAAAGCGTATCGCATGGCAATTATAAGGGACCTTGTAAAAGGCCTAAAATAAGGAGGCATCATGCGTAAATCCATTCAAGACATCACCCTCTTGGGGATTTTCTCTGGGGTGATTATTCTCATGGCACTTGTGCCCCAACTCGGCTTCATTCAAATCGGTTTTATCGCCCTCACCATCATCCATATTCCCGTACTCATCGGCGGCTATTTTGGTGGTAAACGTGTGGCGATTGGACTGGGCTTAGCCTTTGGCCTCGCCTCGTTCTCCCAAGCACTCATTCGCCCAGTTACCCCGGTTGATTTATTGTTTCAAAACCCGCTCATCTCTGTCTTACCACGGTTTTTATTTGGCAGTCTTTTAGCTCTGCTAACGCTGCGTTTAAAACCCTTTAAATCCGAATACTTGAACATTCCCCTCGTGTTTGCCCTCGCCACGCTGGCCCATACGGTCTTCGTCTTGGGAAGTTTTTATGTATTTAGTCCGTTTTTTAACCCCTTGCGAGAATTTACGGATGCGGTCGGTGGCTTCCTGCCATTTTTATGGAGCGTCATTGTGGCAAATGGCATCTTTGAAATATTGGCTGCTGTCTTACTCGCTGCACCGATCGCTGTGCGGGTGAAAGACGCCTTAAGACTCGACTAGGAGAGGCTATGCTTTACACATTAGACATTGGCAATTCCAACATTGAACTCGCGAGACACTCAGATCCTTTGGAAACCTTTCGGTTTGAAACGGTGAAAAGTCGCTCGAGTGATGAATACTACCAACGCCTGAAAGACTACTTAGTCGATTGTGACGCGGTCTATATTTCCAATGTGGTCCCGGCGTTAACCCCGATCTTTGATACGTTGTTTAAACGCTACGTGTCAATTTCTCCGGTCTTTGTCGGCCCCGGCGTTAAAACAGGCGTTAAACTTCCCGTCACCAACCCGAAAGAAGTGGGCGCTGATTTGGTAAGTGCCGCAGCGGGTGCGTTGACGTATGGCAGTGAGCGAACCATCATTGTCGACATGGGGACTGCGACGACCGTCAGTGTGGTTGAATCCGGGGCGCTTTTGGGGGTTTCCATCATGGTCGGCTTAGACAGTGCACGATCTTGCTTAGTCGAGCGGGCCTCACAGCTGTCAGAATTTCATTTTGAAATTCCTAAAACCCCGTTAGGTGATTCCACCATTACAGCCTTAAATGCCGGATTTTTATATGGGCATGCCTATCAAATTCAAGGCTTTGTAGATGCCTTAAAAGATGCGAACACACGCGTTATTATGACCGGAGGTGCGATGCATCTAATCGAAGCGCTCCTTCCTCATACGTATACATTCGATCCCGTGCTCATTCATCGTGGATTAGTCGCCATGCATGCCAAGGGACAATGATTGACAAAGGCCCGACCAATTTTTTATAATACATTGAACTTCTTTTACAATTCTTAAGGAGATAATTATGTTTGAAAAAGTGCGAGACATCATTGCCGATGAACTCGGAATTGATCCAAATACGGTAAAAAAAGACTCCAACATTATTGATGATTTAGACGCCGATTCCCTCGATGCAGTCGAACTCATTATGGCCTTTGAAGAAGCCTTCGATATCGAGATTGACGATGACGCGGCCGACGGCTTAGTGACGGTCCAAGCAATCATTGACTATATCCAAGCTAAAAGCCAGTAATACTCAGCGATGCTGAGTATTTTTTTTGCCCAAATTATGATACAATAATGACCACTTAATAAGGAGATTTTATGGCGCGATTATTGTTGATTGACGGCTCCAACATCATGTTTAAAGCGTATTATGGAACCGCCTACTCAGGGCAGTTGATGAAACGCTCAGACGGCTTATACACCAATGCTTTATACGGGCTAGTGAACATCTTAAAAAAAGCCATGAAAGACCCCTTTACCCACGTCTTAGTTGCCTTTGATGATGGCAAAGAAACGTATCGTCATAAGTCGTATGAGGCGTACAAAGCTGGGCGTAAAAAAATGCCTGAAGAATTTCGCATGCAGTTGCCCTACATTCATGAATTGATTGAACATCTTGGCTTTTTTGCCTTCCAAGATGCCGCCTTAGAAGCGGATGATATCATCGCGGCTGCGGCGCATCAGTATTACGATCAATTTGACGCCATTGAGATTATGTCGTCCGACAAAGACTTGTATCAAATTATCAACGCCAAAGTGAAAATTCGAGTATCCAATAAACAACACAGTGACCACTTGTTTGACGCTGCAATGTTGCATGAGAAATGGGGCATTACCCCCGCGCAAGTGCCAGATTTAAAAGGGCTCATGGGCGATAGCTCAGATAATTTGCCGGGGATACCGGGAGTCGGTGAAAAAACGGCGCTCAAATTACTCCAAGAGTTCGGGGATTTAGAAACGTTGTATCAGCACGTGAATGACATTAAAGGAAAACTCAAAGAACGTTTAATTACCCACCGCGAGGATGCCTTTAGATGGCGAGATATGGCACGCCTCATTACCGATGCTACGATGCCATTTACCGTAAATGATTTAGCCTACAACGGACCGCAAGAATCGTTGAAATCATTTTATGAAACCATGGAATTTCATTCCTTACTCAAACGCTTAGAGTCCCCTAAAAAACGGGAGCCTTTAACCCCCACAACCGCTTCTTGGGAGTCGTACTTTACGGAAGATACGGCGCTGTCTTTTGAAGCTTTTGGGGCCAATTATCATACGCACACTCCGCTGGGCTTTGGCTTTTACAATCAAAAAGGCGCGGCCTTTTTAGACTTTAAAGAGGCCCTAAGCAACGATGCGTTTCTCAGCTTTTTACGCAGTGACACGGTCAAAATTACGAGTGATTTAAAACGGCTCATCGTGAGCCTCAACGCGGTGGATCAAACAATCAGTGAACCGACCTTTGACGTGATGCTTGCAGGCTATGTGTTAGATCCTTTATCCACGCAAGATCACTTGAAAGAAATGGGCACGTATTTTGACCTTGATTTAGACGTCCGTTACGAAAGTGATGTGTATGGCAAAGGCGCCAAAGCAAAAATTCCAGACCTTGCGGTGTTAAACGCCCATGCCACGGAAAAAGCGAAGGCGTTGTATGAACTTTATAAAGACTTCAAAGACCGCTTAACTGCGCACGATCAATGGCAACTCTTTGAAACGATAGAAATGCCCTTGGCCCGTGTGTTAGCCGACATGGAAATGACCGGCATTGCGATTGATTTAGAGGCCCTTGAGACTTTTAATCGGACGTTGCTTGAAGAAATTCATAGCCTTGAAGAAGCCATCTACTTTAGCGCCGGTGAACCGTTTAATATCGCTTCACCCAAGCAACTTGGGGAAATTTTGTTTGAGCGCTTGGGATTGCCCGTCATTAAAAAAACAAAGACGGGGTATTCAACGAATGTCGATGTCTTAAAAAAACTGACCGATGCGCACCCCATCATTCCTGACATCATGCGCTACCGGACACTGACAAAACTGCAATCGACCTACGTAAAAGGATTGCAAGACGCTGCGAGAAACGGACGCATCCACACCATATATAAACAAGCTTTGACCCAAACGGGACGGTTATCGTCCATCGAACCGAACTTGCAAAATTTACCGATTCGCACCGAGATTGGCCAACAACTTAGAAAAGTATTTACGAGTGAGCCAGGTCATCTGTTACTGGCCAGTGATTATTCGCAAATTGAACTTCGTTTATTGGCGCATTACTCGAAAGACCCAACGATGACAGAAGCCTTTAAGTCGGGCCAAGACATTCATACGATTACCGCGCAGAAAGTTTTTGATAAAGAGACGATTGACCCAGCCGAGCGGCGCATGGCCAAAGCAGTCAACTTCGGCATTATTTACGGCCAATCGAGCTATGGGTTGAGTGAAGAGCTGGGCATTTCAAAAAAAGAAGCAGAAGCCTTTATCAGCCGCTACTATGATGATTTTGGAGCAATCAAAGACACCTTGGATGGGTTTGTGGCCAGCGCCTATGAAACAGGCTACGCCTTAACTCTCATGAACCGCCGGCGAACCATTAAAGAACTCTCCCAAAGCAACTACATGGTCCGCAGTTTCGGGGAGCGGACGGCCATGAACGCGCCCTTGCAAGGAAGTGCGGCGGACATTATTAAAAAAGCCATGGTCGATCTAGACGCGGCTTTAAAAGCGGCCCATTTAAAAAGCCGAATGATTTTACAAATTCACGATGAACTCGTCTTGACGGTCCCGAAAGATGAACGAGATGAAGTTTCAAAGCTCATTCAAACGACCATGGAGCACGTGATGGATTTAAACGTTCCCTTAACGGTCAACATGGCCTCAGGTGAGACGCTGTATGAGGCGAAGTAATGCCAGAACTTCCAGAAGTTGAGACCGTCCGCCGGTCGCTCACTCCATATGTGATCAATCAAACCATCGCCGATGTAACGGTGTATTTACCGCGCATGGTGAGAACCCATGACCCGAGTGGCTTTCATGCACACTTAGTCGGTCAAACCATCAATGATTTAACGCGTCGCGGCAAACATCTGATTTGGCACTTCCCAAATTGTTTAATGATTTCACATTTACGCATGGAAGGGAAATTTTTTGTCAGCGAAGAAAGTCTCCCAAAAATGCCGCATGAGCATGTTAGAATACAGTTTACAAGTGGCCGCGTTCTCATCTATCAAGATGTCCGCACATTCGGGACCTTTGATTTATATGACAAACCGGCCGAGTTGTCCACCCTCAAGCCGCTGAAAGATTTAGGCCTTGAACCGTTTGATGCAGGGTTTAGCGGCGCCTATTTACACGACCAATTCAACACGCGTAAAGGCCCCATTAAACCGGTATTACTCGATCAAACAATTATTTTAGGACTCGGTAACATTTACGCCGATGAAGTGTTGTTTTGTGCCGGGATTCATCCCACACGAAAAGCCAATAAGATCTCTTTAAAGCGATTAAATAACTTAGCCGACTGTGCAAAAAACGTCTTGAAAAAAGCGATTGAACTCGGGGGAACGACCATTCGAACCTATGAAAACTCCCTCGGCATCGACGGATTATTCCAAAACGAACTGTACGTTCATACCTTAGAAAACGAACCGTGCCGAGTGTGTCAGACCCCGATTCGTCGAATTAAACTGTCGGGTCGGTCCACGTATTATTGCAAAAATTGTCAACACTAGGAGCTTGAATGGCCAAGATTATTGGGTTAACTGGCGGCATTGCTACCGGAAAAACGACCGTTGCCAACTTCTTTAAAGAGGCTGGGATACCGGTCATTGAAACCGATCAGATTGCTAAGTCATTATTCACACCAGGCAGTGAGGTCTACCAAAAAGTCATCGCCATATTCGGTGAAGACATTGTGTTTGCAAACGAAGAAATTAACCGAAAAGCCCTGGGGGAAAAGATTTTTAACGATGACTCACTGAGAGAATCACTCAACAAAATCGTCCATCCGGAAGTCCGATTGATTGTTCGCTCGCAGGCCGACGTTTTAAAAAAAGAAGGTCACTCACTCATTGTCATCGATGTGCCACTCTTATTTGAAGCGAAGTTTGACCGCGAAGTCGACGTCACCGTCGTCGTGAGTATTCCTAAAACCGTGCAACTCGAGCGCCTAATGAATAGAGATTCCATTAAAAAGCCGTATGCACTGAAAAAAATTAACGCGCAAATGTCACTCAAAGAAAAACGCGCAAAAGCCGATTACGTCATTGATAATCGCGGATCAATTCTCGATACAAAAACTCAATTCAATACGATTATAGCGGCGCTTAAGGAGTCATAATGGGGCTATTTAACTATTTTTCCAACCTCGCAGAAACGAAAGAACGTCATGAAAAACGCGCGTATCAAACGCACTATTTTAAAACGAATTATAAAAAAGCCAAAGAGGCCTTTTTAGCCTTAGCGGCCGATAATACCTGGGAACTTAAAAGTGAAAACGATACGTATGGTGAGTTGTATTTTAAAGCGAAAAAGCATCACATGATCGTCACTATGATTCAAACATCCCCCGCTGAAACGGCGGTCGATTTAAAAGTTCAAACGTATTACATCGCGGGCTTTAACCGGCCCAAAAAACTCATTGAGCGGACCTTTCAATCGCTCCAAGAAAGGCTGCCGCTCAAAGGAACAGGATTGAAAGCTTAGAATGCCAGATACGTTTAGTGTGCGTGGGTTTGGGACGCTTTCAAACGCCCAAATTGACACGTTAAGTCTATTGTATTTACCATTGATAAAGCCGGATGGGTTGGCGCTTTATCATTTTTTAGCGAGCATCAATCACCCCGCCTTTGACCGTTCGCTTGATTATCCTGTGAGTTATCTGTGGGACACATTAAACATCAACCCTGAACGCTTTTTAGACGTGAGAAGACGCTTAGAAGCCAGTCATTTGATCGATACCTATGACGATGACGCTTACGTATTTGTCGTGCACGCCCCCATTTCCGCCGCGGCCTTTTTTAAATCTCCGTTACTCGCGTACTTAAAAACCGAAATTCCGAAAGAACGCATTCAAGATATTAAACAACGCCTCTTACATGCGCCGTCACTTCCGGCGAAAAAAACCAAAATTTCCGCCACCTTTGAGCACGTCTTTGGCCCGTTAAAAGGCCAGTTTCCTGACAGCGAATCGCTCACGTTTAAAGTGCCGCAGACACTGGATGTCAAGACGTTTTTAGAGCGCATCCCACACACGTGGATTAGTGCTGAAGCGCGCACGAGTGCACTCAGTGAGATGCTCACGCACATAGCCTATGTGTATGGGCTTGATGATGCAAAACTCAAGGCAGTCATTCAGCGCACCGTGGCCCAGCATGCCACGCTTGATTTTGATCATTTGTCTGATCAAGCGGCCGCCCTTTATTTACCGGAGGAGGCGCCTAAAACGCTCGATCTTGATGCCTTTAAAAAGACCCATCCGGCGGATGTCTTAAAAGTCTTAACGGGCTCCCACGTGCCGGCTGCAGAACTCAAAATTGTCGACCGCTTGATCCGGGAAAGTGGCCTCAAGCTGGAAGTCATCAGTGTATTACTCGCGTATGTCATTACTGAACTGAATGGGCAAATGCCCGTCTATAAATACTTTGAACGCGTCAGTGGTCAATGGCACCGCAATCACATTTTGACTGCCGAGGATGCCATCGCCCACATCAAAGCGAGTAAAGCCGCGAAAAAAGCGCCGAAGAAAACGCCGAAAGAAGCGCCCACCATCGACTGGTTCAAAGATTACGTCAAAACAAAGGATGCCTCTTAATGCAGACATATCCCTTTAAACACCACGATGCACTGGTCGAGAAAATGGCCGATGCCTTTGCCGATGACCCCCGCCTTAAAGAATTTTTTATGGCGCATGACGTGTCCTACGAAGCGATTAAAGCCGGGCTTTCTGAACTCGTCCAATACACGCAAGACTTACATAAATGCGATGCACCAACCACCGATAAAGGGGACGTCTATAAACCGGTCTTAGGGTTTGTGAATGGCCGGATCACTTTGTCTTATGAACCGTGTGACGCGTTGGTCGAAAAGCAACGTCACACATCGGGGCACTTGCAAATGGATGCCAGTGCGCTACCGAAAACATTGCGGGCAGCTGACCTTGCGGATTTCCGCCAAGATACTAAAGGCCGGCAATCGTTTTATCATAAGATCATGCAGACCGTCAATGCCTATAAACTCGGTGAACCAGTGAAAGGGCTGTATTTACACGGCCCGTACATGACGGGGAAAACGTACGGACTTGCAGCCGCGGCAAAACAGTTTTCAACCATGCAGTTAAATGTCACGTTAATGTATTATCCTGACTTTGCCAGAGAAATTAAAAGTGCGATCGGCCAAGGCTCTCTAGAAACCCGCATTGCGATGCTCAAAAAAACCGACGTTTTAATGCTCGATGACTTTGGCGGTGAAGGCTATTCAGCGTGGGTCCGTGATGAAGTGTTAGGGCCGATTTTACAGCACCGCTTACTCGATCAAAAACTCACCTACTTCACGTCCAACATCCCGCCCAAGCAATTGATTGATCACTTTACCGGTCAAGGCAGCCAAAACGAACAACTTAAAGCCTTTCGTATCATCGAGCGGATTCAAGCATTGGCTGAGCCCCTCGCGTTTTAACTTGACAATCGATTGAGAGCCTTATACACTACATTTAAGCCGATAAAAAGGGCAAACGGGAGCTCCCCATAAGCGACGTAGGATAGTGTAAGCTACGATGAGTTTCTTACTTCCTTTTTGGCCGAATGATGACTCATTCCGGGTGTGACCGATACTCACGTTAGAGTGCTCATAAAATTATGAGAATAAAGGTGGTACCACGAACACGATTTCGTCCTTTAATGAGGGCGTTTTTTATTTGGAGGATTTATATGCTGTTAAGATTTCCCGATGGTGCAGAAAAAACGTTTACGGAAGGCATTACACCACTAGACGTCGCAAAAAGTATTTCTTCGTCCCTTGCTAAAAAAGTGGTGGGGGCATATTTAGACGATGACTTATATGATCTAAACCGGACGATTCACCGCGATGGGGCGATTCGTTTAGTTACTGAAAGCGATGAAAAAGCGTTTGAAATACTCAATCATTCCTCGGCCCATTTACTCGCCCAAGCCGTGAAGACGTTGTATCCGAATGCTCAGTTTGGCGTCGGGCCAGCCATTGAAGAGGGCTTTTATTATGACATCGCCTTAGAGACGTCACTGAGAGAAGAAGACCTCGCACACATTGAAAAACAAATGGCCCGCCACGCCAAAGAAAATCATCCCATGGTGCGAAAAGAAGTATCGAGAAAAGAAGCGTTGGAGATTTTCAAAGATGATTTTTACAAAACGACGTTGATTGAAGCCATCCCAGACGGGGATGCGATTACACTTTATCAACAAGGCGATTTTTTAGATTTATGTCGGGGGGGCCACGTCGGCTTTACCAGTAAAATCAAACATTTTAAACTGTTATCCCTCGCTGGGGCGTATTTTAGAGGGGATTCAGATGGGCCGATGATGCAACGCATTTACGGCACATCTTGGTTTTCTAAGGAGGCGCTAGACGCCCATTTAGCCTTGCTTGAAGAACGCAAAGAACGCGATCACCGTAAACTTGGCAAGCAACTGAAAATCTTCATGCTCAACAGTGAAGTGGGGCAAGGCTTAGCGACTTGGCTTCCCAATGGGTATGCCGTGCGTAAAGTCTTAGAAGATTACGTCTACGAAGAAGAACGCAAAGCGGGCTACTTGCACGTCTCAACTCCCGTCTTAGGCAGCAAGCATTTATACGAAACGAGCGGCCACTGGGATCACTACCAAGCCAACATGTTTCCTCCCATGGAACGAGACGGAGAAACTTTTGTCTTACGTCCAATGAGCTGTCCTCACCACATGAAAATCTTTCAATCAGAACTACGGAGTTACCGGGACCTTCCGCTTCGTTATGCAGAAATTGTTACTCAGCATCGCTATGAAGCGAGTGGGGCACTGACCGGATTAGAACGCGTTCGGGCGATGACATTAACGGACGCACACATCTTTGTGCGGCCCGATCAAATCAAAGCCGAAGTCATCAGTGCCTATGAGCTCATCGACAAAGCGATTGCCGATTTAGGCTTAGAAATAGCCTACTTAGAATTTGCTACACGCGATGATTCAAAAGAGAAATTCCACGCTGACGAAACGCTTTGGAATGAAGCGGAAGCCGTCTTAGAAGACGTCTTAGTCGAGGCCAAAATCCCCTACAAGAAAGTACCAGGGGAAGCGGCTTTTTACGGCCCAAAAATTGACTTTCAAGTGAAAACAGTGCTCGGCCACATGATTACAATGTCGACCATTCAGCTGGATTTCTTATTGCCTGAACGATTTGATTTAACGTACATCAATGCGGACGGTGAAAAGGTTCGTCCCGTTGTCATTCACCGGGGCTATATCTCAACGTTTGAGCGGCTTATGAGTATTTTGCTCGAACAAACCAAAGGCGCCTTCCCAGTCTGGCTCGCCCCCACACAAGTCATTTTATTACCGGTCTCTTTAGACGCCCATATGGACTACACCAAGACACTCTACAAATCCCTCATGGAGGCCGGGTACCGAGTTAAAATCGATGAACGTGAGGAAAAACTTGGCTATAAAATTCGCGACGCACAGACCCAAAAAATTCCCTATCAATTAGTCATTGGCGATCAAGAAGTTGCCGATCATAGCGTCACTGCACGGCAGTATGGCTCTAGTGAACAGCACACAGTGAGTGTGGAAGAATTTTACGACCAACTCGCCCAAGCAGTCGCCAAAAAATCAAGATAAACAAAAAGTCACTTTAAAATTAAAGTGACTTTTTTTCTGTCATTTGGGGCATATCTCCTGGGACGATTAACGTTTCATAGTCATCATAGGTCACTAAACTGGCGGGGTGTCCTTTGATTTTTTTGAGGTGTTTGACTTCCACATAATCGACTTCCGCTTTCGGATGTCCGCGGTGTTTCGAATGAAATGCCGCAAGTTGTGCAGCCGCTTCCTTCGCACGATTCGACGGGGTCTCATGCGCGATGATGACGTGGGCGCCTGGGACGCCTCTTGCGTGTAAGAACCACCATGTGCGTTTGGCAAACCGGTGCGTTAATTCGGCATTTTGCATGTGATTTTGGCCGACGTATATCTCGCTCCCATCCACGGTAAAGCGTTTTGGCTTCGCTTTGCCTTGTGGTTTTTTAAGCGTTTTAGACTTAATGATTTTCGCATCCATCAGTTCTCTGCGAATTTCATCTAAGGCCTTAGGATCCGCGTAGTCCAGCTGGTCCAAAATTGAGTCTAGATAGTGCCTCAGTCGCTCAGTGATTTTCAATTGCTTCGTAATGTGTGGTCTAGAGAGTTTTAACTTTTTCGCTTTCTTAAAGCGGGCATTGGCATTTTCTAAGACCGTTTTGGTGGGATCTAATTTAAATGTAACCGCATCACCTGTGGTGTAATCAATGACTTCGGTCCTGGCTTTTTTTTCGTGCTTTGATGGATCAAGCATGATCAGTTGCCCTTCGTGGGTGAGCCGATCACTGTCCTTAATCCCAGCCAGTTGTGCGCGCAATGCTGTCGCTTTTTTCGTCGCTTTTTCACGTTTTTTCTGCAATGTTTTTTGCAGGGACTTGAGCGCATTGTCGTATGGTTTGTCGGCAAATATTTGCGTTAAACGTTGGTCGGCCCAGTCACTAAAAGTCATCGATTCATCGGTCGAGTCAAACATCGTAAACTGGCCGTCTTCGATGGCAAAGACCGGATTTTCTAGGCGCTTAAACCAAGCAGCTGCATCATGGATGCCTTCTGCAAAGGCTTCGCCAAGCTTTTTGGAAAACCCTTCAAAGACATTATGAACCGGTGTGTCTTTTTTCTCTAAATAGTCTTTGACTGCAGCTTCATCAAACGGGGACGCTTTGGTTTTTGGGGGAAATGTATACGGTGCGCCAATGTGTAAAATTCTAGGATGATTAAATAATTGACTGGTCGGTTTGAGTAAGTCGAGTATTTCTAAGGAGCCATCGGTGACAATAAGATTAGCATCTTTACCAAAAAATTCTAAAAATAGATGATATGTCGTGGCTTCAAAAAGTGCATTACGACCTTCCACAATGACCTCAACAACACGGTCGATGCCATGCTGGTGTACGCGTTTGAGCTTGGCACCAATCAACCACTTTTTGAGCCGCTGAGTGATATTTGATAGCGCCGCTTTATGAGGAAAATCGAGGTGTGTTTTGTGCATCCGTGCGGTTTGAGGGGTCAGGTCTAAAAACCACTTAAACGCGTGGTTTCCTTTCATTTGAAAAAGCAGCTGATAAGGACTAAGCTGCTGGATTTTTTGAAATCTGGCGGGCAGTTCATTGGATAATTCTTTGACGGCATAGTGCAAAGTGAGCCCAGTGAATGTCACGCGTTAATCACACTCCGTTTGAAATGATTTGTAAATCGATGAAAAAAGTTTCATTTAAGGGCTTTCACGGACCCTTAAAACATGTTAAGATATGTTTAAATATATCATACAGGAGGCTTTATGAAGCTTAATCAACGCGGATTATTGATTGTCATCAGTGGGCCTTCTGGTGTGGGTAAGGGCACCGTTAGAAAAGCACTTTTTGAATTTGAAGGCCATGATTTTGTCTATTCGATCTCAATGACCACACGACCTCCACGCGAGGGTGAGGTTGATGGGGTCGATTATTATTTTGTGACAAAAGAGGAATTTGAGCGTCGGATTAAAGCAGGAGCATTCTTAGAATATGCCGAGTTTGTGGGGCATTATTATGGCACGCCCAAAGATAAGGTGGACGCCTATTTAGACACAGGAAAAGAAGTGGTCTTGGAAATTGAAGTCGAAGGCGCTTTACAGGTCCGAGAAAAAATGCCGGATGCGGTATTCTTGTTTATCGCACCGCCTTCTAGAGAGGCATTATACAACCGATTGCTCTCACGCGGCTCTGAAGATCCAACGACGGTCGTTAACCGAATGGATAAAGCGGAGCGAGAATTCTTGCTTGCGCACAAATATGACTATATAATAGTGAATGACGATGTTCGCAATGCCGCCGATAAAATCATTGCGGTTGTCCGGGCTGAACACGCGAAAACTGAACGCTCAATTCAAAGTTACCGAACTATGTTGGAGGTAGACGACACCCATGGCCAATAAAGAAGGTCTCAGATATCCATCAATCGATCAGCTTTTAGGAAAAATCGATTCGAAATACAAATTGGCCTATGCAGCATCCTTGCGAGCGAAAGCCTTAAAAGAACACGATGATAGTGTCATTCGTGCCAAATGCTCAAAACCTGTAGGCATTGCCTTAGAAGAAATTGAAGCCGATAAAGTCGAAATTAATTTTACGAAAAAATTGTAGCCGAAGCTACTTTTTTTTTGCCCAAATGCCCCCTCGATTTGGTATACTAAAAAAGATTAAGGAGGCCATATATGACAAGTGAATTTCACACACTCCTTGAGTTACTCAAGCTCGATCAGACCACATTTACCACGCCCGGTTTTCTCGACGCATTACACGTCGATAAGAAGACTCAGGCTTGGTTTTTTAATTGTCGGTTTACTCAGGTGCCTCCGTTGAAAGAGTTTCAACAATTTCACGAACGGTTAATTCAATTGCCACATCAACTGACGCATGTTAAATCGGTCGGGGTCACCTACACTTATGACGATGCTAAAACTTCAGAGCGTCTGAATTATTTTATCTACTTACTCGCCTTATTGGTCAGTCAAAAACCACGCTTTGAAGCGTTGCAACAATTTCAAATTACCGAACAATCGCCCGATATCATTATCACGTTGCCGGCGGACGCCGACTTCGCGGTGAGTTGGGAAAAAGAACTGCATGATTTTACCCAGCAATTCGGATTTGCCTTTTCGTATGTCTTTAAACGTCATCAAGACACGTCGATTGCCAAACGCATCGAAGCCATTGACGAAGCGGATGAACAAAAGCGCGCCAAAGCGCCGAAAGTTCAAAGCTTTTTAAGTTTTGAAGACCGCACCGTAGAGCCTGTCAAACACGTCATCAAAGACATTCCAATCAGCGAAGAAGGACTGAGTGAATATACCAGTGCCCATCGCAATCAAACCTTTAAATTTTCCGGAGAAGTCTTCAGTGTTGACACGCGTAAACTGCGCGATGAGATGACGCTTATCACCTGGGTCATCGGGGATTCTGATGACGCCATTTACGTGAAAAAATTCATTCGCGATGACAATGATTTAGCGTTTATGAAACGCGCCGAAGTTGGGCACGTCGTCAAAGTGGAAGGTAAAGCCCACTTTGATAATTACGCGCAAGAAGTCGTCATCACCGCGCAAACGGTTGAGATTTCTAAATATCCGGTGGAAAAAGCATTACGAGAAGATACGTCCAATCAAAAACGCAGTGAATTGCATCTGCATACCAAAATGTCGGCCTTAGATGGCATCGATTCCATCGATGATTATGTTGCCACAGCCGTGCGCTTTGGTCACCCCGCGATTGCGATGACCGATCACGACAGTGTGCAAGGCTTTCCGGCCTTTCACCATGCCACAGAAAATCAATCAATTAAACCGATTTATGGGGCGGAGCTGAGCGTCGTATTTGAAGAGGCCTTGGCGCTTTATACGGGCGATCAAACATCCCCCATCATGGACGCTACGTTCGTCGTATTTGACATTGAGACGACCGGGCTCTCTGCGACCCACGATGAAATCATCGAAATTTCCGCAATCAAAATGAAAGGCCAACAAACCATTGAACGTTTTGACACGTTCATTAAAGCGAGTCATCCGCTCAGCGCCTTCACCACGGAATTGACCTCAATTACCGATGCCATGCTCAACGATGGCTTACCGCTGGTGGATGCCTTAAGCCAATTTAAAGCGTTTATTGGGGACGCTATTTTAGTGGCGCACAACGCGCCATTTGATGTTGACTTCATCAGTGCCCACATGCAGAGTCTGTCGTTATTAGATGCCCCTTATGAGGCGATCGATACACTGCAATTGGCCCGTCAATTATACGGCGATAAACTCAAACGCTTTAATTTAAAAGCCGTGTCCAAATACTTCAATGTCGAACTCACTCACCACCACCGAGCAGAAGCCGATACGTTTGCGACTGCCGAGATTTTTAAAAGCATGATGGCTGATTTACACGCCAAAGGCATCAAAACGCTGGATGCCTTAAAAAACGCATCAAGTTTGTATCCAGGCGCGTCAAAATGGCGGCATGCCCGAAAGTCTCACGTGACAGTTTGGGTCAAAAACGATCGAGGATTAAAGCATTTATACCAACTGATTAGTGATGCGCATACCACGTATTATCAAGCCGGTCCTGTCCTTCCGTTTTCGCATCTTTTAAAACACCGAGACGGTTTGATCATAAGTAGTGGCTGCATGCACAGTGATTTCATCGAAACCGCACTGAATAAAACGGAGGCGAAGCTTGAAGCCATTATGCCTCGCTATGACGTCATTGAATTGCAACCGCCGAAAGATTATTTGCATCTGTTTGACCGAGAGATCGCCGCAGGCAAACCCGCGGCTGACGTACTTACACTGATTCAGTCAACGCTTGCAAAAATTGTCCGTCTCGCCGATGATCATGAAATCCCCGTCATCGCTACAGGTGACGTTCACCACATCGAAGAAGATGGATTTAAATACCGTGACATCTACATTAAAACGCCCATTGTGGGCGGCGGATATCACGCTTTGGCACGCAATCAACATCCCCCTAAACAATACTTTTTAACGACCGAAGAAATGCTTGAGTCATTCGCCTTTTTAGGCCAAGAGGTGGCGCAAGCATGCGTCATTGACGCGGTTGAAAATCTTGTCGATTCGATCGGTGAAGTGACGCCGTTTAAAGCGGAACTCTATGCGCCAAAAGATGACTTTTTAGCAAATGAAGGCATCCCCTCCGCGGTGAATGCGCTCAAACAAATCGTCGATGATGCGACGTTAAAGACATATGGAGACACCCCCCATCCATACGTTAAAGACCGCATCGAAAAAGAATTAAAAAGCATCATCGATAACCAGTTTTCAGCCGTGTATTACATTTCCCATTTACTCGTCCAAAAATCGTTATCTGAAGGATACTTGGTCGGGTCCCGGGGAAGTGTCGGTTCATCTTTAATCGCGACGTTGATGCAAATTACTGAAGTCAATCCACTAGCGCCCCATGTTGTCTGTCCGTCTTGTCACTTCTTTAGTTTCAAGCGGTCGCCAGAAGACCGTGATCTTTATCCCATCGACTCCGTAGAAATGCCGTTTCAAAAAGACTTGGAAAAAGTTAGCAGTGGGTTTGACTTGAGACCGCTCAACTGTCCACACTGCGGACATCCGCTTGTCCGGGATGGACACGACATTCCCTTTGAAACATTCTTAGGGTTTAAAGGCGACAAGGTCCCCGATATCGATTTAAATTTCTCCGGCGACTATCAAGCCGACGTGCACGAATACATCCGGACCATCTTCGGCCAGGACCGTGCCTTTCGGGCGGGTACGATTTCAACGGTGGCAGCGCGGACCGCGTTTGGCTACGTGAAAGGCTACATTGAAAAAGAAAACCTCACCTTAAGAAAAGCAGAAATCGATCGCCGCGCGCAAAAAATTAGTGGGGTAAAACGCTCAACAGGGCAACATCCAGGTGGCATCGTCGTTGTCCCACAAGACAAAGAAATTACCGATGTGACACCGGTTCAATTCCCCGCCGATGACACAACGAGTAGTTGGCGAACCACGCATTTTGATTACCACTCGTTTGAAGCCAATCTCTTTAAACTCGATGTGTTAGGGCATGATGATCCGACGATGATCAAATATTTAATGGATCACGTACAAGCAAGTCCTCTCGATTTCCCCTTTGCTGACGCCCGCGATATTCCCTTAGATGATCCAAACGTCTACAGTTTACTTTCAAGCACTGAAGCGATTGGGATCCCACCTGAAATGTTGGGATCTAGCGTCGCAAGTTTCGGTGTTCCAGAAATGGGCACGGGCTTTGTGCGCGGCATGTTAAAAGCCGCCCAACCGCAAACATTTGCCGACATTGTAAAGATTTCAGGACTTTCTCACGGGACGGATGTATGGCTGAATAACGCGGAACAACTCGTCTCAGGCAAACACAAAGAATACCCTCAAGTGCCTTTCAAAGAAGTCATTGGATGTCGCGATGATATCATGGTGAACTTGATCGATTTCGGCGTGAAAAAAGAAGTCGCCTTTGAACTTTCAGAATTTATCCGTAAAGGAAAACCGTCCAAAGACCCAGATGCCTGGGAGGGCTACCAAGCCATCATGCGTGACCATCGCGTCCCCGAGTGGTATATTTGGTCGTGTGGACAGATTAAATACATGTTCCCAAAAGCCCACGCTACAGCGTATGTCATGATGGCGCTGAGGATTGCCTGGTTTAAGGTCTATCAACCGATTTATTTTTACGCCGCGTATTTCTCCAAACGGGCCAAAGATTTTGACTTAATTAGTTTCCTAGGCGGCACGTCCGTCATCGCCGAAAAAATGAAAAGCATCCATGCGAAAGGGACCCGCGCCACCGATACTGAAAAGCGCTTGCTGACAGTGTTGGAAGTGGCTCATGAGATGACTTTACGAGGCTTTCATTTTGCCCCGATTGACATGGAAAAGTCGGATGCCCGTGATTTTGTCATCACTGACGATCAAACCGGACTCATTTTACCGTTTGTCGCACTCGATGGACTCGGTGCTAAAGTCGCCGAATCAATCGTTGAAGCGCGGGAAGATACGCCCTTTAATTCCCAAGACGATCTGAAAAAACGGACCCTTCTCACCAAAACATCGTTTGACAAATTACTCGCACTCGATGTCTTTAAAGGCTTACCTGAAGATACCCAAATTAGTTTATTTGAAATGTAAAGGAGCAGAATATGCGTATGTTTCGAAGTACCAACCCAATGATGGGTCGGATGCATCCAGGTGCCGTCGGTGGCTACTCAGATTATCCTGCCACCATGGGGACGTTCAGTCTCAAAATGATTTTATTAACCGCCGTTTTATTTGGATTTGCCGGGTTTTCTTTTTTCACATTCATCAATACCGGAAATTTCACCGGTGGCATCGTCACTTTAATTGCCGCCCCCATCGTGGCGCTCATTAGTGTCATTGTCGCCATGCGAAATCCGTCACTGGCGCCCTATTTTGCATTTATCTACGCGATGACCCAAGGCATTTTCATGGGTGCGATCAGTGGGGTATATGAAATGTCCTTTGGCGATGGCATTGTCTCAACCGCCTTACTCGCCACGCTTGGCGTGTTTGTGGCTATGGGCTTTTTATACGCGTCAGGCCTGGTTAAAGTAACCAGTAAATTTCGCCGGGTCATGTATACGTTGCTTGTAGGCTTGCTCATCACGAGTTTAATTTTAGTTGTTTTGAGTCTATTCGGTGCACTCGGTGGACTGAGCCTCGGCTTTTTATTGCTAATTTCGGCCGTCTCTAGCGTCGTGGCATCCTTGTATTTATTAATTGATTTCGACAACATTGCCACGCTCATTAAAAGCGGCGCAGACCGTCAGTATGAATGGGTGTTTGCGTTGTCATTAATGGTCACGCTTGTCTGGTTATATATCGAACTGCTAAGACTCATTGCCATCTTGAGTCGCCGCAGAAATTAGGAGGAAACACATGCATAATTGGTCCCTTGATGCCTTGTTTGAATCATTTGATTCAAAGGCGTATGAAACTGCCCACACCGAGTTACAATCACTCACTGAAGATGCCTTAAAATGGGCGGAATCATCCGCCCAACCCGCAGAAAAGATAGCCGCTGGGCTGGCCCTTACAAAGGCCTTTCGCACGCTGTCAATTCGGGTGGGTGGATTTATAAATTTAACGCTTGCGACCGATACCCAAAACGAACGGGCCTTGCAAGAAATGCAACGGGTTCAAGCGTTGAGTGCAAAACTATCACCGTTTCGCACAGCCTTTGAAAACTACGTCGCTGACGCCGATTTAGACAGCCTTTTAAAGGAGGATGCCTTAGCACCGTACGCCTTTTATTTAAAGGAGATGAAAAAATCGGCTCACTACTTACTCACCTCCGCAGAAGAGCAATTATTGGCGGAACTCTCACCAACTGGTGGGTCGGCCTGGTCTAGACTGCATAGCGTCTTAACGAGTACACTAATGATTCCTTTTGCGGACGGTGAGAAAAGCTTACCGGAAATTCGCAACCTCGCGTACAACAAAGATGGGGCGGTCCGTAAAGCAGCGTATGAAGCAGAAATTGCGGCTTATGCAAAAATTGAAGAGCCCGTTGCAGCGAGTTTAAATGCGATTAAAGGGCAAGTAAACACGCTCGTGAAAAAACGCGGGTACCACTCCCCGCTCGCGCAAGCGACTGAATATTCAAGAATGGAAGAAAAAACCTTGTCTGCGTTGTTAGAAGCGATGCAAGATCACTTCCCAAAATTCCGTGAATATCTGTTACGTAAATCAGCCTTACTCGGGCATTCTGGTGCCTTACCATGGTATGACTTATTTGCCCCAATGGGGGAATCATCAACGACCTTTACAGAAGCTCAAGCGATCGACTATATCGAGCAACAATTCGCCAGCTTTTCCGATGAACTTGCGGGCCTTGCCCGCAAAGCCTACACCGATCAATGGATTGACTTTACCCCGAAAAAAGGGAAGCGGGGTGGGGCATTTTGCTCCAACTTGCACCCGATTAAAGCGTCCCGCATCTTAATGAACTTTGAAGGCACCTTCTCGAACGTGATTACCTTGGCCCATGAACTTGGGCATGCCTATCACGGGGAACAAATCTTTAAAGAAGACATTCTCAACGCTTCGTACACGATGCCCGTTGCAGAAACCGCGTCTACTTTGTGTGAAACCATCGTTAAACGGGCCGCCATCGAAGACGCTGAGGGTGCGGAAAAAATCTTTTTATTGGAACAATCCATCATGGGTTCTACGCAAGTCATCGTCGACATTTTTTCAAGGTTCACGTTCGAATCCAACGTCTTTGAAGCCAGAGAAAACGGCCCAATTTCTGTGGCCCGCTTGAAAGACTTTATGGAAAATGCCCAAGAAATTGCCTATGGGGAAGCGATTGATGCAGCAACGAGACATCCCTATATGTGGGTTAATAAACCGCATTATTACAGTCCTGGGTTATCCTTCTACAATTTCCCATACGCGTTTGGCTTACTCTTTGCCAAAGGCATTTATGCCACGTACCAAGCGCGCGGATCGGAATTTGTCGACTCCATCAATACGCTTCTGCAAAACACCGGTCAAATGAGCGTAGAAGACGTCGCCAAAACGATCGACATCGACGTTCAAGATACGGCCTTTTGGCACCAAAGTTTACGCGTCATAGAAGCAGAAATTGATCAGTTCTTGGAACTGACCGAAGACGCCGTCTAATTATCTCCTGGGAGTTCGTCTCCCAGGATTTTTTTTGCTTGAAAACGGGCGCATTACCGCCTATAATAATGAAAAAGCAATGATGGTAGTGGGATTGACCCCCGCAGTGAGGAGTGACTAGTGCAAACACTCCCGGTCAGACTATCCCTTTCGCTACTGGAGTGGTGCTAATCCCACCCGCTGCATCCAGCGTTATGGATCGAGAGCCTTGACTGTCAGTCAGGGAATATTAGGTGGTACCGCGGAAAACTTTCGTCCTTCTTCATGCAAGAAGGATTTTTTTATTTTAAGGAGGCGTTATGGACGCATTCGATACGCTAAAACACGCATTTCATGCGCGTTTAAAAACGAGTCAGACCGATCAAGAATTGGCCCAGCTTAAAGCGGATTATTTAGGAAAAAAAGGGGAAGTCACCCAACTCATGCAAGTGATGAAAGACTTATCTGAGAGCGAACGCCCCGTTTATGGTCAGCGTGTAAACGCTCTAAAAAAAGAGTTATCAGAGGCGTTAAATGCCCATAAAAAAGCGCTTGAAAAAGCGCTGCTCGAAGCGCAACTTGCGGCGGAGAAAATTGACGTCACACTACCGGGTGATCGCGTCCAGTTAGGCGCGCGCCATATTTTATCGTCAATCGTTGAATCGATCGAGGATTTATTTGTTGGACTGGGCTATCAAGTGAAAGAAGGGCCTGAAATCGAATCCGATGAATTCAATTTTGAAAAATTAAATTTACCTAAACATCACCCAGCGCGCGACATGCAAGATAGCTTTTATATCGATCCCAATACGCTACTTCGAACCCACACGTCGCCGGTCCAAGTACGGACCATGTTGGAGGTCGGGGGTCAAAAACCCGTGAAGATTATTTGCCCAGGTAAAGTCTACCGGCGAGACGATGATGATGCGACACACTCGCATCAGTTCATGCAAATTGAAGGATTGGTGGTCGATCATCACACGTCGATGGCTGACCTTAAAGGGACGCTTTTAAAAATGGCCCAAACAATGTTTGGAGCCGATCGTACGATTCGATTGCGGCCATCTTATTTCCCGTTTACTGAGCCATCGGTGGAAGTCGATGTCAGTTGTTACAACTGTGATGGAGCCGGCTGCTCGATCTGTAAACACACCGGATATATCGAAATATTAGGGGCCGGAATGGTCCATGACAACGTCTTGAAAATGAGTGGCTATGACCCAAAAGAGTATCAAGGGTTTGCCTTTGGCATCGGCGTTGAACGGATTGCCATGCTTAAATATGGCATCGAAGATATCCGGCATTTTTATACGAATGACATGCGGTTTTTACGCATGTTTAACCAGTAAAGGAGGGCGCTATGAACGTATCAATGAAGTGGTTAAGTGACTATATCCAATCGCATATCGACCCGAATGATCTGGCGGAAAAAATCTCCCTGCACGCGCAAGAAGTCGCCGACGTACGCCCGCTGTATGCGGCAGAAGGCTTAGTACTTGGCCGAGTTGAATCGACTGAGGCAATTCCTGACAGTAAAAATAAGCGGTGCGTCGTGACGGTCAATGGCACGCAACGAACCATTGTCTGCGGGGCGCCTAACGTCGCGCCTGGGCAAGATGTGATCGTGGCCGATATTGGCGCGACATTGCCGGGCGATGTGACGATTCAAAAAGCGACCATCAACGGCATTGAATCTGCCGGCATGATCGTCTCTTTGAGTGAACTTGGCATCGATAAAAAGTATCATCAAGAAAGTGGCATTCACGTGGTGAATGATCCACATCACGACGCTTCCTTTGGGCTCGATGATACAGTGGTTGAAATTGAACTGACGCCCAACCGGATGGATTTAATGAGTATGTTGGGGGTGGCCTATGAAGTCTCGGCCATCTATGAAGTTCCGCTCACACTGCCTGAGGTCACTGTCAAGGAAGTGGCCAAAGTCAATCCCTATACGATAACAAGTGATACGCCCAAATGCATGGCCTACTACGGACGGGTGATTGAAAACGTCACCGTGAAAGACAGTCCAGAGTGGTTAAAAAACCGACTCATAGCGGCGGGGATTCGTCCCATTAATACGATCGTAGACGTGACCAACTACATCATGATCGATCTTGGTCAACCGCTACACGCGTTTGATTCAGATACGATTGGCACACAGGCGATTCGCGTAAAAACCGCAGAGACAGACACGACGTTTCAAACGTTAGACGGACAAACCCGCGCCTTAAAATCAGGCGACATCTTAATTACCGATGGAAAACGCCCGATTGCGTTAGGGGGTGTCATGGGCGGACTTGATACCGAAGTAACCCAGTCAACGACGACGATATTTTTAGAGAGTGCGATTTTCGAAGACAGACAAATTGGTCAAACCTCACGCCGGCTTGATCTGCGGAGTGAAGCATCCTTGCGTTATGAGCGGGGAATCGCGCATGACCGGGCGATTTTAGCACTAAATAAAGCTGTCACCATGATTCAAGCGTTATCCGGCGGCGAGATATTAAAAGGCATCGCCGAACATGTGCAAACTCCCCCCACACCCTGGACGGTGTCCTTGCAAACATCAAGGGTCAATCAATTACTCGGCACAACGCTCAGTGATGCGGAAATTAAAGCATTGTTAGAGCGCTTGCAATTAACGGTTAAACCGACCAAAGAAACGCTTGAAGTGACCATTCCTCCGCGCCGTTTAGATTTACATACCGACCAAGATTTAATCGAAGAAGTGGGCCGTTTGTACGGCTATAACCATTTAGATATTCGCTTACCTAGCACGCAAACGCAAGGGTATTTAACCGACCACCAAAAACGTCGGCGTGCCATAAAATCGCACTTAGAAGGGCTTGGTTTTTTTGAAAGCATTACCTATTCTCTGACCCATCCAGATTTGGAACGAGGCTTTGTTTCACGTGAACCGACCGCCGTCTTAAGACCCTTAAGTACCGATCAACAAACGCTCAAACAAACGGTCGTCCCGGGCTTACTTGAGGTGTTAAGTTATCATCATGCACGGCAAATGGATGACGCGAAAATTTATGAACTACGCACCCTGTACTGGGAAGAAGAAATCGAGACCTTAGGCATCGCGATGTCTGGTACGTCGACGCATTCATCGTGGAAACCCCCCGTCCCTGTCGATTTTTATAGCATCAAAGGACTCGTTCAACACGTCTTAGCCATGTTCAACGTCTCCGCTGAATTTGTTGCATCGCGCTTAGAAGCGATGCATCCGCACCAAACTGCAGAGATACGCATCGCTGGTCAAGTGTGCGGGTTTGTGGGTAAAGTGCATCCTGAGACTGCCAGTCAATATGACTTAAAAGACATCTATGTCGCAGAACTTTACATCACGCGACTCGCCGCAATGAGTGACCGGCATATTACGTATACGCCAGTCACGAAAATGCAATCAGTTCGGCGCGATTTAGCGCTTTTAGTCGATAAAACTATCCCAGCGGGCGTCGTGTTAAGCACGATAAAATCATCCAATGTACCGTATTTAGTCGACGCAGAAATATTTGATGTGTATACGGGCTCACCGCTTTTAGATTCCGAAAAATCACTCGCCATTCGGGTGGCGTTTAACGACGCCAATCAAACGTTTAAGACCGAAGACATCGATGCGTTAATGGATCAGTTACTCACGCATTTGAAAAATGAACACGCCGTAAAATTACGCACATAAACGAGACTTCGGTCTCGTTTTTATTTACCTGGGTCTGTTATAGAAAACGGTTACAAATTTTGGTACACTAAATGTATCAAAGACGCGAGGCGAACGATGGATATAGGGGTATTAAAAGAAATTAAAAATAACGAACATCGAGTGGGCATGACCCCCGATGGGGTGAGTCATCTCGTCAAACACGGTCACGATGTGTTCATCGAAATTGGTGCGGGCGAAGGATCGGGCATTTCAGATAGTGAGTATTTAGCGGTCGGCGCCCATCTTTTAAAAACCGCCGAAGACGTTTGGGCCAAAGATCTGATTATTAAAGTGAAAGAACCATTGCCGGAAGAATATCCGTACTTAAGAGCGAACCAAATCGTCTTCACATTTTTCCATTTAGCGGCCAATCAAGCCTTGACTGATGCGTTATTAAAAGCGAAAACAACGGCGATCGCCTATGAAACCGTCGAAGAAAACGGTGAACTCCCATTACTGAGACCGATGAGTGAAGTGGCAGGACGGCGAAGTGTGATCGTTGGTGCCACGTATCTAGAAAAACATCGTGGTGGAGCAGGCATCTTATTATCCGGTGTCCCCGGCGTAGCGAAAGGGCATGTCGTAATTATCGGTGGCGGAGTGGCGGGCATTAGTGCGGCGCGGATGGCACTTGGACTCGGAGCGCGCGTCACGCTTTTAGAACTCAAAGAGCATAAGATGCGGACGCTGGAACAATTGTTCGGCACGCAGCTTCAAATTTTAAAAAGTAATCCGTTAAACATCGAAAAGACGGTCGAAACGGCGGATGTCCTCATTTCAACCGTCCTCATACCAGGGGCCAAAGCCGTCCACTTAGTCAAAGAATCAGACGTTAAAAAAATGCCGAAAGGCAGTGTCATTATTGATATATCGATCGATCAAGGGGGCACGATTGAAACCATTGACCGGACGACGACCCATGATGATCCCATCTTTATCAAGCACGATGTCGTGCATTACTCGGTGCCAAATATTCCAGGGGCCACCCCGCGGACCTCAACCTATGCCTTGACGAATGCGACCACGCATTACATCGAAGCCTTAGCCCGTCAGGGATTAAACGGGGCCATCAGACAGCTTAGTGAATTAGAAAAAGGCGTTAATACATACCTTGGGCACGTGACTTATGAAGCCGTTGCCAAGGCGTTTGACTACCCGTACACGCCGTTAAAAACACTCCTTTAGCGTTCCGTTACAGCACGGGACGTTTTTTTTATCAATGCGGCTTCTATGCTATAATAAGGGCATCCAAATTATTATATAAAGGGTGTGAATTGATGTCATTTTCTGCCTTAAAAAACGCAGCAAAAGCCAGCTATTCCGAACAAAAAGGGACGATGATTTTAATCGTCTTGATCGAAATTATCGTGTTTACATCCTTAGCCTCGACCGTGCTCGGTGCCTTGCTTGTATTACCGATTCACGTTGGTGCGGCGTATGCGTTTCTTAAGATCTCACGCAATGAACGCGCGGAACTGGGTGATTTAGTCGTGAGCTTACGTGGCTCAAGTTATTTCAACCACGTCGTCCAGTTGTTTTTACGGGGACTTTACCTCTTTTTATGGTCACTACTCTTGATTATTCCGGCCATCATTAAGTATTACAGTTACTTTTTAACGCCTTACATTTTAGCCGATGATCCCGAAAGTACGAATCCCATCACAAATTCTAGAGAAATGATGGACGGTCATAAACTCGAACTTTTTTGGCTCCAGCTTTCATTCATCGGGTGGTTTTTACTGGGTGCTTTAACGTTTGGCATCTTGACTGTGATATACGTATCGCCTTATTATCGCCAAACGATGGCGAATTACTATATACGTTTAAAAACTAAAAAAGGTGGAAACTAACATGCCCATTTACAATCAAGTCCTCATCATTTACGGAAGTGAAACCGGCAATACTGAACGTGCGGCGGAGATTATGTCGCATGTCCTTAATCAACACGACGAGATTACCGCAGAAACGATTTCTGCCGCAGATTTACGCGTTGAAGAAAAACTGAAAAATGCGACAGCCGTCCTCATGGGCGCATCAACCTGGGATCACGGTCTTCCTCAAGATGATTTCAAACTGTTTATGGAAGAAGTTCCTCAAGCACTGATTGAGCCATTAGAAGTTGGTATTTTTGGGTTTGGTGACCCCGACGGGTTCCCAGAAGCCTTTTGTGGTGCTACGGATGAAATCCGTCGTTGGCTCAAAGCCGCCAACGCCACGGTCGTGGGTGACAATTTACGACTGGGCGGTGACGCCGATGAGTTGCGCCAAGATTTAGAAACCTTTGCCTTGAAATTTGTTGGTGTATCCAACGACTTAGACCCGACCCATGTCATTAATTAACCGAGGCCGCCGTTGACGCGCGGCCGGATTATTAAACTGACCGGAGGCATTTATACGGTGTTTGATGGCACCGATGAGGTGCCTTGTAAGCCACGCGGGCTGTTTCGTCATCAATCGATTGATCCAAGAGTTGGAGATATTGTGTCGTTTGATAAATCAGAACGTGTCATCACGGCTTTAGAAGACCGTCATTCAATGCTTAAAAGACCGCCCGTCGCGAATGTGGACCAAGCATTCATATTGATGAGTGCCAAGGCGCCAGAATTTTCGCTCATCTTACTCGACCGCTTTTTAGTGCAAATTGCCATCGCGCAAATTAATGGCATCATTGTCTTGACTAAAATCGATCTGTTAAGTGTCGACGAACTGAATCACTTGCACGATACGATGGCATTTTATGAAGACTATTACACCGTGTTGTATGTCTCAAAACACGATTTAGCCACGGTTGAACCATTAAAACCATACTTAAACGACCAATTGACCGTCTTTGCGGGGCAAACCGGGGCGGGTAAAAGCAGTCTCATCAATGCCTTATCCCCCGAACTAAATTTAAAAACCGGAGAAATATCAAAGGCCTTAGGGCGTGGCCGTCATACGACGAGGCACGTTGAACTGTGGCATCGCTTTGGCGGGTTTATTGTGGACACGCCTGGGTTTTCCAAATTATCCTTTGAAGATTTAGACAAAGAAAACTTACGGGACTACTTCATTGAATTTGAACGCTTGCAAACTGCCTGTAAATTCCGGACTTGTCAGCATTTCAATGAACCGGGATGCGCCATTAAAAAAGCTGTTGAAGACGGTGAAATCCCGCAGCATCGGTATCAAAGTTATCAAAAAATATACGAAGAATTAAAAAGCTTAGAATACTGATTGGAGCATGTATGATCATTGCACCTTCACTGTTGGCGGCCAACTTTCAGTCGTTGGAACAGGCGCTAAAGCAAATCGAAGATGCACGGTGGTTACATCTAGATGTCATGGATGGTCATTTCGTGCCAAACTTATCGTTTGGGCCCATGGTCATCGAAGCCATTCGACCATTGTCTGAACACGTCTTTGACACGCACTTAATGGTGGCGAATCCAGGGCAACTGATTGATGCATACATCGAGGCAGGCAGTGATCGCATCACGTTTCATGTGGAAGTCGATGAAGACAAACATGCGCTCATTGATTATTTAAAAACCCGAAATACCCCCGTTGGACTGTCAATTAAACCGCACACAAGTGTGGAGCAGCTTTTACCTTACGTCGATCGGCTTGATCACGTCTTAGTCATGAGTGTAGAACCAGGATTTGGGGGCCAAAGTTTTATTGACCATTCCTTAGAAAAAATCCGTCAATTAAAAACCTTAAGAACCACCCATGATGCGAATTTCTTAATTAGTGTGGATGGGGGCATCAATGCGTCGAATGTCGATGCTGTGGTGGACGCCGGGGCGGATGTGTGTGTCGTCGGATCATCCATCTTTAAAGCGGCTGACCCAGCAGCTGCCTTGAAAGCCTTTTATGATCGTTAATATTTGTCTACCCCCAACCCCATATACGATTCAAACGGAGGCGGATTACACCATTGCGGTTGAATCTGCGGCCGTTTTTTTACATGAAAAAAATCACCCGGTCGATCGCATTGTGGGTGATTTTGATTCGAGTAATTTAGCCACCATTCAATCGTTGTATCCCGATACATCCATTGACGCAGTATCAGCGGTCAAAGATGAGACAGACTCTGAACTTGCCCTAACCGAAGCACTGTTGATGAACCCCGACCATATTTATATGTATACCAACGTTGGCGTGCGGTTAGATCATGTCATCGCCAATGTGCGGTTGTTGGCAAGAGGTCCCGTCACGCTGATCAACGATCACGTGCGCGCTTACGTCTTACATCCTGGCACGCATTCGATTACGCCCAAACACACGTATGTGTCATTCTTTGCCTTTGACCCCGTGCAGGCTTTGTCACTTAAGGGATTTAAATACCCGTTAGAATCCGCCGATCTTGATGTAAAAACCATCCAAACGATTTCCAATGAGGGCTCGGGTACGGTTACGTTTAAAACTGGAACGTTATTAGTGATTGAAGCATCCGACTAAAAAAAAAGACTCACGAATTTAGACGCGAGTCAGTTTATTTTTTTTCAATGCACGAGCCGAGACGTAAACAGTTTTAACTTTTCCGTCTTCTTCAATTCTCACTTTTTGTAAATTCGCTTTCCAAACCCGTTTGGTCGAGTTTAAGGAAAATGAACGCGTGTTTCCTGACATAATTTTCTTTCCGGTTACGTAGCATTCTTTAGCCATATCATATCCTCCTAAAGACTGAGTGCAATCGCTCGATTAGTATAGCATACTCCCCCGATTTAGCAAGTCACTAAATGAGTCTAGTTCATTGAGTTGCAAAAATTGCATAATAACTTGCAGTTCTCACGTGACAATGCTAAACTATATGAGTAATGTGTAGTCACTCGAATATTTCGTGCATTGAATGCACGTGGAGGCTTATATGAGCACACGCGAAATTGATGGGAACTTGCTGAAATTAATCATTAAAAATGGGACCATTAAACTTAAAAATCAACATCAAGAAATCAACGATTTAAACGTATTTCCAGTGCCTGATGGGGACACCGGATCAAATATGCAATCGACCATGATGAGCGGTGTATCCGCCATTGAATCACTCGATAACGAATCCATTGATGTGGTCGGAAAAGCTCTCTCACGCGGCTTACTCATGGGCGCTAGAGGAAACTCTGGGGTCATTTTGTCACAGCTATTTAGTGGGTTTGCAAAAGCGTTTAAAGAACAAAAAACAGCGAACGCTCCAGCCCTAATTGAAGGGTTAAAACAAGGCGTCCAACAAGCCTATGGCGCAGTCATTAATCCGGTTGAGGGAACGATTTTAACGGTTGCCAGAGAAGCGGCAGAAAAAGCCAGCGCAGCCGCGCATGCTGATTCTGATATTATCGATGTTTTAAATATTTATTTAGACGAAGCGAAGCAATCATTGGGTAGAACCCCGGACATGTTGCCTGTACTCAAAGAATCAGGCGTTGTCGACAGCGGTGGAGCCGGTCTTATTTTGATTGTCGAAGGAATGATTTCCGCATTAAAAGGGGAAGTCTTCCAAGAAGAAAAAATTGATCCAACCATCGGTGTCCATCACGAAATGGAAGGCGAAGTTGAATTCGGGTATTGCACAGAGTTTATCATCGAATTAGACCCAGAAAAACCATTTGATGTAGACATCTTCAAAGCACAGCTGACTGAACTTGGGGATTCCATCGTCGTGGTATCTGATGATGAAATTTGTAAAGTTCACATCCATACTGTGACACCAGGCGATGCGTTAAATCTTGGTCAGCGCTATGGCGAATTCATGAAACTCAAAATTGAGAACATGACCGTTCAACACGAAGAATTGAAAAAACAAAATTCGGTGCATCAGAAAAAAGATGTGACGAAAAAATACGGCTTAATTACGGTCGTAAATGGCTCAGGACTTCGCACGATGTTTGAAGAGATGGGCGTTTCAGTCGTCATTGAAGGCGGCCAAACGATGAACCCAAGTACGCAGGACTTTATCGATGCCATCGAAGCCATTAACGCAGAAAATATCATCATCATTCCAAATAATAAAAATGTCTTCTTGTCCGCAGAAACGGCGGCCCGTGAAGTATCGGATAAAAACGTCATTGTCGTCCCCGCAAAAACAATTCCTCAAGGCTATGCTTCACTGACGATGTTTGACGCCAATCAAGATGTGGACGCAGCCATTGAAGAAATGCACGAGCTGATTGATCATGTCCGCACCGGAGAAATTACGCACGCCGTCCGTGATACAAAAATTAGTGGCTTAAAGATTAACAAAGGGGATTACTTAGGCATCGCCGAAGGAAATATCGTATCTGCTCAAACGAGCCGATTAGACGCCGTTAAATTTTTATTCGGAGATTTAATACTCCCCGACAGTGAAATTGTCACGCTGATGGTCGGAGAAGCCCCGGATGACAAAGAAGTGAAAGCTGTGAAGACATACCTTGCAGACATGTTTGCCCACGTAGAAATCGAAGTCATTGACGGCCACCAGAGTGTCTATGACTACTTAATTGCAGTCGAGTAAAATGGTATGATAAAGCTAGGACAAATCGTCCTAGCTTTTTTTATATGAGCGTGCGATGCAATTAGAAGATATTCAAGGGCTCGGCCCTAAAAGCAAAGATAAACTCGCCCAAGCCGAGATCTTTTCCGTCGAAGATCTCCTTTTAACCGTGCCTAAAGGTTACGACGATCAAAAACTTGCAGAAACACCTCAAGATGGCCCTGCGTATTACCAAGCAACCGTCTTGAAACCAGCAAAAATATTTTCCATACGGCGAGGACTTAAACGCTTAACCACCACCGTTGACGTATTCGGTCAGTCGATCAATATTGCTCTGTTTAATCAAACGCATTGGTTTCATCAACTCACCCCTGGAACGGTCATAGTGTTGTACGGGACTTTAGATCGATCGATGACGGTTCAAAAACTCTATTTAGCCCCCAATTTTAAAGAGGGATTGAAACCGAAGTACCGACTCAAAGACCTCTCTGATGCAAGGTTTTCACGCTGGGTGAGTGACGGGTTTAACACGTTAAAAATTCCAGAGGACCTCCCCCAAACAATCGTTGAAAAATTTGCCTTAGAATCCCGTCACGAGACCATTTATTTTGCCCATTTCCCACGTGACATTGCCGATGTTGAACGATTTTTCAAGCGCCAAAAAATCGCCTATTTGACCCACCGAGAGCTCACCTTAGCGGATTCCAATCAAGCCGCCAGTGCAGCCAAACATATTGCCCGTGAGCGTCTTTCAAGCTTCCTCACACAGCTTCCCTTTTCATTAACAAATGGTCAACAAGAAGCCTTGGATGACATTGTGACTGATTTAGAAAACGCTCTGCCTAAACGCCGGTTATTACAAGGGGATACGGGGTCGGGAAAAACCATCGTCACATTTTTAGCGGCCTTGTTCGCCATTGAAGCCGGATACCAAGTAGCCTTCATGGCCCCGACTGAAATTTTAGCGGTGCAACACTTCCACACATTCAATCACATATTTAAGGGTCAAGTCACGAGTCAGCTGCTGACGGGGTCCCTTGATAAAGCGGCCATGAAAGAGATGCAAAACGCCGTGCATGATGGGTCGATTGATATCGTCTTTGGCACCCACGTTTTGTTTAGTGCATCCACCCATTTTCAGCGGTTAGGCCTCGTTGTCATTGACGAGCAGCACCGGTTTGGCGTGACACAAAGAGAAGCGTTGATTCAAAAAGGCGTCGGAGCCGATTTGATTAGTTTATCGGCTACGCCAATTCCAAGAACGCTCGCGTTAACGCTCTATCAAGGCATGGATGTCTCCACGATAAAAACACTCCCTGAAGGACGCTTGAGCGTACAAACAGAAGTCGTCCCTGTAAAAAGTGCGAAGACGCTTGATTACATGATTCGCTTGGCCTTAGAAGCCAACCAACAAATCTTTATCATTGCCCCGCGAATCGATGATGATCCCCAACTATTAAGCGTCGAGCGCATCGACGCCTACTACACCGACATCTTTAAAGATGCGCGCATTAGAACGTTGCACGGGCAACAATCATCATTTGAAAAAACCGAGACATTAAAAGCCTTTCAAGCCCACAGTATCGATGTATTGATTGCCACGTCTGTGGTCGAAGTTGGCATTGACATTAAAGATGCTGGGCTGATGCTGATTTATCATGCTGAACGGTTTGGCTATGCACAGTTACATCAACTTAGGGGGCGTTTAGGCCGCCATGATATTCCTGGAGTGTGTTACTTACTTTACAAGGGAAATGCTGCCGTTAAACACCGGCTTGAAGTACTTAAAACCATCTCAGATGGCTTTGAGCTCTCACAAATCGATTTAAAAACTCGAGGATTTGGCAGTTTATTTGGGACCGACCAAACGGGTTTTAATAGGTTGCAAGAGTGGCCATATGAAGACACACTAAAATTGATTGAAACGATTCAAGAAACCTTACAAGAGACTCCTTAAAAATGGGACTTTTCACGTATAATAAACCCAACAGGAACCAAATTTTTACAATGCCATAAGGGAAACATTTCGAGGTGAATTATGATCCATATTGCAGTCGATGGAATGGGCGGAGACTACGCCCCTAAAGAACAAATAGAAGGCGTCTATCAAGCGCTAAAAGCGTTCGAAGACATTCACATAACCGTGTACGGAGAATACGAAAAAATGGCTCCGTTTTTAAAAGGTGACCATCCGCGCTTAGAATTTGTCGAATCGCACGGCGTCATTCCAATGGGTGAAAAAGATCCTGTGGGTGCGATTCGTTCAAACCGCAAATCGTCGATGGCGATGGCTTTAAAAGCGGTGAAAGATGGCACCCACGCCGCCTGTGTCTCCAGTGGGGCGACGCAAGCATTAATTGCGGGCGGCCATATTTTAATTGGCCGGATGAAAGGCATTAAGCGTACGGCGATTGCGCCAGTATTACCCACCGCAGACCCAACCAAGCAATTTATTTTGATTGACTCTGGGGCGAATGTCGAAATCAAAGCCGAACATATGGTTCAACAAGCGTATTTTGCGACGGTCTATGCCCGAGAAGTATTGGGGGTTGAAGACCCCACTGTTGGGCTGATTAATATCGGTACGGAAGAAGGTAAAGGCCGGTTACTCGATACGCAAGTCGCCTCGCTTTTAAAAACGCATGACGCGATTAATTTTTACGGCAACGTGGAACCCAAAGACGTATTAATGCCACCAAGCGATATTTTACTGAGTGATGGCTTTACAGCAAACATTTTGATGAAAACCATCGAAGGGACTGCCAAGGGGATGAGCACCATCTTAAAAGCGGAACTGAGTCGAGGCATTCTTGGTAAAATTGGGCTCGTCTTAAGCCTAGGCAATTTAAAACGGTTTAAAAAACGGTTAGACCCCGCTGAAATTGGTGGGGCAATGATTTACGGACTTGACGGTGTGCTCATTAAGGCTCAAGGGTCTTCCAAAGCAACAGGATTTTTCAATGGCATTCGCCAAGCACGCTACGTCGTGAAACAAGATGTGCTTGGCAAAGTCAAAGAAATCATTGAGGCTGAGAAAGTGTCATGAAAGCCCTCCAAGACCAGTTCAATTTAGCGTTTAATGATCCCGATTTACTGACGCGTTCGATGACACATTCATCGTATGCCCACGAACATCACACCATCAGTAATGAACGGTTAGAATACATTGGAGATGCAGTGTTAGACCTGATCATTGCCGATTATTTATATCGCAAAGATGCCCGTGCAACCGAAGGTGTGATGACAAAAACCCGCGCCCAATACGTGAATGAAAAAGCGTTAGTCGTGTACGCAAAGAAAGCGCACCTCGATCGGTATTTGATGCTGGGAATTGGGGAAGAAAAGTCCGGAGGTAGAATGCGCGATGCCCTATTGGCCGACGCATTTGAGGCATTTCTCGGTGCCATCTTTTTGGACAAAGGATTGAGCGAAGTCTACAAGGTGACTGAATCCATCGTCATCCCTGAACTAGAAAATCCCCAGTCAGAAATTTATCAAGACTATAAATCAGAGCTCCAAGAAATGGTGCAATCCGACCACCGACAGTTATCCTATCAAGTGTTTAAAGAAGAAGGCCCATCGCACAATAAACGGTTTTTTGTGCGTGTATACATGGAAACCATCTTGATGGGTGAAGGCGAAGGTACGACGAAAAAACAAGCCGAACAAAACGCTGCGAAAAAAGCGCTCGACAAACTTGCGAAAGGACATTTGACCGATGAAACCGCTCTATAAAGTGATGCTTGAAAAACACATCTTATCGTTTGATCAATTGGTTTTAGCGACGTTCAAAGCGCTCGACTTAACAGCCCTTGAAGCCATGGCGTTAATGAAGTTACATACATTAATGACGCGTCAAATTTCTTTAATTAAACCGTCGCTGTTTGCTGCCATGGTCAATGTGTCCGCTGAAGCGGCTGAACAATTACTTAATTCGCTCATTGAAAAAGGCTACTTGACTATCGAACTCTCGGATGAAGCGGGTAAATCAAAAGAGATTTTTCATTTAGACACCTACGTGTCAGCGGCTTTTGGTGTGCTGGATAAAGAAGTAAATTCACGCATTTCTTCAGCCGAAGATGCACTCATTGCATTCATCGAAGAAACCTTTCAAAAACCACTCATTCCCACCGATTTACAAGCCTTAGGGGCCATGCTTAAAAACGGCCACACCATCGCGGAAATTAAAGCAGCTGCTTTAGCGAGTGTGGGAAGTCCATATCCAAGTATGAAAACCATCCAAAAGAATCTCTACAAGGCCCCGGTAAAAAAATATGCACCCCCGCAAAAAGATGTCTTAGAAAAAGTGAAACAGCTATGGGAAAAGTAGACACACTATTATCCGTCTTTGATGCGATGTATCCAGACGCTGAAACGGAGTTAACCTATCATAAAGACTACGAACTGTTAATTGCGGTATTGTTGAGTGCGCAAGCGACTGACGTGTCGGTGAATAAAGTGACGCCTGACTTGTTTAAACAGTTTCCTAGTTTAGAGTCCATCAAGGAAGCCCCCTTAAAAGACATTGAGTCTGCCATCAAAACGATTGGCTTGTATAAGTCAAAAGCGAAAAACTTACAACTCACAGCCATCCAATTATTAGAGAAAGCTGGCGGGAAAGTCCCAAATGATCTAGACTTCCTGCAGACTTTACCGGGTGTTGGAAGAAAGACAGCCAACGTCGTGGTATCGGTCTTATTTAATGAACCAAGAATTGCCGTAGACACGCACGTATCACGGGTCTCAAAACGGCTCAAACTTGCCTTTAAAAAAGATTCACCGTTAAAGGTCGAAGAAAAATTAATGCGTAAATTCCCAAAAGAACACTGGACTAAATTACATCATCAAATGATATTCTTTGGTCGATATCATTGCAAAGCACAAGCCCCAAAATGTGACGGATGTCCATTAAAATCAGAATGTCGTTATCCGCATATTAAAGTCACTTAACGCCGATTGGCGTTTTTTTATTTGGAATTTTTACAAATAAGTCACTTGAAGTTTCAAATTTTTTTTATTATGACTAATCATACAAGCCGTAAAGGCTGGGATGTAAGAAAATATTTTACAACGAAAGGTGATAAGTCATGAAAAATTTTACACAAAGCCTCATTGAAAAAGCACAAGACCCTGATTCTCAGGCACGCGCACGGTTTGGAGAATTTCTCCGAAAAAAAAGAATGGCCGAAAATCTTACCCTGGAGGCCGCATCGATCGGCATATGCTCTCCAAGTCAACTGTCAAAACTTGAAACGAACTCATTAAACGCAGATTCTTACAGCATGCGGTTCCTCGCTAAAAAAGCGAATTTAGACGTTGTTGTCGAGGGAGAAAGTGTCCAAATTAATGACCGTATATTTCCAGCCATTCGGGCCTTTTATGCAATGGACAAAGACGTGTTAATCACCCTGCGAGATGAACTCGATGACCCGATGTTAGAAACATCTAAACGATTAATTGAAGCATTCATTGATGTCTTATCAGGTAAAATCGAACGCGTGAGAGATTTCTGTGATGATGTCCTCATGCGGTATCTCACGCTTCCCCTCAATGATCACTTGGCGCTCAGTTTACTCATTGTGATTAATTCGTATCAACGCAAAGACTACCGGGCTGCCCTCATGCTGACACGGATGATGGATTCGTTGAATATCGTCTTCCCCGAATATAATTTTCTCATGAATTACTACGGCTACTTAACTGCAGAACAAGTGGAAAGTCCGCACGTGTCAGAACGCTTTTATAAACGTGCAGAAGGAATTTCGACCACGTTATTTAGTGCCCATTACTTACCGGCACTCAGTCTGCAAAGACTGTACTTTCTAAACCGTGAAGATCCTTTGTTTGTTTACGAGCAATGCATGAAGCCTTCGGGCTTTCAAGTGCCCGACCATTTAATTAACACAAAGACGCTAATTTGTTTAAAAAACGCTTTAAAATTAGGCCATCCGTGCCCGACGCTAAGCGTCAATGAGGCAGTCAAAGATGACGCCTACTATCAAATTAAAGTCATCCAAGCGAAAACCTTTAAGCAATTTGACGATGCGGCATTTGAAAGTGTCAATCAGTACCACGAAATTTATAAAAAACTCTATGAGCTTAACAAGATAGATGATGCGAAGGCCCGTAGCAATTTCATTCGTACCGATATTTTGCCGCAACTCAAACGGCTTTACATGCCGGAATATGCCCGGGCCATCTATGAAGAATTGGCAGATTTTCAACGCAGCATCAATCGATATAAAGAAGCCGATAGCGTGTCTAAACAGCTTGCCAAATATTTGAAAAAGATGAAGACATCTTAAGCGCTTTATAAGTGCGTAATCACTCCTATTTATGCTATACTTGTGGCTAATCAGGAGGCGCTATGACCGCTCAAGAACGCAGTGAAATGCTCGGCACCATGGATGTAAAAAAACTCACATTTAAACTGGCCATTCCAGCCATTATCGCAATGTTTGCCAACGCCTTATACAATTTGGTAGATACACTATTTGTCGCCTGGGATAGCGGTGAGATCGCCATCGGTGCGCTTGCCATTGCCTTTCCCGTTCAACTCATCATATTGGCCTTAGGGTTAATGATTGGGATTGGCTCAGCCTCCATCTTTTCAAGAGCGTATGGCCGAGGAGATGAAGAGACAATGAAACGTGCGGTTATGACGGCGTTGACTATGACGCTTGCCATTTCATCGACCTTGACCGTATTAGGCCTTGTATTCCTCAATCCGCTCCTCCAATTATTTGGAGCGACCGCATCAAACATTGGATTTGCTCAAGACTACTTAGGATTCATCATGATTTCATTAATTCCCTATTCGGGAAGTCTTGTCTTAACGAATCTCACACGCGCTGAAGGGCGTGCGGGAATCGCCATGAAATCATTGTTAATTGGCGCCTTAGTCAACATTATTCTAGACCCCATCTTTATTTTCCCATCCTTGTTCGGCGTCCAATTATTAGGACTTGGTGTAACCGGAGCCGCGATTGCGACGTTGATTGCGAAAACGCTAGGGTTTGCCTACATCTTATATCATGCACTGTCTAAAGAGAGTGCCTTAATGATTAATTTACGGTACATCTTTAAAATTGATGTCAAGATGATTGGTGAAATATTTGTCATCGGTATGCCGACGTTTATTCGCAACGTATTAGGCGCCGTACTCGTCATCATTGTTAACCAACTGATCAATCAATATGCCCCCAACGATCCCGCCATTTACATCTCTATTTATGGTGTCATTACCCGCTTAATCACGTTCTTGTTACTGCCAGGCATTGGGTTGGTTCAAGGCTTACAACCAATTGTTGGTTTTAATTTTGGAGCCGGCAATACCCAGCGTCTCATTCAAAGTATTACTTTCTCACTCACTTTAATTACCGTTTACTTTTTTACAATGAGTGGGATTACCGTCTTATTTTCTGAATCATTCTTCACGCTCTTTTCTCGCGATGCCGATGCGTTTTTCATCGCCGAAGGCGGCCGAGCGTTTCGGATTATTGCACTTGGATTTGGCTTGATTGGCTTTCAAATTATGATGTCGTCGATTTACCAAGCAATGGGTGATGCGAAACGAGCCTTGTTCATTGCATTACTCAGACAATTTATTTTATTTGTCCCCCTCGCATTTATTTTTTCTAGTTGGTTAGGGCTTGATGGGATCTGGCTCACCTTTGTGGTTGCGGATGCTTTAGCCGGACTCATTTCAGTTGTCTTTTATTTCCAACAGGCGAGACAGTTTAAACTAAAACTTAATGAGGCAACATAATGCTGAACCATGACGCACATTCATTTTTAAGGATTACGAAATTTGTATTTTGTTTGCTCTTTTTTGGGGCGGTTGGAGTCTTGCTTCCAGACACTCTCTCGTTGAGTGCGCAAGAGAATCATCTATATGACGTATCACCCACCGCGATTACAGTCCCGGCAGTCTCTGTGACACGGGTCAGTTTTACGGGTAGTCCTGTGAGTATTACGATTCCAGCCAATGACGCTTATGTCGTTACCTCCGAGTCGGCCATCGATGTGGGCCAATATCAAGCGACGCTTTCGTTAATTACCCCTGCCTCATATACGTGGGAGGATGAGACTACTGAGGATAAAACTATAGCCTGGGAGATTATTCCAAAAAGTGTTGTTATTCCTTCTGTCTTGATTACTCAAAGCAGTTTCACAGGCAGTCCAGTAAGCATCACAATTTCCGCCAATGAGGCGTACGTTGTCACTTCTGAAACGGCCATAGGTGTCGGTCAATATCAAGCCAGACTCTCATTAATCACACCTGCATCCTATATTTGGGAGGACGCGACAACCGAAGATCAACTCATAGACTGGGAAATTATTCCTAAAACCATTTCACGCCCAGCTGTTGGAATTACCCAATTTGCATTTAGTAGTTTTGATAATACTCCCGATATTTATGCGTATCCTGGAAGTCAATCTTTCTCGCACGTTCAATCTCAAGTCGGTATTTATACGTGGACCATTGAACTCGTCGATTCGCTGAATACACGCTTTGAAAACACCACGCAAACAGCATTTGATTTTACCTGGGAAATTACCCCGATGATTGTGTCCGTCCCTGCGATCGGTGTCACTGAATATGCGTTTA
>CAJXLP010000006.1 GCA_913056275.1 uncultured Mycoplasmatota bacterium
CTTCGAGCATCAGTTCTCCCGTATGCCAGTCTTTGCAGAAACCCGTGACAATGTCATCGGCATCTTGAATGAACGTGACTTCTTTACAATGTTGATTACCGGCGCACCGTTTGACTTAAAACTCTTGGTAAAAAAACCGATTTTTGTCCCAAAAGCGATGCGTGTAGATACGCTCATCGAAACCTTACAACGCGAAAACATGCACCTAGCAGTCGTCACCGATGAATACGGTGGTACCAGCGGCATCGTGACGATGGAAGATGCTTTGGAAGAATTGGTCGGAGAAATTTACGACGAGCACGATGACATCGAACCCGATTTCATCCAACGCGAAAGTGCCAATGATTATTTACTCAACGCCGACATTTCCATGCATGACTTATTTGATGAACTCGATTTAGGGGATCCGGTTAATCCGGATGAATCGGTGGGTTCATACATCTACAATCAATTTGAAGACATCGTAGATGAAGGCACTGTTGTCTCCTATACGCATTCGAAAGCCAGCTACGATCACGATACTCCAGACACCCGTTATGAATTAAAGTTTGTGATTAAAAAAATCGACGAGAGACGTATCAAGACCGTCTTACTGACCATTGATATTTTGACTGAGAAAGAAGTGACTTAATGGAACGCTTACAAAAAATCATCGCTCAAAGTGGGGTCACTTCTCGCCGCAAAGCGGAAGCCTTGATTACCGAAGGCAAAGTCTTGGTCAACGGTGAAAAAGTGACAGAACTTGGCTCAAAAGCCAAGTTTAGCGATGAAATTATCGTCAACGGCGTCGCTTTAAATAAAGAAGAGCCCGTCACTTATTTGTTTTACAAGCCGGAAGGCTGTGTGTCGACCACGTCCGATGATAAAGAACGCCCCACCGTTTTAGACTTTATCCGTGATAAACGCCGCATATATCCGATCGGTCGCCTTGACTATGACACCTCTGGCCTTTTGTTAATGACGAACGAAGGGGACCTTGCCAATCTCCTCACGCAACCGAATAAAGACATCGAAAAAATTTACGAAGTGTCATTCACTGGCGTCTTACGCCGCAAAACTTCACACATTTTTGAAAAAGGCATGATTTTGGAAAAAACCAAACTCAAACCAGTTCAAGTCTCCAATGTGAAAGTCAATCCGACGTCGGAAAAAACGACGTGTACCTTGACTCTAAGAGAAGGAAAAAACAATCAAATCAAACGGATGCTCGCTGAATTTGGGCACGAAGTAACCCGCCTCAAACGCATCAAGCTCGGTCCATTGACCTTAGACGGATTAAACAAAGGTCAGTACCGTGACCTTAAACCTCACGAACGCAAAATCTTATACCAACTGTAAAAAACCCTCCGCTCACACGATTTGTGAGCGGAGGGTTTTTTATACGCGGTTAAAGTAATCCGGCTCCAAAGAGTCCGGCAAAGACAAGCGATACAATGCTCATTAGTTTAATTAAGATGTTGATGGACGGTCCGGAAGTATCTTTGAAGGGATCACCAACCGTATCGCCGGTGACACTGGCTTTATGCGCTTCAGACGATTTCCCGCCTTCATTGCCTTCTTCGATAAATTTCTTCGCGTTGTCCCAGGCTCCCCCGGCATTGGCCATGAAAATTGCCATGGCGATGCCACTGGCAAGCGAGCCGCCGAGTAGGCCACCCAAGCTTTCAGCCCCCAGTAAGAACCCAACGAGTAAAGGCGCCATCACGGCTAAGACACCGGGTAAGATCATCTCTTTGAGGGCGGCCTTCGTAGAAATATCCACGCATTCGGCATAATCCGGTTTTTGTGACCCATCCATAATGCCTGGAAAGACTTTGAATTGCCGTCTGACTTCATCGATCATTTTATTGGCCGCACGCCCAACGGACGACATCGTCAGCGAACTAAATAAGAAGGGCAGCATCGCGCCAATTAAAATTCCGACCATCACTTTTGGCACCGTTAAATCAATTGCCGTCAGTCCCGCTGCACTGACAAACGCACTGAATAAAGCGAGCGACGTTAAGGCCGCAGAGCCAATCGCAAAGCCTTTTCCAATTGCGGCCGTAGTATTTCCAACACTGTCGAGTTTATCGGTGATTTCTCGGACTTCGGGGTCCATGCCACACATTTCGGCGATGCCCCCAGCATTATCAGCAATCGGTCCGTACGCATCAATGGCGATGGTCATGCCGGTCGTTGCGAGCATGCCAACCGCCGCTAAAGCGATGCCATACAGTCCCGCCAGTTCAAACGATACTAAAATGACAAGGCCAATCGCAATAATCGGAATGGCCGTTGACTGCATCCCAATTGAAAGTCCACCGATGATATTGGTTGCATGGCCGGTTTGGGATTGCCGGGCAATATCTTTGACGCGTTGGAAGTCCGCCGATGTATACATTTCTGTAACAACTCCGATAAATAATCCAACGGCGAGTCCCGCAATGATGGCAAAAAAGATGCCATAATCCGCAAAAATACCTTGCTCCACGTAATACCACGTAATGACGGCGGTGAATACAAAGAACACAGCCCCCGCAACATACGTACCCTGCTTGAGCACTTTGTGTGGCATATCGGCTTCTTTCGTCCGAACCGTCATCGTGCCGATGATGGCCGCTAAAATGCCGACCGCTGCTAAGAGCAGTGGGAACAGGGCTTTTTCGAATTGGAATTCTTGAAAGCTAACGACGGCTAAAGTCATCGCGGCAATAATGGACCCAACGTAACTTTCAAAAAGGTCAGCGCCCATTCCCGCAACATCCCCGACGTTATCGCCAACGTTATCTGCGATGACTGCCGGATTTCGTGGGTCATCTTCAGGAATCCCGGCTTCAATTTTACCGACTAAATCGGCCCCGACATCCGCCGCTTTCGTATAAATGCCGCCCCCTACTCGAGAAAATAAAGCGATGGAAGAAGCGCCTAAACCAAACCCTGTAATCATACTGATCATGGCGTCTAAGGCTGTATCAAATAAATAGACTCCCACAATGTAACTGATGACGACGCCAAGTAATCCAAGTCCAACGACCGCCATCCCCATTACAGCCCCCCCGCTGAAGGCGATATCTAACGCTTTGTTCATGCCTTCATCGCGGGCACTTGTGGCGACTCGTGAATTACTCGCAACGGCGCCGCGCATCCCGAGGTATCCTGCTGTTGCAGATAAGCTCGCACCCAAGACAAAAGTGAGTGCAGTGCCTGTATTAATGGCCAACGCTAAAACCATACTAAGGATTAACACAAATCCAGCAAGAATGGTGTACTCACGCTTTAAAAATGCCATGGCTCCTTCCCGGATATACCCGGAAATTTCTTCCACCCGGGCGTCTCCTTTTTGAACCTTTTTAATCTTTCTGAATAAAACGACGGCGTATAAAAGTGCCATGACGCCAAAAATCAGCGTTAAGAACATCCACGATTCCATGAATTCCTCCCAAAATTTTTTGATAATTTAGTGTAGCACGCCAAGCCTAGAGCATTCAATAAAATATCGGTTTTTAGCCCTATTTGACAAGGTCAAAGCCTTTCTATATGATATAATGGGTAGCGGTAAAGAGGTGAAAAAATGCCCCCGATTCAAATTGCCATTGATGGTCCTGCCGGAGCCGGTAAATCGACTGTCGCAAAGGCACTTGCAGAACGACTTAACATCATGCATTTAGACACCGGTGCCATGTATCGGGCCGTCACAGTCAAAGCCTTAGACCGCGAAATCGATCTACACGATGAAGAAGCATTTAACTTCATCGATGCGACCGATTTTTATTTCCAAGACGGTGAGCTCATCTTAGATGGGGCTAATATTGAGACAAAAATCCGTTCGCCCTTGACCAGCCAACACGTGTCACTCGTCGCGTCGCATAAAACGGTCCGCGACGCTTTAGTTAAACGTCAACAAGCGATTGCCGAAATGCACGATGTGGTCATGGATGGCCGTGACATTGGCACCGTGGTCTTGCCGGATGCGCCGTATAAATTCTTTTTAACGGCCGACCCAAGAACCCGGGCAGAACGGCGCTTTAAAGATATGTTAAAAGCGGGCGACACGGTGAACTTTGAAGAACTCGTTGCAGCCATTAAAACACGCGATGATTACGACTCCAATCGGATGCATAATCCCTTAAAAAAAGCGTCAGACGCCATCGAGATTGATACGAAAGACTATTCGATTGCGGCGCTCGTAGAAAAATTATACAGCATGGTGAAAGAAGGATAAATATGGAAATCAATCAGGTTAAAGAAGGCGCAAAAATTACCGGAACCGTGTACGAAGTACGCGACACAGAAATTATCGTAGCCATTGAAGGCTATCCCATCGAAGGCACGATGAACTTAGAACAAATGACGAAAAAACCGATCGCCAAAGCCAGTGAAATGTTTAAAAAAGGGGACACGGTTGAGGCGATTGTCCGCAAGAAAGAAGATGAATACTTACTCTTAAGCCGAATCGACTTAGAAGTCGCTAAAGCGTTTGACACCATGCAAGATCACTTTGCTGGAGACGTCGTCTTTGACGTCACCGTAAAAGGCGTCAATAAAGGCGGCTTATCGATTGATTTTGAAGGCTACGATTGCTTCATGCCAACCAGTGAAATCTCAACAGCCTTTGTCTCCGATGTCGAGACGTATGTCGGAAAAACGTTGCCTGTTAAAGTCATTGAGATTCGCCGTGATAAAGTGGTGGTCTCGCACAAACTTGTGGAAAAAGAAGCCGATAAAATTGCCAAACAAAAAGAACTCGAAACGATTAATGTGGGGGACGTCTTAGAGGGTACGGTTGTAAAAATCCTTGATTTTGGCGCCTTCGTCCGTTTTCAACACGCTGAAGGATTAGTCCATATTTCTCAACTTTCACATCATAAAGTGGCCAAAGTATCAGACGTATTAAAAGAAGGTCAAAAAGTCACCGTCAAAGTCATTGACGCAGACGGTGATAAACGGGGACTCTCTCTAAAAGCCTTACAAAAAACTCCGTGGGAAGAATTTGCTGAGGCGCACAAAGTCGGCGAAAAAATTACCGGGAAAGTTGTCAAAAAAATGCAGTTTGGCTTTTTAGTTGAAGTTGCCCCAGACGTCGTTGGGATGATCAACAAACTCGACTATTCATGGGATCCAAACTACAACTTAGCGGGGGATGTCGAAGTCGGCGATGCCATCGAAACACAAATTCTCTCAATCGATACGAACCGCCGCCGGATGGCTTTATCGAAAAAACATTTAGAATATAATCCATGGGACGATGTCAATGTCAAAATTGGCGCGAAAGTCTCTGGTGAAGTTAAAGCCCTTCAAGAGCGAGGCGCCCTGGTAGAAGTGAACGGAGTCAATGCCTATTTACCGATTGGTGAAATTCAAGAAAATCGCTTAGAGCGCGTCCAAGATGCCCTCAAAGAAGGCGATGTCATTGAAGCTGTCGTCTTGAAGTTCAATCCCCGTGCGTGGCAAATGGTCATTTCCAAAATTAAACGTGAGCAACAAGCCATTCGCGAAGAATATCAAAAATACATGAAAACCGAAAGCCAAGAAGACCAAGCACAAACGTTGGGCGAACTCTTCGCGGAAAAATTCGCAAGCCTAAAAAAATAGGAGATCTTCTGTGATCACACTCGCCATCGTGGGCCGGCCCAATGTCGGAAAAAGCTCATTATTTAACCGACTCGTCGGAGAACGTAAATCGATCACCGATGATACACCTGGCTTGACGCGCGATCGCATCATCGCAAAAGCCACCTGGCTTTCGCATACTTACCAACTCATTGATACGGGCGGCATTGATTTTAATGACGCCCCTTTTTTAAATGAAATCCGCATGCAAGCGGAAATCGCCATGGATGAAGCCGATGCGATTTTGTTTGTGGTGGATGGCAAAAGTGGGCTCACTGACCTCGACATGGAAATCGCCAAGCAACTCTACCGGGTCAAAAAGAATGTCTACGTTGTGGTCAACAAACTCGACAGTGGGGCCCATGATACTTTGTATGAATTTTACAGTTTGGGTCTCGGTGACCCGCATCCGATATCGACCATCCACGGACTTGGGGTGGGCGATTTACTGGAACGCATATTTAGTGACACGGAAGACGTGCCGCTCGAGTACTCAGATGCCACGTTGAAGATGGCTGTAATTGGCCGCCCAAACGTCGGGAAATCATCTCTAACTAATGCCATACTCGGAGAAAAGCGGGTCATTGTCTCAGACATTTCAGGGACGACGAGAGATGCCGTGGATACACGGTTTGAAAAGGATGATCAATCATACGTGATCATTGATACGGCGGGATTACGGAAGCGTGGTAAGGTCTATGAAGATAGTGAAAAGTACGCGGTGTTACGCGCCTTAAAAGCGATTGACCAGAGTGACGTGTGTTTAATCATACTCGACGCATCCACAGGAATTGTCGAACAAGACAAACGAATTGCCGGATACGCACACGAAGCCGGTAAGGCTAGCGTCATTGTGGTTAATAAATGGGATACAGTCACGAAGGATTCGATGACCATGCAACGGATGCATGAGAAAATCCACACGGAATTTCAGTTTTTAGCGTACGCCCCAATCGTTTTTGTCTCGGCCAAAGAAAATTCGCGCATCCATACGATATTTGAAAGTCTAGCCACGGTATTTAAAAACTATACGCGCAAAGTTCCGACATCGGTGCTCAACGATGTCATCAATGACGCACTGGCGTTTACCCCACCCAAACGCTTCCAAGGCGGCACCTTTAATATCTCGTATGCCACCCAAGCAAGCGTAAAACCGCCCGCTTTTATCCTCTTTGTGAACCGGCCGGATTATTTACACTTCTCCTATGAACGATACTTAAAAAACCGCCTCAGAGAAGCGTTTGAGCTCTCGGGAACCCCCGTTCATTTCCTCTTACGTGAGAAAAATTTATAAATAATCGTAGATTTTTTGACAAAAAATTGAGCAATTTCGCTTGATAAAGGGAAATACCTTGCATCAAGGATGGTTTATTGCTATAATTACGTTAGATTTTAAAAAAGGAGGGCATGTCCATGAATAAAACCGAATTAGTTGCATTGGTTGCGGATCGTGCTGGTCTCACCAAAAAAGATGCACAAGCTGCATTAGATGCTGTCTTAGATGGCGTTAAAGAATCACTCGTCAAAGGAGACAAAGTCGTCTTAACTGGCTTTGGTACTTTTGAAGTAAGAGCACGTCAAGCGCGTACGGGTCATAACCCAAGAACCGGCGCATCCATTCAGATTCCTGCACAAAAATCTCCTGCTTTCAAAGCTGGAAAAGTATTAAAAGATGCTGTTAGATAATTACCTCAAGTAAAAATACCACCTCCGGTGGTATTTTTTTTTATTCTATGCTACTTTTATGACAAGGTGATGGGATGCAACCACTTTCTGTAAGCCTCATTAAGGCGACGAAAAACGATGACCTCGAGGCCCTTAAAATTTTATCGGAAGACCACCCACTCACAGGGATTGACACACGGGAACAATCGCTGCTTTTTTATGCGGTCAAGTCGCAAAGTGTTCGCGTCTTAGATTTTTTACTCGCGTCTGGCCTTGCGGTCAATGCGACGAATTATCAGGCAGAGACGCCCTTACATATTGCCGCCCGCATCGGTGATTTAAACAGTGTCCAACGGTTGATTGAGGCGGGGGCGGATGTGCGCATGAGTAACGCGCATAAACAAACGGCGTTAATGCTTGCCGCGGCCAAAGGGGCCCACGAACTGATTGATGAGTTTCTTCGCTTAGAGGTCTCATTAAATGCCCTCGATGCTCTGGGAGATAACGTCTTATTCTACGCGATTAAAGGGCGCAAACGCTCAATTCTTAAACGCTTCATCGACGCCGGTGCATGGGTGCATCACTTGAACGATCAACACCAATCCTTGATGCACGAAGTGGCCGCCCTCGGCGACGTCCGGTTATACGAGGTATTAAAGGCGTCTGACGTGTCCATCTTCCACCTCAACATTCACCACCAAACCCCGCTGCATATCGCCACCTTTAAACGGCATATCCCAATGATCAAGCAGTTACTTAGCGATGGTCTTGAGCCCACGTTGGCTGACCATTTTGAAGAGAGTCCTTGGAGTTATGCGGAAAAGCTGCAAGACCAGGAACTCATGGCTCTTTTTGAGGCCCATCCTAGACATCCTGATAATGTCCAGTATCGCCTCAGATATCCGCTTCACCAAGCGATTAGGCAAGGCCAGATTGATCGTGCCTTAATGCTCATAAAAAAAGGGCCGATCGCCCCATTGTATGATGCGTATGATCGCACCCCACTGTTTTATGGGGTCATGGTCCAAGACGCGTATTTGGTCAATGCTTTATTGACCAGTGGCCATCCCACCGATGCCTTTCAAAAAACAGGGTTATCACTCAAAATGACAGCCTTATTGCACAAACAGTCGTCCGTATTAGACGTTTTAAAAGCCCATCAGGTGATGCGTGACTTAGACCCTCTAGAACGCGCCTACTGCGAGAAGCACCCAGGGCTTAAACAGTATCTGAATACGCCGCATTAAACCGGCACAAATTGGACCAAAATCAATAGTCCAATGCTGATGGCATTGTAAATCGCATGCATACTCACCGTAACAAATAAGCTGCCCGAGCGAATGTAATACAGTTGTAAGATGATGCCAATGGCCACGTAAGGAAGAATGACACGCACGTTGGTGAGTTCTGTGACCGCATGCAAGAATCCAAATAATAGACTCGTTAAGATGACGGCCGCCGCGAGGGGGCCTTTTTTTTGCAAGAAGTTAAAAATGCTCCGGCGAAATAAAAATTCTTCGGTAAACGGGGCTAAAAATATGCCAAATAAGGCGACCGATACTTGCGTGATGACGTTCATTTCTAAAAATCCAACGAGCAAGGCTTGATTTTGTGACACTTCAAACAACCCGGTTGCATTTAAAATGAGACCAAGCCCAATTTGAATCAAATACATAATGATGATGCCTTGTAATATGAGGGCGATTTGGGCGCGTCTGCCAGGGCTATTAAAGATGTCCCATTCCCGTTTTAAAGCGGGATTAAAGCGCCAGATAAATAACCCAGAAATGACTAAATACCAGGCTAAATTTAAGAGGGTGAGCCATTGACCTTCTAAGACTGGATCGGCCCACATGTCAGGAAATAATACAGTCGTAATCGTTTGGGTCACGACTAACAGCAACGTCGCAAACAGATAGATACTGAGTGCTTTAAAGGCTTCATCTTGGACAAATTTTTTCATAGGGCTATTGTATCATGCGTTCACGTGATAGACATTTTGAAAAGCCCTGTGCTATAATTTGAGCGCATGATGTCACCAAAAAAAGAGGGACGTATATGGCAAAAAAATCATTCGCAGTCATTGGCTTAGGCCGATTTGGCGAAAGTGTCGTGAATGAGCTCATTGAACAAGATCACGATATATTAGTGCTCGACAAAAACCCTGAACGCATTCAACGGATATCGAAAAAAGTGACCCATGCGGCCACCATCGATTCCACCGATAAACAATCCCTCGACGAAGTTGGGATTAAATCCATTGGGCATGTCATTGTGGCCATTGGTGATGATATCCAAAGTTCGATCATGACCTCGTTAATTCTTTTAGAGATGGGTGTGGCCAAACTGACGGTTAAAGTGCAAAATGATTATCACGAAAAAGTACTCAAAAAGATCGGTGTTACAGACACCGTATTCCCCGAAAAAGTCACCGGCCGTAATGTCGCAAGTCGTTTAGCAACGGGGCCAAAAGTTGTGGATTATTACGATTTAGGGGACCAACATTCATTCTTTGCAGTGCCCATGTGCCCCGAAGAGATGAGTGGTCAAGAAGTGTCGCACATCAATGCGACGACTTTGCGCCAAAAGATTCGCACTGAAATGCAAGCCAACGTAGATTTAATTGCCATTCAACAAGACAACGCCGTGTCACTTCCCGGTGAAGACGTCAACATCAATAGCGAAGCGGTGCTTTGGTTATTTGGCTCAAATGATGAAATGAAAACATTTATTAAGTCATGGTGCGTGACTGAAAAAGATGAAAAATAAACCGATTACTCTGATTTCATATAATCGCCATAAATTTACCGAATATGTGCATCTGTTTAAACCACTCCCTTTAAAACTTGATCCGTTAGATCCCAGTTTTAAAGGGCTTTTACTAGAAGATGGTGACACTTTTACCGCCAACGCCATCCAAAAAGTCTCACAAATTCCTTTAGACAACCAATTTGTCTTTGCCGAAGACTCGGGGCTCGTCATCCCCGCTTTAAACGGGGCACCGGGCATTTACTCAAGACGCTATTCAGGCATTGATGATGCCCATGCCAACAACCGCAAAGTCTTAAAAAACATGCAATCTGTGACGGATCGCAGTGCGTATTTCGTGGCCGTCATTGCTTTAAAAGATTTAGCCGGTGAACTCCACTTATTTGAAGGCCGCTGTGACGGGTTTATTCACACGGAAGAAGTGGGAACCACGGGGCATGGCTATGACCCGATATTTATTCCGGTTGGGTATGCGAAGACGTTTGCTGAACTTGGTCTGGAAGAAAAATCACGCATTTCCCACCGCCATAAGGCGGCCAAAAAACTGATTGAGTACTTGAAGGTCCACGTATGACAACGCTTTTAGTGGTCTCTGACGTCCACGGGTATATGGACCGTCTGCGGCATATTCAAACCATTGAAGCGGTTGATTACACCGTTTCATTAGGCGATTTAGAAGGCCCTGTAACCGCTTTAGGTGAGTCTGCACTCGTGATACACGGGAATGCCTTCAACGATCCGGGTGAGCCGTATTTAGTGCGCGAATTTGAACACTTTCGGCTGCTTTTTACACACGGGCATTTAGCCCACGTAGAACGCGGGGACCACGGCCTTTTTCGTATGCTTCAAACGCATCGTGCTGATATCCTCATGCACGGACACACGCACGCAGCACGATTGATCAAGGTTGAAGGGGGTAGGATCATTAACCCCGGGGCACTGTCCCAGTCACGGAGTACGTTTCCTGAAAGTTATGGGATTTTAACGCTTGATGACTCAACCGCCACCTGGACGTTTAAAAATTTAACCGGTCAGGTCATTCACTCTGACACTTGGAAGAAAAGAGGCAGCTTATGAAAAAAATCGGCAGTTTTATCCTCGCGTTACTGGCATTACTCACCCTTGCCGCGTGTCAAACTACAGACCCCCCTGCGTCCACTGAACCGGTCGGCGACGCCCGGGTGCAGAACTATTATCAAGTGTTTGTCCGCAGTTTCGCCGACGGCAACGGCGATGGCATTGGAGATTTTGTTGGCTTGGAAAATTCACTCGACTATTTCGTTGATTTAGGCATTGAAGCCTTATGGCTGATGCCGATTCATCCGAGTCCGTCTTACCATGGCTATGACGTGGATGATTATTATGATGTGCACCCTGAGTATGGCACCTTAGAAGAGTTTGAGTCTTTCTTAGCCGCCGCCGATGCCGCAAACATTGATGTCATCATCGATTTTGTGATCAACCATTCATCAAATTCGCACCCGTGGTTTGACGCATTTTTAGCCGGGGAAGCGCCTTACGATGAGTACTACCGACGTATCCCAGGCTCTGACCCACGCACCTCAAATACGGGGGCATGGGGTCAAAATATGTGGCATTCAGCGGGTGAAAACACCTTTTATGCCGGTGTTTTTGGCGGCTACATGCCGGATTTGAATTGGTCCAACCCAGCCGTCGTTGACGAAATGGTCAACGTCGGAAAATATTGGTTAGATAAAGGGGTGGATGGATTTCGAATTGATGCTGCGATTCACTTATTCAGCGTCAATGAATTGCCAGAAGGCGTTTCCAGCATCGATGAAAGCTTGTTTCAGTTGGAATACTTCTCATATCAAATAAAGGCCCATCAAGACGATGCCTTTATCGTTGGTGAAGTGTGGGATGATGCGTCAATTTATCAAGCCTTTTACCCAGCCATTGATTCCGTCTTTCACTTTGACTATGGCAACGCCGTCGTGAATGCGGTCACTCAAGGATTTTCGCGCGATTACGTCGAACAAGTCATCCGTTGGCATGAAAATGCTCTGGAGCAATCAGAGACTGCCGTTCAAAGTCCTTTTTTAAGAAACCATGACCAAAACCGGTTGGCGGGTCCATCCGAAGATAGTTATCCAAACATTGGCCCGGATTTGACCGGCTTGAAGTTGGCGGCTGAAATGTTACTGACCGTGCCCGGAAGTCCCTTTATATATTACGGCGATGAACTCGGCATGGGGGGCGCGAAAGCCGGTCAACCGCCGCTTTGGGATGCCACCGTCCGGACGCCTTTCTTGTGGAGTGATGACCGATTAACGACGTGGACGTTGGATGAGTACGACTATGTCGATGCCGCCAACCAAAATGTCCCGAGTGTGACCGCACAGATGGCGGATGACGCGTCTTTGTATCAGACGTATAAAACTTTGTTGCACTTACGCATCGCAGAACCGGCTTTAAAATATGGGGATATGACCGCGTTTGAGGCCAATCACCCCGGGTTACAGGGCTTTTACCGAGCGTACGAAGATGACCGATTACTCGTCTTACACAATGTGTCTGATGAGCCTCAAAGCGTCGCATTGCCTGCCAACCATGAACGACTTTATGGCGCGATCGATGAGTCAATGATTCCAGCGCGTAGTACGCTTATTGTTCGGGTACTTCCGAGTGAATAATTCGTTGATTCGTTTATTTAAAAAGGCGATCGCCTTCAGCCCAGATAGTTTTTTGTTATTTACCATTCCTTTAAGAAAATTCATCGCTTACTTTTTACTTTTAAACCTCATCATGTTTATTCCCTTAACCTATTCCATTTTTGAGCTCGATTCCAGCATTCAAACACTCCTCGGCGTGCAATTGACCAGTGCCGAAGGGTTAAACCAACTGCCAGAGACCTGCGAAATTGTCAATGAACGCTTAATATGCGAAACAGATGAGACATTTATAGCGAGCTTTTCAGTCAATGACACGCCCATTCAAGTGATCATGAATGCCCCAGACAGTGTAAACGCTGACCCCTATCAACTCATCATGCGCGAAGACACCGCCGTGTTAAGACTGGCCGATGCCACTTTAGACATGGACTACCGAGGCTTTGGCTACACACCATTCAGTGATTTAAATGCACTTGATGATACCGCCACTTACACGACCTTGTTTGATGGGTTTTACGCCTCGCTCCGCCCGTTTTTAGCGCTCCCGCTTACCTTTATTTTTGTCGGAGGCTACATTTTGACGAACGTCATATTATTGCTGACACTGTCGGGCTTTGCCATGTTATTCAAATTAACCATCTATGACTTACCGCGCTATCCAAATATGATTAAACTGTTTGTCTTGGCGTCAACAGTGCCAGGCATCATTAACCTCGTCATTGGCATGTTTGGCCTAAGTGCGTTTTCCAGTCTCGTATATAATTTCTTAACACCCTTTTTCGCTTTCCTTTTATACAAGCGAAAAGACCCAGAAATCGCCCCGTTGTAACGTTTAAAAGAAAGCCTTTGCAAGGTTTTCTTTTTTTCTTTGAAAGGCCTTCATGCACCGCTTTAATGTGTAACCGTTTCCATGTTTACCCATTTGAGATGAAGGCCTTGTAAAAACGTTTACATTTAATCATTGCTTTGATATATTAAAAGTGTAAAAAACTCTATTCCATGAGTGAATTATTAAAGGAGGATTTGATGAAAAAATTACTGCAGTTCTTCGCCGTCGCAACACTTGTATTTAGTGTATTTTCGACACTAAGTCCGGTGCTCGCAGACGGACACGAAGATGCTGAGGGACCAACGGATCGTCGTGTGATCGTCCATTACCATCGCTGGGACGGTGACTATGAGGGTCGCAATATGTGGACTTGGAATACGGGAACCAATGGATCTCAAGCCCCCGTACCGATTGCAGGTACTGATGAATTTGGCGCATATTTCGAAGTCAATATCGACGATGATGCCAGTGACGCTATCGGATTAATCTTACGTTACGGCGATGCGTGGGGAAATGGTCAGAATGACCGTGATGGACTCATCCCTGCTGAGGGGGGCGACAAAGCAAACAAAGAAATCATTGTTAAGCAAGACGGTGAATTTGTTGGCTTTGATGAAAATGGCATCAAACATGTGTTTGTCTATGAAGGGATGAATGAAGTTATTTATGAAGATCCCGCACATGGCCCCATGCGTGATGGATACGGTACACTTGCCGTTGTCTATTATGATCCCGCTGAATCCTATGAAGGTTGGGATATATGGACTTGGGAAACCGGAACCGGTGGATCGGCTCCTGTCGATGATGCAGGCGTGCCTTTCCAAGCAGCTTTAGATGTTGATGGCGGTGAAGTTGATCAAGAAATGTATCGAATTGCCTTTTTATCCATTGCTGACGATGCGTCTGATGAGATTGGCTTTATTGTTCGGACGGCTGGATTTGCCGACAAACAATGGGAAGAAGATCTCTTCATCGATGTATCTGATATTAAAGGTTCAGGTTTAAAAACAGTCTTTTACATTGGCTTAGCCCCCGATTTTTATGACTCGTTTGAAGAATTTGACGCGTTGGCCAATGCGTTTGAAGTGGAAACCGGTCAACTCGAAGACTCTCGCTCACTCCTCTTGAACTTCAACAAACCCGTTCAAGTGGCAGAAGAAGTTGACAGTGTCTTAAACGATGTGTTTGACCCCAGTTGGTTTAGCGTTGTTGATTCAGCAGGAAATGCCGTCGACATCGCCAACATCTCATATGAAAAAGGTGCGGAAACCGTCGCTGAATTCATGTTGATCTTTGATGAAGACCTCGACAAAACTGAAACGTACACGATGACCTATCAAAAAAATGAGGCAGACTTACCTGCTGAATTTGAATTTTCAGTCCCAAATACCGCACCAACCATTACTGTAATTGGTGCAACCGACGTTGAATTAGAGCTTGGTGATACGTATTCATTGCCAACCTTTAGAGCCACTGAAAACTTCTACGGCGCGAACATACCACTCTTCAATGCCCGCGTTAAAGAAGGCGCTGGCTACTTATCAACCCGAGAAGTAGGGACCTATGAAATCGTCTTAGAAGCCCATGACCGTTATGGCAATGTGGCTGAACAAACTATCACTGTCAGCGTGGTCGATCCATGTGAGGACTCTGCGACTGCCAGTGAAACCATCTTACCAATGACTCTCTTTGCAGGTTTACCGCTTATTGCGGGTGCCTACATTGCATTGCGTCGCAAGGAGGACAAATAATATGAAAAAATTAGGATTCTTGAGTGTCTTTTTCATCGCGACATTATCGGTGACGTTATTACTCGCCGGCTGTGGCGGCGGTGAAGAAGCATGTGTGAACCGGGCTTCTGAAGGTGTGGTTTACAACTTTGACCAAGACTTCTCAGAAACGGTTGAGCTTCGTGTTTGGACCGATGATGAAGATTATTTCTTAGCCATTAAAGAAGCATTTGAAGACCAAAACCCAGACATCACGTTAAACTTTACTGAGGTTGGGAACGTCGATACACGCCAACGCTTAGAACTCTATTCAGGGTCTTCACAAGCAGCGGATGTTGTGTTATATCCCCATGACCATATTGGCGCAGCCTTACAATCTGGGCTACTCGCTTCGATTGAAGGAACCTTTGCGGAAGATCTGCGGACTAAAATGATTGATTCCGCATGGCAAACAGCGTCCGCATGTTACGATTTTTCCAACAATGAAATCGAAGATTGCGACGATCCCGCGAGTCAAGGAACTCTCTTCGGAGCGCCTTTGATTGGTGAATCTGTGGCCTTGTTCTACAACAAAGCATTGCTTGAAGAACTCACTGGATCAAGCACACCTCCAGAACGTTTTGAAGACATTTTAGCGCAAGCACAAGAACCTGCCATGGCGGCTCATTTAGACGGCAACCCAATCATTGGACTTGACGTTGGGAACGCCTATGACATGCAATTCTTGGCCACCTCGTTTGGCTTTGAATTATTTGGTGCAGAAGGTCTTGATGCGACCGCATCGAACTTAGGGTCGCAAGAAATGATCGATGCACTTACATTCTTCAATCAAGAAGTGCGTCCTGCCCTCGGTAATTTACAAGCAGCTGATTTATCAGGCGATGCCAACCGGACTCTCTTTGAAGAGGGAAAAATTCCTTACATCATCGATGGTCCATGGTCGATTTCCCGGTATGAAAATGCGGAAGTTGATTATGGCGTTGACGTGATTCCCTCCATTCGCGGTGAACAACCCACGTCATTCTCAGGTGTCATCATGGCATCTGTGTACCGTCAATCACCAAATCCTGACGCCGCTTTCCGTTTATTAGAATTCATGACATCAGTCGATGGCTTAGAAATTCTGTATGAACAAAAAGGCGTATTACCAGCTCTTAAAGATGTTAGCGTCGTCCCTGGCGTTGCCGATGATGAGAACCTTGCAGGAATCTCTGCACAGTTAAATTTCTCTCAACCGATGCCAATTATTCCTGAAATGGGATTCTTCTGGAGTAATGCAGGCAGTATGTATACCAATGCCTGGAACGGAATTGTATCCCCGGCAGAAGCGGCTGAAACAGCCGAAGACGGCTTTACCGCCCAATCTGGAATAGGTAACTAACTAGAATAAAGGTAAAGGCCATGGAAATCATGGCCTTTTCTTTACATATTAAGGACGTGATGCTATGACATTCAAACCACTCATATTACTCAAAACCCTCGCATCATCACTTGTCTGGGGCACTGGACAATTTCTTAATAAACAATGGTTGAAAGGATTATTCTTTTTTAGTTTCTTTGCCATTCTCATTGGTATCGAATGGGGGACGGGGTCATACGGTGAACCCATTTCCTTATACGATCAAATGGCCGGTAATCCGATCACTGTTGAAACATCCAAAGGGTATGTGAATGATTATTACTACAATTTATTAGACGGAAAGTATGAAGAGACCCGCCTTTTAGAATATGTGGCTGAACTCAATGGACTAACTTATAATGCTGAGTTAAATGTTTTTGCCGATGACTCAGGCAATCCCGTTCAACCTGAAAGCAATCAAATTCAATTTAATGAAAATGATTTGTACACATTCTTGGCCGCTGAAATGACCCGCATTGATGCCTTGGAAGATTTTTCCACGAATGGCTTTGAGCCATTGCTTGAATACGACAGTTTTGAAGCTTTTCAAGCGACGCTTATCGGAGGGCTTGGTGGTCGGGATAATTACACGACCGATGACTACAACAAGATGCTTGTACAGATTTTATTTCGCTATGACACCGATTTGTTTGATCGCTATGCCGATTTATTCACGAACCGCTTCCATGAAAACGGAGGCTTTTTCGTAAAAGGTGTGTGGGGCGTCATTACTTTAGGTGTGACCCCATCAAGAACGGTAACTGAGCATTATGATTTAAGTTTTTTCATCCCAGATGGTTTTTCCAGACGGGGTGTGGAGTTGCAAGGGAACTTCTCGCAACAACTCTTATTACGCGGGATCATCTCTAATTTACTGCTGATTTATTTTGTTGGGATTTACATTTGGAACGTACGTGACGCCTATAAAACATCGGTGCTTATCCAAGCGAATCAATCGGTTCGAAGTGAGAAGAAATATTTCCAAGATGTGTATGAGAATGCGTTTGAATACATCGTCTTAATGCCGGCCCTGTTTGTCATCACGTTTGTTTCGGTGATGCCGATCTTGTTTGGGATGCTCGTGGCGTTTACGAACTTTGATGCCCAACACATCCCGCCGAACAACCTCTTTACGTGGGTCGGATTTGAAAACTTCCGCGTCATATTCTCACTGTCTGAGCAAGGTGGCTTGCCGTTTGGGTCACAGTTCTTCCGCGTCTTTTCATGGACCCTCATTTGGGCGTTTGCTTCCACATTCACAGTATTCTTTGGCGGATTCGTTCAAGCGGTGGTCTTATCAAATAAACGCATTGTTTTTAGAAAAGCGTGGCGATCTTTACTGATTTTACCGTGGGCCATTCCGGCGTTGATTTCACAAATGATTTTTAACGTCATGTTCCGTGATCGGGGCTGGGTCAACTCAGTCCTAGAGCGTGTAGGGGTCTATGATCGCTTATTCGAATGGGGCATGCTGGGCCGCTCTTACCAAGAAGCGGGAACAGGCTTGCAGCGCTTACTTTACTTCGGGGAAGATAACATTCAGTGGATTACCAACGAAGCCAATCCGTGGTTTGTTAGAATTTTTATCATCACGCTGAATATTTGGCTGGGTTTCCCGTTTTTCATGGCGTTAATGACGGGGGTTATGACAAGTATCGACCGCAGTTTGTATGAAGCGGCTGAAATTGATGGGGCCAATGGCTTCCAACAATTCCGGTTCATCACCATGCCGCTCGTCCTATTCGCAACAAGCCCCTTACTCATTATGACGTTTGCGCAAAACTTTAATAACTTTGGAGTCATTTACTTCATCACCCAAGGGGGTCCCGGCGGCGACTTCACCACGGCGTTTGCCGGACAAACCGATATTTTGATTAGTTGGATTTATAAACTCACCACCGATGCCAACGTGCGTTGGTATTCAATGGCCAGCGTATTCTCGCTGCTGATTTTCTTAATCATCGGAACGCTTTCGGCGTGGAACTTCACGCGAACGCGCGCCTTTAAGGAGGAAACCTAATGGCTTGGCTTGCCTGGACGGTGCTCATATTAATTGTGTTATTTACGCACCAATCATTGACGCATCAAATTGCTGAGAAATACGGTCATAAAGGCATCCGAATTGGCTTTATAGGGCTGATTCCCATTTTTGGACTCGTGTACTACATGAAAATCAAACCCCCATTGCGACCGTCCAACCCGGGAAAAGTGAAGTCGGTTTTTAACCTTAAAAATATTTTAGGAACCGCTTTACTGTATACCGAATTGATTATTTTAGGGGTAATTGTCCTTGTTCCAGTGGTTTATGTCATTGGCACGAGTCTCAACCCAAATTCCGGGATTCCAACGTCCATTTGGCCGTCTGAACCTTCGTTCAAGGCGTTCCAATTCCTCTTTGAGGGATCAGCCATGTACGGCAGTAGTGAAGAGACCAACGAGTTTATTTCATGGTACATCAACACCTTACAAGTGGCCGTTTTAACCATGGTCTTTTCGGTCTTGTTTGTGACTGGAACTGCGTACGTGTTTGCCCGGTATAAATTCAAAGGCAAAAAAGTGGGACTTTTAACCATCTTGGTTTTACAGATGTTCCCGAGCTTCTTAGGCTTGATTGCCATCTTTACCCTCTTCCAAACATTTGGCTTGCTCGATCAACCCTTAGCCCTCGTCATTATTTATACGGCAGGCGCCATTCCGTTTAACGTGTGGCTGATTAAAGGGTACTTACAAGGGGTGCCGAAGGAACTTGATGAATCGGCGAAAATCGATGGGGCGAATAAACTGCAAATTTTCTTCCGCATCATCGTGCCGTTATCCGTGCCAATTATTTCCTTCGTGGCCGTCACGCAATTCATGGCCCCGTGGCTGGATTACATCCTGCCATCGTTTGTCATTGAAAGTGAGGAAAAATGGACGCTCGCAGTTGGTATATTCCGCTTTATCAATGACCAATCACGAATCAATTATCCGGCCTTCAGTGCTGCGGCCATTTTAGTCGCCGTGCCGATTACCGTGTTATACGTCGTTTTCCAACGATACCTCATCGAAGGCATTACCGCCGGTGCCAACAAAGGGTAATTAAATACTAAACACAAAAAAAGAATCTCACAGCTGTGAGATTCTTTTTAATATGGCGTATCCGTTTGCGTGTAACACGCGGGTGGTCGTATCGATTCGCTGATACGATTCGGGCGTTATCAACGGTGCGTCGGCTCCACCATTTAAGATAATCCATAAATCCCCGCGCGTCATGTGGATCTGATCATTTTCATGCCACATGCGGACGGTATCACTTTGAAACGCAGATTCAGTTTGTCGGAAGTGATTCAACCATTTAAACCATTCCAACATCGATTCATCGAGTGCATGCCAGGGCATCGGTTTACGGTTTAAGGGGTCATGGCCGCCATCCAAGCCTGCCTCATCGCCGTAAAAGACACTCGGACTGCCTGGCATTGCGTATAAGAAGAGGTAGCTTTGTTTAAAGCGGTCCACATTTCCTTCTGTGAGCGAAAGTAAGCGCGAGGTGTCGTGACTATCAACTAAGTTATACATGACAGACGAAACGTGTTTGGGATATGCAGTCAACACCTGATTGACCGCCTCGCAAAACTGTTTAGCGTTATAACTGGGCATCCCTTCAACGTGGCCAAAGGTTTGCCAGACGGGAAATAGCAATCCGTAATTCATCACGGCATCGTATTGATCGCCTTGTAACCAGGGATTGGAGTTATCCCAGTTTTCTCCAATAATCGCGGCGTCTGGGTTAATCGATTTGACGGTATGGCGAAATGCACGCCAGAAGTCATGAGAGACTTCGTTTGATACGTCTAATCGCCAGCCATCAATCTGCGCAAATTCCATCCAGTACCGGGTGACGTCTAAAAAGTAATCACGGACTTCCGGGTGATCGCAGTTAATTTTTGGCATAAAGGGTGTAAAGCCAAAGGCGAGGTAATTTAAGTCGTGATCTTTTAAGGCTTTTTTAAGTTCCTTATACGGTTTATTTTTCAATGTCTCTAAATCAAAGGGCAAGACCGGTTTGGTCTCATCCAAAATCGTGTAGTACTCATAATAGGGTGAATCTTTGCCCTGTGTGAGTACATCTTGAAAAAAGGGATGGGCGACGCTCGTGTGATTAAACACGGCATCCAACACGACTTTGATGCCGTGCTCATGCGCGACTTGAACCATGGTTTTTAAATCATCATTCGTGCCAAACTCCGGATCGATTTGGTAGTAGTCGACCGTATCGTATTTGTGCTGAGTGCTCGCTTTAAACAGGGGGGTCAAGTATAGCGCAGTGAATCCCATGTCTTTTAAGTAACCCATTTTTTCACTGATGCCTTGAATGGTTCCCCCGTAACGCTTTTGATTGTCGAGCGCTTTTAAGTCATCCCAAGCGGCCATCGTGGGGTCTTTGGGCGCATCCGAGTGGCGGTTAAAGCGGGAGGGAAAAATTGAATACCAGATTTGGTGTTTCATCCACTCGGGCGCTTGAAACCGGTCTTGATCAAGTAAGTAGGGAAAATTGAAATAGTTAAATAAATTGCGTTTGAGCGTTGGATGGAGGCTTAAATCAATGATTTCCTTGGTGCCAAATAAATACCGGTCATCTAAGATAAAAGCGTATTTAACTCGCTTAAATGGCGGCGTAATCGCAATGAAAAAAATGTCGTGAGTGGCCGTAGTGGCCTCAAGAGTTAGTGGAGTATCTTCGGCAAAGGCCACCCATTCAAATGTCTCATCGGTGGCGTGATACTGAAAGGGATCCCCCGCCATTAATGTCACACTTTTTAATAGCCCTTTTTTGGCTTTTAATCGGAGATGAATGGTCTTCGAGTCATAGGCATACGCCATGGCCGATTTCGCCGCATGAAAAACGCTGGATAAATCCATCATTGTGAACGCTTCTTAATAAGGAGTGTAGTTAAGACACCGCCGGCGATGGCGACAGTTCCGATGATGATTCCCCCGGCGAGTAACCATGAAAATCCTGGGGCATCTTCGGACTCTATAATGTCTTCAACGGCCACTTCACTCGGCCATTCACTATTCCGTCTAAGTTGGTATAAAACGACGGTTTCATTCGGTTGCATGGTGTATCGTTCAGACACTTGTTGAATCGTCTCGGTGCCAGCCTCTGAATGATTGACGACCATATTCCACGTCATGTTTAACGTATCGAGAGAGTTCTCACCATTTGCGTTGTTGTGTGCGACAATGGCGTATTCCCACGGATTGTCTGGATTTGAATCATAGATTAAGTACGCGGCAAGATCACGGCCGCCACTAAACACACTATAGGTTAGAACATTTGCGAGTTCTTCGGGTGTGTAGTCAAAAATGGGTGCCTGTTTGCGCAGTTCAATTAATCCTTGATAAAACGCATACGTGTCCGCATTGTCCACTTTCCAATTCCAATCAATTTGGTTAGTCGCATCGGGTGAGCGGTAAGAGTTATGGTCATAAAGCATTCCGCTATCACATTCACCTTGCGCCTCATCCCCGATCATCACACAAGGCTTAGTGCGTAATAATTCAACGCCTCCGTGTAAGAACGGAATGCCTTGAGCCGTTAAGACAATGGCGTTTGCTTGGCGGTGCATGGCGGTAATTTCAGCGAGTGATAAGTTCTCAGTCGATAGTTGTAGTTTATCGTGCAAGGTGTTGTTATCGTGGGCGGAAACATAGTTGATCGTTTGGTTGGTATCAAATGCCCAGGTGCCTTTTGGTAAAGCAGGACCGTCAATTTCTGGGTGTGCGACGTAGCCAATCATGCCGGCTTTAATCCGCTCATACATATCCGAATCATTGATGCCTTGGACCCAACCCCCCTCGTTGGCGTTAAAGACTGAGCCTTTGGCCCCGTCCCGTAAATCATCATTAAATACCGCGATGTTTGAGAGTTGGTCTAAGTTGGCGTTGTACGCGGCGTCATCTTCCGGCAGTTGTGACCCACCGGCATCCCACGGTTCACCATAGACAATAATCGTTGGATCAATCGCGTGTAACGCGTCTCGGGCGGCTTGCATGGTAGCCACATCATGTAATTTCATCAGGTCAAACCGGAAGCCAGAAATGTTGTATTCCTCGGCATAAAACACGAGTGAATCAACGATGAACTTGCGTACCATCGCATTCTCAGACGCTGTTTCGTTGCCCGTGCCAGAGCCGTTTGAGAAATTGCCATCTTCGGTAAACCGGAAGTAATACCCCGGTAAGATTTTTTCAAAATTTGAGTCACCGGACGTCGCAGTATGGTTATAGACGACGTCTAAAACGATCCGCACGTTGGCGTCGTGATAGTTTTGGACCATCTGTTTAAATTCTTCAATGCGGACTGACCCATCGTAGGGATCGGTGGCATACGAGCCTTCAAGTGTATTAAAGTTGAGCGTCATATAGCCCCAGTTAAATACAGTATCTTTTCGGTCCCGGTAGTCGGCATCTTCAATGCGTGTCTCATCAATCGCCATGCCAATGTCTTGAACCGGTAGTAAATGAACGTGTGTAATGCCAAGTTCGACAATATGATCCATCCCCGTTGTGACGCCTTGATACGTTGTACCGGTCTCACCAAACCCTAAATACTTGCCGCGGAATGCTTCGGTCCCATTCCAAGTCTCGTGACTCGTGTAATCGCGGATGTGGGCTTCATAGAGAATTGAATCGGCGTAATCGTCAACATTATTCGGTCGGCTACCAGTTTCCCAATCGGTCGGATTAAGCCGGGTGAAATCAACCACCATGCCGCGTAGTCCGTTGACGCCTGTCGAAAATGCGTATGGGTCAACGACATCGTCATGCGTGAGGCTTCCTTGATTCACATCGTAGGTGTAATACATGCCGTGTAAATCACCTTCAACCGTAACTTCCCACACGCCTTTATCGCCGCGCGTTAAGGGGTGCGTTGAGACGGGTGTGCTTGAACCCGGGACACCGTCAAAACTTTCCATCCCAGCTAAATGCCCCACGTCATAAAGGTTTAAGGTAATCGCCTCAGACACAGGGGCCCAAAGTTTAAAGGTCGTTGCCTCGTCTTCATACAAAGCCCCTAAGTCACCGTCATAGTAGAAGGCATCGTTAAATGCGTCACTTGAATAAAGCCCCGCAAAACTAATGGGGACCGTTTTTTCTCGGTCGGGAAAATCAGGGAATGTAATCGAGATCCCGTATTGCATCGACAGGTCGGCTGGTGTATTCAGTGTCAAACTGACCGTATTTCCTGTTTTTTCATAGTTCCGGTAACTAATCGGTTCACCATTGGCCGTAATTTGAAAATCGTCTTCAGAAAAATTATCCGTCGTTGCAGTGAATGTAATGTCGGATAAAGAGGTAAAATCAATGCGATTTATCCGGGCGGATAAATCCACTTCATCCAACCCGTAATAGACCGTTGGATCGCCCGATACTAAAAAGACTTCAACCACACCGTTCTCATCCGCTTTACTCATGTCGATGAATAAATCTTGCGCAACATCTTTGGCCCAGTCACCGGTTCGGACGATGACCCCGACGCGTGTGGCACCCTCTAAATGTGTGCCCGCAATCGGATAGGTCAATTGTCTCGACCCCGTCACAGGATGTGTACCTGTGAAATTTATATTCACGCCGTCTCCTGCACTGGGCATATTTTGCCACAGCCAGAGTGACCACGGTGCATAATCCTCATCAAATCGGTGGTAATTTACGATCAAAGTTTCTGCCTCATTGGCCGAAATATTCATGACCGATGCCACACTTAAAAAAAGGCTCATCAGTGTGATGAATAGTAGGTTCCTTAACGGGGTTAAAATCATTGAAATCCTCCTCGTATAATAACGCTTTCATTATATCACAGGGCTTGGTAATATAAGGGGGTGCAGGATGTGAGAACGGTTACCGAAATGGATTTTTGGAAATCGCTCAAACGTGTGATATGTTTACGTTACTGAAAGGAACTTACAGCTTATGAAAAAGTACTGGTGGCAAGATGCCATTATCTATCAGATTTATGTTCGCAGTTTCAATGACTCCAATGCCGATGGCATTGGCGACATTCCAGGTATCATCGAAAAGATTGCCTACTTAAAGAGTCTGCACGTCAACACGTTATGGATTTCCCCCCATTATGATTCACCGATGGATGATAACGGCTATGACGTCCGAGACTTTTTTAAAGTCGCCGAGGAATACGGAACTTTAGAAGACTTCAAATCATTGATTAAAGTCGCCCATGACCACGACATGAAAATCATTACCGATCTCGTGCTCAACCATACCTCAGATGAACATCCATGGTTCATTGCGGCCAAAGACCCTGCCCATCCTGATCATAAAAAGTACCACGACTATTACATCTGGCACACAGGGTTTAAAAACGACGCAGGCGAGCCTGAACGCCCCACCCGCTGGATTTCTTGGTTTGGAGGCTCAGTCTGGGACTATAATTCGCCGACCGAATCGTACTATTTGCACATCTTTTCAAAAAAAATGCCCGATCTCAACTGGCGCAATAAAGCGATGCGTGAAGAACTGAAATCGATGATTCAGTGGTGGGTCGATTTAGGCATTGATGGGTTTCGCATCGATGCCTCAAACCATCTCGAAAAAAATTGGGAGTTTCCTGATGATGAACCAGGCTATCAACATTTTTCAAGCCTCCCCAAACATCACGACTATTTACAAGAGCTTGCCGATGAATTATTCATCCCCAATAATTTATTGATTATCGGGGAAGCGGGTGGTGCTTCTAAACAAGAAGCCTTGCAGTATGCCGGATTTGAATCCAACGAATTTAACATGCTGATTCATTTTGGCCATGTCTGGGTCGATGTCGATGATTCAAACAGGCTCACCCCAGGCAAATGGGCCAAAGGTGAGGTCCATTTAAGTCGCATCAAAAGCGCTTTAAAACACTGGATTGACATCTTTCATGAAAAAGGGTGGAATACCTTATACTGGCACAACCATGACCACCCGCGCGTAGTCTCGCATTATGGCAATGATGCGCCCGAACACCGCGTGGCGTCTGCGAAAATGCTCGCGACGTTGTTGTATGGGTTACCCGGTACACCGATCATTTATCAAGGTGAAGAAATTGGCATGACCAATGTGGACTACACGGAACTATCGGATTTTAAAGATGTTGAAGTGTTTACAGAATACGACAACTTTATGCGCCACGGCGCCTCCCACGAAGTGGCCATGCAAGCGTTAAGAGACCGGGCCAGAGACAATGCGCGCTCGCCCATGCAGTGGACGAATGAACCATTTGCAGGGTTTTCAACCGTGTCTCCGTGGATGCCCGTCGTGCAAAACTATTCAACCATTAACGTGCAAGCCGCACAGAAAGATGACCACTCGATTTTAGCGTGGTACCAAATGCTCATGCAATGGCGTAAAGATGAAGCCATCGGGTTTAGTTATCCAACCTTTTACCAGTTGGACCGTGATGACCGGTTTGCGTACTCCTTAAAAGGCCAGTCCCATGCGTATTACATCGTCGGCAACTTCACCGATCAGCCCCTTGATTGGGACGCTGACGTGGACCTTGAATCGATGCGTCTATTTGCCTCGAATACCCAGACATCTGAAGATGCCTTAGCACCCTATGAAACACGCATTTATCAATCGCTTTAAATCGGTGGATTCGTCCATCGATTTTTTTTGTGAACTGAGTCATTTTGTATTGACAAGCGACCCGCTTAATCTATAATTAAGTGGATTACAAAAATTCCCATAAAGCCCTTGTGCATCGTCTTCATAGACAGCTATGGGGACTCTAAAAACAACTTGCAAAAAGGAGGAACCCATGCATCTTATTGAAATTGACCAGATAACCAAATCGTTTGCTGACACACGCGCCTTAGATGACGTCAGTTTTTACATTGATGAAAATGAATTCATTACGTTGCTGGGCCCTTCTGGATGTGGTAAGACGACGCTGTTGAGAATTTTAGGGGGCTTTGAACACCCCGATTCTGGCAACGTCCGCTTAGCCGGCGTTGACGTATTAAAAGTGCCCGCTTATGACCGCTTAGTGAATACCGTCTTTCAACACTACGCATTGTTTCCCCATTTAAATGTGTACGACAATGTTGCGTTCGGCCTTAAAATGAAAAAACTCAAAGACTCTGACATCCGTGAAAAAGTCATGCACGCGCTCAAAATGGTGCGTCTAGAAAATTTTGCAGAACGCCGCATTCAACCCCTTTCGGGTGGCCAAAAACAACGCGTTGCGATTGCCCGGGCGATCGTCAATGAGCCCAAAGTCTTATTGCTTGATGAGCCTCTGGCCGCGCTTGATTTAAAACTTCGTCAGGACATGCAATATGAGCTCAAAGAACTGCAACGAAATTTAGGCATTACGTTTATTTATGTCACGCACGACCAAGAAGAAGCTTTGACGATGAGTGATACCATCGTCGTCATGAACGACGGAAAAATCTTACAAATTGGCACCCCGGTTGATATTTACAACGAGCCGAAAACGAAGTTTGTGGCCCACTTCATTGGTGAAAGCAACATCATTCCCGCTGTGATGAACGCTGATTTTGACGTCTCGTTTGAAGGGCAATCCTTTCAATGTGTGGACGCCGGCTTTGCCGACAATCAACCGGTCAGTGTAGTCATTCGGCCCGAAGACATCACCCTCAAAAAACGCCCTGGGAAAATTAATGGCATCGTCGATGCCATTACGTTTAAAGGCGTCCACTATGAAATCATTGTCTATGTCAACGACAAAGAATACGTGATTCATTCGATTCATCCGCAGAAAGTTGGGGCCAAAGTCTCGCTGCATTTTGAGCCTGAGGCGATTCATGTGATGCACGATGTTTAGACGGGCGTGGCCGTTTCGGATCTGGCTATTCATTTTTATCATCGTTCCTGTTTTACTACTTATGCTCAGTGCATTTTCCACCTATTCAATTTTGCGAGACGTCCCCTTCGCGTTTGAAGGGGATGCCTTATCCGTATTGCAAACCGACGTTTTTATTCAAGCGTTTCTCTCTTCGCTCAAGTTTGCGGGCTATGTAACAGTGATTAGTTTATTGATTGGCTATCCGGTAGCGTACGCATTATCCCAATCTAGGAGTCCTTATAAAAGGCTCTATATTCTCGCCTTAATCATCCCTGTATGGTCCAATATGTTGTTGCGAATCATTGCCTTTGAGAAACTTTTTTATCCCGATTCAATTCTCAATATGTTTGGCATTTCACTGGATTTAATCGGCACAGATTGGGCGATTGTGATCGGCATGGTGAGCATTTATCTACCGTTTATGATTTTTCCCATTTATGCCGTCTTAGAAAAGTTAGATCAACGATTATTAGAGGCTGCATACGACTTGTATGCGAATCCTTTCAAACGGTTTTTGCACGTCATTTTACCGCTGTCAACCGGGGGCATTATTTCCGGCATACTAATGACTGCGTTGCCGGCCATGACAACGTTTGCTTTACCGGAGCGATTATCTGCGGGAAACACGATTTTGCTGGGGAATTTGATTGAGAATTACGTCATGCGTACGGCTCAAATTGATCTTGCCAGTGTGATTGCGCTGGGGCTACTCATTTTAATGGTCGGCATTTACCGAGTGCTTTTACGGTTTGATGCGGAAGGGGAGACCCTCGTATGAAATGGCCATTTAAACTATTATTAGGACTTGCCTACACGCTCATTTATTTCCCCATTTTGATCATTGCATTTTTATCCGTGAATGCCTCTGCCAGAGATTACGTATTTACCGGGTTTTCACTTCAGTGGTATGCGGCGATTATTGAAGAATCAGCCCTTTTACAGGCGATTATAAATACCTTGACTGTCGCTGTATTATCCACCCTGATCGCCACGATTCTTGGGACCGCTTTTACCGTGATGTTAATTCATGTGAAAAAACGCTTGCGTTTAAGGCTTCTCATGCTCAATAATATTCCTATCGTGAATCCCGACATTGTTACTGCGTTGGGGCTACTCACGGTGATGAGTGTGTTGGGCATTCGCTTTGGATTTCCCTCGATGTTGCTCGCGCACGTTTTCTTTTCCATTCCCTTTGTCATACTGACGGTGTATCCCAAATATAAAACACTCGACCACGCCGTCTATGAAGCAGCATTAGACCTTGGAGCAAAACCTTTAAGGGCGTGGTTTAAAGTCGTATTACCGGATCTTAAAAGCGCCATGATTGCTGGGGCCTTAATCGCCTTTACGATGAGTATTGATGATTTTGTTATCAGCTACTTTGTCTACGGATCGGGCTATCAAAATGTCTCCATTTGGTTATATTCACGCCTTGGAAGACGGACATTCTCTCCCGCCATTTACGCATACAACACACTCATTATGCTCGTGACCGCCCTGATTATGGGTGGCATTGGACTTCAAATTCGAAAGGAACACCGCCATGAAAAAAATACTGATTAGCATTACCTTACTGAGTGCGTTATTGACGCTTTCAGCCTGCAATAATTCGGCCAACGATTCACTCAATGTATTAAACTGGGGCGATTACATCAATCCAGAATTACTTGACCGATTCGAAGCCGAAACCGGCATTACAGTCACCTATGATGAAGTTGGATCGAACGAAGAAATGGATGTTAGAATGCAACTCAATACGACCCAATATGACATCATGGTTCCCAGTGATTACATGATGGATAAGTGGGTCCAAGAAGGACGTATTCAAGCGCTTGATTATTCGTTAATTCCTAACTATCAAACCGCCCTTTTAATGAACGGGGTGAATGATTTATTATCGGATGAACGCTACGCGGACTATACGGTTCCTTACTTTTACGGGACGATTGGCCTGATGTATAACACGAATGTTGAAGGCCTCAAAGAGGCCGTAGAATCTTCGGGGTTTGGCGTCTTATTCGACCAAGATTCACCGTATAAAATTGGCATGTATGATTCACCCAGAGACGCGCTTGGCGCGGCTTTAATGCATTTAGGATATTCGCCAAATACGACGGATGCCTCCCACTTAAGTATGGCTGAAACCATTCTGACATTCGCGAATATTACAGCCTATGGGGAAGACGATTTGAATAACCGGGTGATTGAAGGAAACCTTGATATCGCACTCGTCTATTCAGGTGATTACTTCGATGAGCGTTATGCCCATGAAGAAGAATCACTGCCGATTAATTTTGCCTATTACGCCCCAGAATCGACCAATGTTTGGGTGGATGGCTTTGTCATTCCAGAAGCGGCCGAAAATGTGGAAGCTGCGCACGCCTTTATCAACTTTATGAGCGATCCTGATAATGCGCTAGAAAATGCCAGTTATGTGGGTTACACACCTGTGTACGCAGATACATACACCGCCATTTTAGAAGACTTTGAACTGGATGCAAGCATCTTTAATCCAATTCCGAGCGGCCAAACGAGACATATTTATCAATACATTTCTGATGCTCATAACGAAACACTCTTAGAAGCCTTTAACCGCGCCAAATCAAACTAAAAAGGAAACGTTGTTTCCTTTTTTTAATGGGCATAATTATGGTAAAATAAACCCAACAATTTAAGAGGAGATCCGATGGAAACTCAGGCCAGCATGAGCCGCCGCAAACAGCGGATTGCGATCATTGAATTACTCTATCAAAAAGACATGGGCCGTTCGCCGGAAATCCCCGAAATTCCCTTTGTCAGTGAAGCTTTAAAGACCATCGATTCTGAGCAAGCAATCATCGATGCGACGATTGAAGATGCCTTAGTGGGTTACACGCTGAAACGATTGTCTACGGTGGACCGAGCGATTATTCGGCTTGCTGTCTTTGAACTCAGACATACACAAACGCCCTCAGAAATCGTCTTAGATGAAGCGCTTCATTTGACGCATATCTACACGGATATGGGCGATAAAAAAGCCGTTGCCTTTAACAATAAACTGTTAGATTCCATATTAAAGGGGTTGAAAAAGTCTGCATGAAAGACCCGTTAACAGTCACGGCACTCACCCGTTATATCAAATACAAGTTTACCAGTGATCCCCATTTACACGATGTCCGCTTAGAAGGTGAAATTTCCAATTTCAAACATCATTCCAGAGGACATTTTTACTTTACGTTAAAAGACGAAACCGCCTCCATCAGCGCCATCATGTTTAAAAGTGACACACGCAGTGTTAGCTTCACTCCGCAAGACGGTGATAACGTGACTGTCGAAGGATCCATCAGTATCTTTGAAAAAGCGGGCAGCTATCAAATTTACGTCAAGCAGATGAGCCAATCCGGAGTCGGTCAGTTATACCAAAACTATTTAAAGTTAAAAGCGACGTTAGAAGCTGAAGGTTATTTTGATGCGTCGCATAAACAATCGCTCCCGCAGTTTCCAACGGCCATTGCCTTATTAACCAGCGCTACAGGCGCGGCGATTAAAGACATGATTTCCACGATAAAACGTCGCTTTCCCTTAACGGCGATGATTGTCTATCCCACGCAAGTTCAAGGGCAAACCGCCGCAGCCGCCATCGCCAAAAACATTCAGCGCGCCGATGCCTATCCAGAGGTTGACTTAATCATTGTCGGACGTGGCGGTGGATCGATTGAAGACTTATGGGCGTTTAATGAACGCATCGTCGCCGATGCCATCTATCAGGCAAAGACACCGATTATAAGTGCCGTGGGCCACGAAACAGACTTTACAATCGCCGACTTTGTGGCCGATTTAAGAGCGCCCACCCCGACTGGGGCCGCGGAAATGGCCGTCCCCAATCAAGTCGATCTCCAAGCCACCATTAAAGAGCGCATGAACCGGCTAGAAAGCCGCTTAAAATCCACGTTACAACGAAAAGAAGAAACCTTGTCGTATTTATTGAATCATCCGGTATTTCGGTTTCCAGAGCGCACCGTTGAGCCTTACGTCAAAACGCTGACTGAACTCAAACACCGATTAGTCCAACATACGCCCTTAGAAAAAGTGAAACAATTGGCCAATCAATTTTCGGCCTTAAAACTCACCCTGACGCACCAATATACGCAGCGTTTAAATACCCTCGAGCACCGCTTGGATTCGCTGCGACAAAGCATTCATTTAAACAGTCCCCAAACCCGATTAGAACAAGGGTATACCTTGATCTTGAAAAACGGTAAATTGATTAAACGCGGCGCCGATTTAAAGATCCAAGATGCCGTGGATATAACATTTAGTGACGGAGTCGTGAACGCCACGATCACCGGAAAGGAAGATGCCTAATGGCCCATTCATTTGAAGAACAACTTAAAGCCTTAGAGACCATCGTTAAAGCCTTAGAAGAAGGGGACCTCCCTTTAGATGAAGCGATGGGTAAATATCAAGAAGGGATGACGCTCGCCCAAGATGCTGCAAAAAAATTAGACGACGCAAAAGTCATCTTAAAAGAAATGTTAGAGACCGATGAACCAGTTCCCATGGATGACACTGACATCGAATGAGACTTGATCAAGCCCTCAAAGCTCAGGGCTTTTTTAGCTCACGGGAAAAAGCACAAGCAGCGATTAAAGCGGGCGATGTCAAACTCGACGGCACGCCCGTACTCAAACCTGCATTTCCCTATCACGGCGAAACCATCACGACGACTGGAAATCCTCCGTATGTCTCGCGCAGCGCAGAAAAGTTAAAAGGTGCATTAGAGGCGTTCGGCATGCGTTTTGAGGGAGATGTCATCTGTGACATTGGGGCCTCCACAGGCGGCTTTACCCAAGTTGCTTTAGAGTATGGCGCACAGCATGTCATAGCCATTGATGTGGGCCGTGACCAACTCGATCAAGCGTTGAGAAAGCACCCCCAAGTCCGCGTACTTGAAGAGACGCATTTTCTCCATTTAACCGAGTTAGCCCCGATTGATTGGGCGCTTATTGATGTGAGTTTTATCTCCTCATTAAAAATACTGCGGCACCTTTTAACGCTCACGACATTCAAAGGGGTGTTGGTCCTATTTAAACCCCAATTTGAAGCCAATCGAAAATTAAAATCCCCCATCATCAAGGCGCCCAAAGAATATGCGCGCATTCAAAGCCAGTATGAAGAGACCCTTCAGGCACTTGGCTATACGATTCAACACATTTTTACCCCGATTAAAGGAAAACTTGGAAATCAAGAGCTGCTGTACTATTTAACCGTGTGAGGCGCGAATGTTAACGCATCTAAAAATCCAAAATTTAGCCATCTTAGAAAACATTGAAGTCAGTTTTCAAACAGGCTTTACCGTCTTGACCGGGGAAACCGGCGCCGGAAAAAGCCTTGTTTTAGATGCGCTTCATTTACTTTTAGGTGAGCGTGCCAGTTCGGAAGTTATCCGGGCGCATGCCGATTTTTCAAAAATCCAAGCGGTCTTTGAACCCGTCCCACGTAGCATAAGCGGTATTTTAGATGCTGAGCTTTTAGAAGACGAGTCGTTGATTATTGAACGGACCATTTACAAAGATAAAGGCAATGTCATTAAAGTGAACGGGTCAATTGTCCCGCTCACCGTGCTGAAAGAACTGGCCCCGTATTTAGCAGATTTACACGGTCAAGCCGATACGCGCTCACTTTTAAGACCGCGGTTTTATCCGTTTTTACTCGATCATTTATCACCCGATGTCCGAGAAAAAAAAGCCGTATATCAAGCGGCCTATCATGCGTATCAAGTAGCCTTAGAGGCCGTGCAATCGTTCGAACAAGCGGTGGAAGACTTTGAAAAAGAAGCCGCCTTTATGACGTTTCAATTGCAAGAACTCGACACCCTAGATCCCTCAGTGGCCGATGAAGAAACGTTGAAGACAACTGTCCAAGAAATGGAAAATCACGACCAAATCTATCACCATCTTAAATCCATCGAAGAAGGGTTTGCGCGGGGGGCGCTGAGTGATTTAAATGCACTCAGTCGGTCCTTTGATAAATTAGCATCACTGAAGGACATGAATGATTTGCCTGAACGTTTTCAGTCCACGCTACTCGAACTTGAAGACATTGATCAAAGCATTCGTTCGATGGTTCATCAACTCGACTTTGACCCTAAAACGTTGGCCGCCTCGCAAGACCGCCTTGTTTTATATGACCGCTTAAAGCGGAAACATAAAACCGATGTCTCCGGGCTGATCGCATTGCGTGAATCGCTGAAAGAAAAGCTCAGCTTTACCGATGACCAAGCGTCTCAAGAAGCGGCCCTTAAAAAAACGTTAGCGGCCGCAGAAAAAGATTTAAAAGAAAAAGCTGTGCGATTAAATGACGCACGGCAAGCCTTGGCAAAAGAAAAAATTGATGATGTGACGAGTTTATTGAAACGACTCTCCCTTGACCATGCGGTATTTGAGATTACGTTTTCTCCGCTCGACTTTGCATCGTTTAGCGAACAATCTCCCAACACGTTAGACTTTCAATTGACTCCCAACCCAGGTGAACCACTCAAAAGTATTCACAAAGCAGCATCCGGCGGAGAATTATCGCGTATTATGCTGGCAATCAAAGTGGCATTTTTAAAAAAAGACCAAGTCTCAACCTTGATCTTTGATGAAATTGACACGGGTGTGTCTGGGAAAGTAGCGGCGAATGTGGGGCAACTATTACAAACCATTTCTGAAGAAATTCAAGTCATCGCAATTACCCATCTTCCCCAAGTTGCGGCCAAAGCCCACCATCACATTGTGATTGAAAAAACGGTCGACGCTGGGAGAACGCGCGCGTCACTCAATGTGTTATCCGCCGATGCGCGCATTGAACACTTAGCAGAGATGCTGTCTGATGGGACGTTGACTGATGATCAACGGATGAGCGCCAAAGCGTTATTGCAATAAAAAAAAGCACCGAAGTGCTTTTAGGCAAAAACGGCTTGAAACATAATGATGACCGTCGTTAAGACAAGTCCAGCAACGAACGCAATGGCGAGTAACAAGACCGTGATTTTTCCCCATTTACTTTTTAATGGGTTACGGTAAACTGGATCAACATTCACATTCTTTGATTTTTTCACACGCTTTTTAGATTCTGGCACGAGGAACCTCTTTCTTAAAAAACTAGGTGTATTATACAAAAAAAAGAGAGGATTGAAAAGCCTTGAGTAAAGCTTACCGAATTATCTTTCACATTGACTTAAATGCGTTTTTCGCCAGCTGTGAAATTGCCGTGAATCCGGCCCTAAAAGATATTCCCATCGGGATCGGTGGAGCGTCTGGGAAAGGCGTTTTAACCACCGCCAATTATGCGGCCCGCAAATACGGAGTCGGATCGGCCATGAGTGTCGGTGAAGCGAGACGTTTGTGTCCAACACTGAAACTCTTACCAGTGAACTTCCCGCTTTACAAAGAGAAAAGTGCTCAATTCTTTGATTACTTACACACGTACACCGACCAAATAGAACCCGCCTCGATTGACGAAGGCTACATTGACATGACGCAGTACTGCATGGGTAAAGATGTGATGGCTGTGGCCAAAAAGATGCAAGCAGACTTGAAAACAAATTTTCAACTCCCCTGCTCGATTGGCATTGCCCCGAACCGCTTTTTAGCGAAGATGGCCTCCGATTATAAAAAACCAGAGGGCATTACCGTATTTCGAAAACGCACTGTGCAAGAATTACTCTGGCCGATGCCGATTGAATCCATGCATGGCATTGGCAAAAAAACGGTGCCCAACCTCAAACTCTTAGGCATACAAACCATTGGCGATTTAGCCGCCTATCCTGAGCAGAACAAGCTGTCTAAATTTTTAGGAAATTCTACCCACAGCTTCGTGGAAAAAGCCAAAGGCAATGACCCAACACCCGTTGATGCCGCCCGGCAAGGGTCCCATCAATCGATTGGTCAATCGAAGACGTTTGATCCACCGATATTGGGCTATCAAGATGCCTTGTTGGCACTCGAAGCATTGCTTAAAAGTGCTCAAGAACGGTTGCTTGAAGCGGATCTCCGTGCGAAGTCTGTGGCGGTTGCCTGGCGGGATGAAGCATTTAAAACAACCTCTAAGCAATTCAGCATGGCCTTTCATACGGATGCCTTAGAAGATTTATGGTTTGAGGCCGAACGCTTATTTGATTCACTGTATGAAGAGCGCCCGATCGCCCTGCTCAGTGTCTCCCTGTCAAGTTTAGAAAAAGCCGAGCGCTTAGTCAGGCAAATTGATATTTACGATGTCTCAAAGTACCCGTCCAAAGCCGATGCCTTAGAAGACACACTCAATAAGATTAATGCCCATTATGATAAACCGTTACTGAAGAAAGGAACGTCTCATGAATCGTCATGAAATCCGATATCTCACGTACTCCATTGCGGCCGCAGTGATGCTTGTATTCGCGAGCATTCCAATTGCCGATGACCGCCTCATCTGGACGGCGTCGTATCCATTCATCGTTCTCTTGGGTGGCTTGAGTTTACTCATCCAGTTTCGTAAACACTACACAAAAACCCGTCCTACCACAGCGATGAACGCCATTCAATTGCTCTATGTCCTCGTATTGGTATACGCCGCATTTTTATCCATTATCGTCGTATTAGATTTGATCCGTTAGGAGTATTCTATGGAATTATCCAATATTTTTAAGAACCAACAAAATTTTTTTAACAGCAATACAACTAAGTCCTATGCCTTTCGTTATGAAATGCTCAGTAAGTTAGAAAGCTTAATCCATGACGAACAAGCGTCCATCGAAGCCGCATTAACGGCGGACTTGCATAAGTCTCCATTTGAACGCTACGCCACGGAAGTGGGCTTTTGCATGCGTAGTGTGCGAGAAGCCAAGAAGTCGTTAAAAAAATGGATGAAAGTGCGCAAAGAAAAAACACCACTCACGCAATTCGGCGCCAAAAGTTACTCCATGTACGAACCCAAAGGGAGTGTCTTAATCATCGGCCCGTTTAACTATCCGTTTCAACTCGTTATTGAGCCGTTAATCGGAGCCATCGCTGCTGGAAATACCGTCATCATTAAGCCGTCGGAACATACGACGCATACCGAAAAATGGCTAGAAACCCATCTAAACGCCCGTTTTGACTCTGATTACTTACACGTGACTACGGGCGGAAAAGAAACTGTTCAGGCGCTCTTAGAGATTCCCTTTGATCACATCTTTTTCACGGGATCGACCACCGTCGGTAAGATCGTCTATGAAGCCGCCGCTAAGCATTTAACCCCTGTCACCTTAGAACTGGGTGGAAAATCACCGACGATCATTGAAAAAACGGCGAAGCTTGACGTGGCTGCCCGGCGTATCGTCTATGGAAAGTATTTAAATGCTGGTCAGACGTGCATTGCCCCCGATTATATTTACGTGGATGAAAGCATCCAAAAACCGTTTGAAGCAGCGCTTAAAAAAGTCTTGGATGAATTTTATCCGGCCTCCACAGATCACTTAGGCCATATCGTCTCACACAATCACTTCAAGCGCTTAAATGCACTCATTGACCCAGATAAAGTGATTTATTCATACGACACTGAGGCTCCGTTAAAAATGTCACCGACCGTGATGACGAATGTCACGTGGCAAGACGCTGTGATGCAAGAAGAAATATTTGGGCCGATTTTACCCATCTTAACGTTCAAAAACCTCAAAGAAGCGATGCAACGCATTAAGGCGAACCCGAAACCACTCGCACTTTACTTATTTACCGAGGACCACGGGGTAATGGAAGAGGTATTTAATACGCTGTCGTTTGGTAATGGGGCGATCAATGACACACTCATGCAAGTGGCTAATCCACATCTACCATTTGGGGGGGTTGGGGCGTCTGGCTTTGGGTCGTATCACGGAAAGACCAGTTTTACTGAGTTTTCACACCGTAAAACGTATATGCAAAAATCCACACGATTTGACCCGAAATTTCTCTACCCACCGTATGATGAAAAGCAAGTACAGATGATTAAGAAATTACTCAAGTAAGGGGAACAGATGCCACTTTCGATTGTTTCAGGGGATTTGGCTCATACGACCGCGGATATTGTTGTGAATTCCGCCCACCCAGCGCCTCAGATAGGCACTGGGGTGGAAAAGGCGATTTATGATGGGGCGGGTCCTGAATTATTGCGCGAGCGAACTGCGTATGGCCCACTGGCTGAGGGGGTGCTTTTCAAGTCGCCCGCGTTTCAGTTAAAGGCGACATTCATTTATCACGTGATTACCCCCAATTATCAAGACGCGGATGCGGCGATTCGCTTAGCAGCCATTTATCAGATGTGCTTAGCCAGAGCTTTAGAAGATGCGGTTCAGTCGATTGCCTTTCCCTTATTAGGCAGTGGCAACCACATATTCCCAAAAGCCAAAGCTTTAAGCATCGCCACCGACCAAATTAAACAGTTTTTATCGCTGCATGATATGGACGTCATCCTTGTCATTTACGACCAAAAAAACTTCCAAATCGCGTCCCCCATCGACGATGTCTTAGACATCCCGATCATGCAGGCTGAGTACGCATCTCTCAACGCGATGCGATCCATCGACGAAGAAGCACCTAGCCAAGAATCCTTTCAAGCCATGCTTTTTAGGCTGATTGATGCCCGCGGCTTACACGATGTAGAGGTCTATAAAAACGCCAATATCTCGCGCAAGGTTTTTTCTAAAATTCGCTCGAATGTGGGCTATCAACCAGCAAAGAAAACTGCCATTGCGCTATCAGTGAGCATCCAACTGTCGTTGGATGAAACGCTTGACTTACTGGCTACTGCGGGATATACCTTATCCGATTATTTATTGTTTGACCGGATTGTTCGCACCTTTATTACCCGAGCAGATTACGATATTTTTGCACTTAATGAAACGTTGTTTTTCTACGATCAATCCACCCTGTAAAAGTCGCTTCCCAGGCGACCTTTTTTTTGCCTCACTTTTCTATGATGAAAGAAAAAGGAGGCACTAATTATGGCAAAAGAAGTGGTATTTATTTTGGACCGTTCAGGGTCCATGCAAGGATTAGAAGCCGATACCATCGGTGGATTTAATGGGTTAATCGAGCAACAAAAAGCATTGAGAGGAAAGGTCTATGTGACCACGGTCCTGTTTGATGACGCGTATGAGACGTTGGATGATTATACGCCGTTAGATGCGATTGAGCCCCTTGATCATTCGCAGTATTACGTCCGCGGAACGACGGCGTTACTCGATGCGGTGGGTAAAACCATCACCCGCGTGGCGGGCCGTGAGCGCGGGCAAAAGCGCCGGAACAATGTATTGGTCGTCATCATGACGGACGGTTTAGAAAATGCCTCACAAGAATATTCGTATCCAGCGGTCAAATCACTCATTGATACGTATCAACGCGAATTAGGCTGGGAATTTCTCTTTTTAGGTGCCAATATCGATGCGGTTAAAGCCGGCCGTAATATGGGCATTCGTCCGGACCGATCTGCGCATTTTCACGCCGACCGGGACGGTGTTAAAACCAATTTTAGAGGCGTCAACCGAGCAGTCCATGAGTTTCGTAGTGAGGCGAGTATGAGCCACGCCTGGCGCGAAGATATCGACGCCGACTATCGATCACGCAAGAAAAAGAAATAATCATATGATATAAAGGCGCTCTAAAAATGGGGCTGAAAGTGATATAATACGGGTAATATAGTTAAGGAGTCTCGCATGAACCTTCCCTTTTGTGAGCAGTGTCAAAGCGCCCGTACGTCTGGTCAACTCACCATCCCCCTAGAGCGAACCGTCAAAGGGGAACTCATACAGTTAGATATCGATACTGATTTATGTACATGGTGTGACGCCAATCCAAAGAAGTTAACGCGTGAATTACGGCGTTTGTTTAATGACGCATACCGTGCCAAACACGATCTAGTCACAACGGGTGAAATCAAACAGACTCGGCAAGAATTCGGACTGAATCAACGCGATTTTGCGCGGTTGATTGGGCTTGGTGAAATTACCGTGGCCCGGTATGAATCGGGATTTATTCCGTCCAAAGCCAATTCCTTAAGAATTCGTCAGTTAAATGATCTCGATCGTTTGAAAGCCTACTACAAAGACACAAAAGACGCCTTGTCCAAACGGGCCGTAGAAAAAATCGAACGGTACATTCAAACCTTTGTGTCGATTGAAAACGGCAACCGAGTCTATGAAAACGAGCGCTTTTTCTTATTGACTGCCTTGTTTGTCGAACTGGCCAATGAAAAGCGCATTCCGATGTATGTGACCAAACTCAATAAATACATGTTTTATGCGGACTTTTTATCGTTCAAACGATTTGCGACGTCGATTACAGGCTCCCGGTATGTTCGCTTGTCGTTTGGTCCGGTACCGAATCGTTATGATTATAAGTATGACATGAACCCGTACATTGAAACACGGGTTGAAGACGACGCGATTTTGTATTACCGGACGCCCCGTAAATTAGATTTACAGCCCTTCACTTCACACGAGCGCTCCGTCATCGAAGAAGTGTTTACGCTCTTACATGGCATGCGGTCATCGGAAGTCTCAGAAATGAGTCATAAAGAAGCCGCCTGGGTGAATACTGAGCCTGGGGAATACGTCTCTTACTTACATGCCAAAGACTTAAGGATTGCGTAGCCGATGATTGCTGATTTTTTTAACCGGGTTGTGATTGACTGGTTGTATGGCCAAGAAATCTTAGACCTCTTTGATCAATATTTTTTAGCACTCAATGATACCCAACAAGTCTTATTATTGATTGGGGTAGCTATTCTCAGCGTTTTAGGGGCCTTGGCCGTGGTCAAAGCCATCTTAAAAATTACGTTATTTTGGATCAAGCTTGTCTTGTTCATTGCCCTCGCCTATTACGTAGTTGTCATCGTATTTGGCATCGACGTTTTGGCCTTACTCGGCCTTTAAAAAAAACCCTCCAAATGTGGAGGGTTTTATTTTTTTTAAGCATCTTTCGCTTGGTGCATGACAATTTGTGGGAAGGGAATGCCAATGCCTTTTTCATCAAAGAGCATTTTAACCTCACGATTGAGTAACCGGATCACATTGTATCGGTCAGTCTCAATGGTTTTTGCGGTAATCCGTAAGTTGACAGATGAATCACCGAGAGATTGTACACCCACATATGTGGGACCTTCAACAATGATGTTTTGATATTTTTTGGCGAGTGTTGGTAAAAATTTCTCCAAGGCTTTTTCCACGACGGGAATGTCTTGATCGTATTCAATGCCAATTTCACAAATGGCTGTGGACAAATTGGACGATGAATTAATGACATTCCGAATGTCAGAGTTGTTGATGATTTTCAGGTCATAGTTTATCGCATCGACAATTTTCGTTGTCCGCAATCCAATTTGCTTGACGACGCCGCGGTAGTCCCCAATAATGACGACTTCCCCCACCGCAAATTGTTTTTCAATGATTAAAAACAAGCCACTAATGACATCTTCTACGAGGCTTTGTGCCCCGAAACTGACCACTAATCCAATAATCCCAAATGAAGCAACCAGGGTCGTTGAGTTAACCCCAAAGGCTGTCAAGATGAGGAACACCGCCATGAAGCCAATGCCCCACTTAATCACACTTTTTAAGAGATGAATGGCGGTCGGATTTTGACTTTTTCGGGTGGTCACATCGACGAGCAACTGTAAAATTTTGTTGAGCGCCCAAACAAAGATTAAGATGCCTAAGGATTCTAAAATCCGTAAATAATTATTCGCAACAAGCGAGGTGATATCAAAAAATTGACCCAAAGAGCTGCCGACAATATCGGCAAACGCACTTCCTGGAAATAATACTTCAGCCAAGAGCGTCACCGTCACAACAAGCCCAATGAACCCGTACGTCAAATACGGCCGGGACCGTTTCATAATTGAGGGATTTTCTACAGGTTTTTCTTCAATATCAAAATCTTTGGTTTCTTCGGTTTCGTACTCTTTGAGTTCCTCAGACTCTTTTGGGTCTTGAGGATTTTTTACATCTGCCATAATTATTCTCCTATCGTGTGAATGACCAATTCAGGATCATTCGGTTGGTTTAAGATGAGGCCAATGGTGATTGTATGATATGCATTGTTGGGACTTGGTACTAAGCGAAAGAGCGATGTAGGTCCGACTTCTGAGACAAAGCTTAAGGGGGATTCAAACAGCAAGGTTCCGCTAGCATCGTACCCTCTTACAAACGTTGATTTAAACCAGGTGTCATAGTTTTCAACACTCAGTAAATATTCGCTTGACGCGTCATGCTCGATAATGTTTAAAACGTAGAAAAGGTCATCGGGTGTTTCGATTTGCACGGTCGCAAACGTTTTTTGATTGGGTGTGCCCAGTCGATCATCGACGTATGTGACATAGTAGACGAATTCATAGACATTTTCAGGCGCCACATCAATGACCGTATCGTCTGTCATCTCCAATGAATCAATCAAAATGCCATTTTCGATAATATCTAGCCGGTACGTTTGTTCGGTAAAAGCGTCTAAATCGGGACTGGGTTGAATGAGAACTTGCGTGGGATTGATCAGCTGCGCGGTCATTGATGCCTCAAAATACGCGGGCGGATGAATCGTTTTTTCATCTAAGACAATCAGCTCACTGTCTGCAGTAATCGCCTGTAATTGTAACTGAAAGGACGCATTTGTTTTTGGAAAATCAATCGATGTGGCACTTTCGCCTTCACTCACCGGGCTTTGACTAAGCGTTTGATTCGCCTCTATGACCACAAGTTGGTAAAAATTGATGTCCACGCCACCGGCTTGGGTATATAGTTCGAGGGTAGCTTGATAAGCGTTCGGTGTTTCTTCAAAGCTTAAAGGCCCAATGACACCGGCCAGTTCATTTTCCGTGCTAACTGATTCATTGGCTAAGGTCACCCAGGTGACGCCTTTGTCCATTTGCACGGTGAAGTTATAGTTGGCATTCGGTCGTAAGTCTTCAAGCACTTGTTCGTTGAGTCCATACGCTAAATCAACCTCAATGCGCTCCCATTGGTTTTCAATGACAAGGCGTAACGGTCGACCGTTGGCCGTGCCATCTTCAGCAACCTCTTCAATCACTTCAATTTCGTAATAAATCGAATCTTCTAAAAGTTTAAACTCATTAAATTCCGCCGCAACGTTATCGAATAACGGGGTCGCCACCACGACGGCCGTTGCAGAAGCAGTCACGCCGACAGAATTTTGAAAGAGCCGCTTGATTTTATCACGCCGTTGGCGGTCTAGTTGTTTTTTCTTGGCCTTCGCGTCCATTAGCTTCGCCGCCTTTCATAGAGGATACCAAGCCCGAGAAGTCCCACGCCCCAAATCAATAAAGAGATGGTCGGCTTTAAATTCGTTGGTTCGATATCGACCTCAGATGTGTCATCGATGTGCGGCGCCCCAGAAAGTTGTGAAAGTAAACGTGTATCCCGTTGTTCAAACGCGATAGTAGGATTAAACACATACGGATAAACGCGGGCATTTTGTCCATTTTCAATGAGCGTTGTTGCCGCAAACCGAATTCCTCCCCCAAATGGTTCTGAGTAGTACCCACTGAAGATGAGCGGGCTGGGCGGCATTAAGGGTGGTGCGGTAAAGGGTTGATCAGTCGTGTGGGTCATTTGAATGGTTTGATCGGGGGTGACGATGGTTTGCCGCGAGGTGAAGGCTTCATACTGAGCGGCCACTGTGACTCCACGTAAAGGCACCGTCAATTCATCGATTAGCTCCCCCTCATTCAGCCACCCTATAAACGCATACCCTGTGACATTGGAGTCTGGTAAATCGATGTGTGATTCAAAGGGGGCTTCTAAAATCACGGATTCATTTTTGTGTATAAATGTAATCGGATAAATGATGGGCAAGAACTCGGCAGAGACTACGCCGCCTCCAGCAGGCATGGTAAGACGATTGCCAGTGATTCGATTTCCATTTAAGGCCCAACCGGAGAATAAATAGCCAAGTTTTTCTACGGTCGGCAAGTTTATCGTCGACCCAAAGTCTTGGGTGAGTGTTTGAATGACCGCATTATCAAACCCACGAATCGTTAATGTGAATGATTGAATGGTAAATTGTGCGGTTAACGTGACGGGTTCTTCCGGCATGGTTGTAAGCGTCACACGTTCACCGTTTAAGAACCACCCGTCGAAGGTATGCCCAGGTTTAGAAAGCGACGGTAAGGTGATGGCTTCTCCGATGAGAGCTGTAATCGGCTGTGTGGCATCTCCACCTGGATTATTTAAAGTAATAGTTTGCTCGTCTTTCATCCATGAGGCCACTAAGGTTGCGCCTTCGAGGGGCATGGTGGAAAGATTTGTTTTCACCCCATTTAACATCCATCCATCAAAGGTGTGATTATCATAGACAGGCGTCGGTAGCGTTATATCACTCATGTATGGGGCCGTGAGGGTCGCAATACTCGGTGCGCCTTGTGTGTCAAACTGAATCGTATAAGGTTTAGGCTCCATGATGGCCCGAATTGTTTTATCGCCTAAAGGCATACGGTTGAAACTGACATTCGTTCCGCCTTCAAACCATCCTCTAAACGTATATCCTTCGAGGGTGTACAGAGGAACCACAATCGGACTGTCAAAGGCTGCCGTAATTGTTGAGGTCTCATCGTTCGCAGTATTGGTCATCGTAAGCGTGTAGAGGTTTGCTTCCCAACGCGCCGTGTACGTTTGGTTGCCGAAAGGCACCGTGGTCGTGTAGGGAATCCGTTGATTTCCTTGGTACCACCCTAAGAGGGTATAGCCCGGGCGCTTGGCAGCAGGAAGTCTAATGGCGCTATCGTATGGCCCCGTGATGGCATCTTCAGGCTCACCGCCCGCGACCTCAAACGTGATCGTATAATCATTGATTCTCCACACTGCAGTCAGTGTCATGTTTTCAGAAATGGTGAGTGCACTGGCTGAGATATGATTCACATCCACCCAGTCAAGAAAGGTATATCCAGATCGGGATGGAATTGGGAGATTGACAAGGTTGGCATTGTATCCCATTTGAAGGGTAGAGGTTGTAATGGATCCTCCACTGGAATTGAGATTCAGTGTGTAGGTCTCAACGACATAGCGTGTGGTGATGGTTACTGGAGATGTGGATGACATATTTAATTCTGAAGCAGTGAAGTAATAGGGTTGATCGAACTCACAGAGAAATTTTAGGGCAGTTGAAGTACTCTGATCGTCCCAGCCTTTTTCAGAATCATAGTCAGCTGAATCATTTGAGTACCAAGCGACCAATCCATCTTGGCCACCTGAGTCATTAGGCTCACCAGTGGCCCATAAGTTAAAACCACCCCCAATGGAGTTAATCGAACCTTCATTATTTTCCCAAATCCATGAACCTTCAGTAGTTATGTCATTGCCTCCAATCCAAATGTTTGAATTCGATCCAATGATGTTTTGTGTAATGAACTGGTGTTCGATTAAACTTGTGACCGTCGCTAAATAGCCACCGTTAGAAGCACAATAATCTCTTGCATCTGGATAGCTTTTTGTCGTTGAGCTCAGCAAATATCTATTGCCATCATCGTAATCAAGATTAAATCTGGTGATTGATGCATTAGTGATGAAAAGTTGAACCGATCCGTTTGAAATAGAGTGCGATAAGAATTTGTATCCATTGTCTGGATTAATTAGTGAGACAGACGTTTCAGATCCACCCGTTTCATCCACAACGGTATAAGTGGTCTCGTACACTTTATCCCAAATGGCATACATTTCTTGGGTGGAACTGGATGCTGGGATTAACTCTGCGGTTGATTGAGAAAAATGTTTGAATGTAAAATTCTTGAAGCCAAACAAATCAGATGGTGAAATAGCCCCCGCACTGAGGACGTAAAAATCTTCATAGCCTAACTCATCTAAAGTACTTGAACGATGAACAACGCGAATCGGTTTTAACGACGCATCCGTGACGACACGGCTGTTATTGAGATCGTCCACGCCTTTAAACGTTAAGCCGCTTAGCGTGGTAACGGTAAATGGGCCTGTATAGGGGGTGTAGGTAATTCCCGCATCTGTTGAATAGGATAAATTTATGAGTCGATTTGGGTCCGAGTAAAGAACCGCTAATTCTACGTCATACCCTGATTCTTGGGAAGAAATGGTCGGTTGAAATACCGGGTCTTGGTTTTGTAAAGCATCGGGCGCCGCAAATGCCCAGCGTGCATACACCGCCACATCAGTGGCAAGATTTAAATTAATGGCCGTGACCGTCGTTCCACCGCGTAAAGCATCAAACCATCCCAAAAACTCAAAGTTTTCTTTGGTGGGATCTAACAAGGTAATGCTTGCACTGGTCGCGTTGTAATAGCCTGGATTCGAGGGATTATTGGTCCCACCATCTAAGGCGTAGTTAATCGCAAACTCGGGAACTTTGATCGAGACATTAGTGGTGATAGAGGCCCCTTCAAAATCTGTACTCTGGACCTCGATAGTCCGGATTGCGCCTGGGGTTAAATTGGATGTATCTGCAAAGATGATTTGATTGCCATTGATCCCAAATTGACCACTATCATTATCTGTGAGGATTAAATCATGAAAATCCAAGGGTAAATTTGCATCGATAGTGTCAAGGGTTCCGATGACCACATTTCTTTCAATCGAAATAACCCCCAAATTAGGAGTGAACAAAATATTGGATGGAGGCACATTGGTTTCATCCCGGATCAAAAGCGTGACTGTCGCCTCATCAGATTCGAGTTCAGAACCAATTTCTCTAAGCTTGTATTTAAATCGGTATTCTCCGAGCCCAGCTGATGTGTACACAAAGGCCCCAGAAGACGTGACAACATTCAGTTCACCAATCGCGGGGGGACTCGTGACAATGATTTCAAATTCGTCTAGTTGAGGATCATAATCGTTAAACAATAATCCTTCGTCAGCACCGACATTAAGTGTGATTCCATTGCTAGTAACAAGCCCGTATGTGTCGTTTGTGGCAACTGGGTTTGAATTTTCAGAATTGACATTGACGACCCTAACGTTTCCGTAGAATACATCTGCTTGAGAATTTCCATAAAACCCAATTTTCCCAGGATCAAAGGGATTTTCTAAGGTAGTTGTCTTGCGGACAAACTCAATGCCATCAATCAGTACTTTAATCATCGTTGATGTGTATAGAATCTCAAAATTATAAGAGACATCTTCACCCCACCCTGTGTTTTTTCGGTCAAATTCTACGAATGTACCACTGGAATGGTGTCTTGTATACGCTTGGTGGGATGATGCAATATCAAAGTTGCTTCCGACATCTGTAAATCTGCCAAGAATCATTGCTCCATCATTGCTGCCGACACGTTTATTAGAACCCCATTCGATAAGGGTAAAATCATAACTGGTATTCTCCGTCTTGAACCCAAAGACAAAACCTATAAAGTCATCGTCATTGTCTCGACTTTCGATGGTCCCGCGTACGAC
>CAJXLP010000007.1 GCA_913056275.1 uncultured Mycoplasmatota bacterium
AGTCTGGTATTTACAACGCACGCGCTCGTTTTGTGTATGACACTACACGAATTACGATCATGAATCCACCAGCGTCGTTGGAATGGGAAATATTTCAAAAAACATCCATTCCAATTCCCACCCCTCTCTCAGAAAGATTAACGTTTGACGGCACTCCGCAGATACCTTCTTTTCCATCGATTCAGGGGGTGAGCATCTCTGTGTCTGCGCAAACCGTACCCGGTGAATACCGTTATTCATTCATCCTTAATGATCCACGCCAAACAGAATGGAATGATGGAACGGTCTTACCCATTACTTATCCGTTTTATATCGAAAAAAGAGTCATAGATCTTAGCATGGTTGACCTTTCAAAAAATCAATTTGTACCGCCCGAATTCTCGTTAGAACTTTTGAATATGCCAGACTTTGTTGACGCGACTTGGACATTTGAAACGACCCCCGGGAAATACCAATTAGATGTCGAATGGGTGTACGATGATAGTCTTGTGGAGATTATAAACGTTCCCTCGTTAAGTTACACGGTCCTACCTGAAACCCTCACGGTCAGTTCGTTAGAATCTCCGATTGAAGTTATTGCGAATGAAGCCATCGTATTTTCACCAGTTTCGCAATCTGATTCCTTAGAAGCCCTTGAAACAATGCTTCAAGAAGAATCGTTTGTCAGTGAGACCATCCAAGTCTATTCATGGGATATCACGGATTCAACTCTTGAAGTTGACTTAATGACTATCTACCTTCAACGCCCATCGGATTATGCGATTTATGATGGTGAGATGTGGCAATTACTTACATCTGATGAGCCGATAAATTTAGAGCGTACAGAACTCATTGCTGAGCTTACACTCGAACCGGCCCAAAGCAATTGGGCTGTGTGGGCCATACTTAGCGCTTTACCAGTGATACTAGGTGGGGTATTATTCTATTTAAAACGTAAATAAAAAAGTGAGAAGGATACGGTCCTTCTCACTTTTATTTAGGTTAATCGTTTAATGATTTTATTCGCAAGACCTAAGTAGATGACACCGAGTTCTTCGTGCATTTCATAAATGCCTTTATGGGCAGTGGGGGCTTGAATGGGAATTTCAGCGAGCACATCGACGCCAAGTTTCCGAGCAACCGTCTCGCCGCCACCCGTCCCAAAAATCGGATAGGTGTCTCCGTTCACTGTGAAGGCTGTCATATTCTCAATAACGCCGAGGAGTTCGTGTTCAAGTTGTTTTGCTGCAAAGCCTGCTTTAACGGCCACATTGGAAGCACTTGGATGAGGTGTTGTGACGATGACCATTTCACACTTTGGAATGATTTTTTGAATGTCCATCGCAACATCGCCTGTCCCTGGGGGTAAGTCGACTATGATGTATTCAGTTGCGTCATCCCATTTCACATCGTAAAAGAAGTGGTTGAGCATTTTTCCGAGCATCGGGCCCCGCCACATTAACGGTTGATCTTCTTTTAAGAAAAACTCGGTGGCGATAACTTCTAAGTCAAACGCTTTGAAGGGAATGATTTTTTGTTCCTCATCCGCTTTGGGAAGTTCAACAGGGAGATCGAGTAAATTGGGAATTGATGAGCCGTAAATATCTGCGTCAATAATCGCCGTTTTTTTACCGATCCGAGAAAATGCGACCGCAAGATTCGCAGCGACGGTTGATTTGCCCACACCGCCTTTTCCAGAAGCCACCCCAATGTAAGTGATTTCTCGCTTTTCATCGACCACACTGCCTTGTTTTTTTAAGGCCTCAAAGGTAATTTTCAACCCTTGATATCCGAGGTCAAGTTTAATGACTTTCGCCAGCGCCCGGTTGAGTTTTTTCTTCGTATCTTCATCGACTTTATGAATGCCGAGAATCAAGATCACTTTTTGATCATCGTCGATATCAATGAACTGAATGGCGTTGTTGTCTTTTAACGTTTGATCATTGGATGGATCAACGATTAATTCAATGGCTTCTTTTATATCTGTTTTTGCGCCCATAGGGTCACCACACTTTCATTTACAGTATAGAGAATTTATCAAGATGTTTCAAACGCGAATTGGGGGATTGAGTTCTTTTTGAGCGAAGTCTTGATTCGTCTTGGTCGCGATTAATTGACTAATTTTTATCTCAAAATCTAAGAGGGGGTGTTGGCCGTGTTTGGCGGATGTGTAAACGGGCAAATGGAGATCCTTTTTCACATGGTTCAAGTACGCTTGACCCGTCTTTGTCATGCCCAATATACGGATGTACGGTGGTGCGTCAAACGCATCGAAAGCGGCCGGGGTATGCAGTAAAAAATGCATCATGGCTCGGTTGATGTGTGCGTAGGTATAACGCGGCGTTTTAACGGCTTCTAAAAAATCAAAGTACGTCGCATGATGGTGGGCTTTTAAAAAGCGGTTTTCTAATCCTTCCGCAAAGCCGAATTGATGTTTAAACGCAGCATTATCGACCATTTTCAAGCGGTATGAAAACTCCCGGTAAAAGTCTGCCAACTGAACAGTAGGTGCTGTATCAATCACCCCAGAAAGTGGATCCGGAACATAGGATGCAGCGGACTGGCCACTGTTAATTGCGGTTCGAATGGCCGTTGCACTTTGAATTTTTTGGAATTTTTTAAGCGGAGCGTAATACGTCCGTTTGGTACGTTTGATGGTATCTGCGTTAATCTGTGAGTCTAGGGCATTCAACGCTTTTAAGTAGCCGAGACCTAAGATGTTGTTTGGGGTTAACCCGAGTTTTAAGTCTGCATTTTGCGTTGCTTTCACCATTGCATCTGGGTAAGAAAGGCCCTCCGCACTCGCCGCTTTAACAGCCGCTTTAAACGCAGAAGTTTGATGCAGTGCAAGCAATGACTTAAGCGGGTTCAAATCGCCCGTTTCCGAGCCAAAAACAAGATCTGAAACATGCAACTGATCGAGTAAATCGACACTCGCTTGGGCAAAATAATCGGCGCTTTGTAACACGTAAAAACTGGGCAATTCAATGACTAAATCCACCCCGTTATGTAAGGCCGTATGAGTTCTCACCCATTTGTCATGCATGGCAAAATCTCCACGCTGAACAACGGAACCACTCATCACCACAATTGTCACATCAGGCTTTTTGAGTGCTTGGCTTTCCCTGATATGGTAGGTATGCCCAAAATGCATGGGGTTGTATTCTGCAATTAAGCCAAGTGCTTTCATCTTTACACCTCCCATGCATTATACTATGATTAAAGCAGGTTTAAAACGACCACACTACAGGAGGGTAATCGCGATGAAATGGTCTACCGAGCAACTACTAAAACGAGAACATGATGGGTTAGAATTTACTGACACTGTTGATTACAGCGACGTGCTATCTGGCAAAGATGACATCCTTGCGATAAGCCCCGCCAAAATTGAAGGACGCTTTAGTTACGATGATCCAGACTTTGTGTTTGACCTATCAATCAATGTGACATTGACGATGGCCTGCAGTAAAACATTAAAACCCGTGGAAGTGCCACTCACGGTCGATGTGCAAGAAGTATTCAGTCATTTTGTGGGGGAAGATACGCGCTTAATTGAGCAAAACACAGTTGACTTATATCCAATTGTATGGTCTAATATTTACTTGGAAAAACCCCTCAAAGTGGTGCACCCTGATGCGAAAGATTTACGCTTTGATGAACCGTCCAACTCGCAAGGCCATCCCGGCTTGCAAGACTTAAAAAAATACAAATAAGGAGGCGTTTATGGCAGTTGTTCCGCAACGGAGAACTTCCAAAACTCGCAAAAGAAAACGCCGGACGCATTTTAAGCTGACCGCGCCAGGTATGGCCGTCTGTGAAAATTGTGGAGACATGAAACTCTCCCACCGTGTCTGCCCATCATGCGGGTATTACAATGGAAAACTCGTGAAAGCACCGAAGGAAGAAAGTCTTCCGGATGCGCCTACCGAGTAACTCACAAAGAAAAACGCGAGTGAAGCGTTTTTTCTTTATCTAGAGGATATATGCACGTTCCTGTTTTATTTGACGCAGCGATTGAAGCGCTGAATATTCAACCCAATCACACGTATGTCGATATGACACTCGGCGGCGCGGGCCATGCACGCGCCATTTTAGACCGTCTTGATGATGGGGTACTAATTGGCTTTGACCAAGACTTAGATGCCATCGCACGCGCAAAAAAAGTGCTCGATGATCCCGCGAAAAACGTCGAGCTTGTGCATGCCAACTTTGCAGAATTAAAGACGCATCTAGAGCGACTGGATATATCCAAAGTCCACGGGATACTGTTTGACTTAGGGGTATCATCGTTTCATTTTGATGAGGCCGACCGGGGCTTTTCTTACCGCTTAGAAGGTCCTTTAGACATGCGCATGAACCAAAGTCAAACACTGACAGCTGAAACCATTATTAATACGTACGAACCCCGCGATTTACTCCATATATTATTTTCCTACGGTGAAGAATCTATGGCCCGGCAAATCGTCAAAGCGATCGTAAAAGCGCGTGACTGTGAACCAATCACGCGGACTGAACAGCTTGTGGGAATTATTAAATCAGCCCTGCCCGCAAAACGCTTATCGCAAAAAGGACATCCTGCCAAACAAACCTTTCAAGCGTTACGCATTGCGGTGAACCGTGAACTTGACGTCTTAAAGGATGCCTTAAAAAGTGCCCTAGACGCCCTAGATGTCGGCGGCCGCTGCGTAGTTATTAGTTTTCATTCGCTGGAAGATCGCATCGTTAAACATACCTTTAAAAACGCCTCAACGGTCACTCATCCTGAAGGATTACCCACAATGCCACAGTCGCAAGCACCCTTTCAAGTCGTGACCCGTAAACCCATCCTCCCAACTGACGAAGAATGTGCCCTAAATCCCCGCGCTAAAAGTGCGAAAATGCGCATTATAGAACGGATTTCTATGGATTAAAACTGGCTTGATTAAATCAATTTTTCATGATAGAATAATCAAGCTTAACGCCTTGCAGGTGTAGTTTAACGGTAGAACATCAGCCTTCCAAGCTGATAGCGGGGGTTCGATTCCCCTCACCTGCTCCATATTGAAAATCATAGGGTTGATACAATTGTATCAACCCTTTTTTTTATGCTATAAAGGACCGTTTTTGTATTTGCGTATATGTATTGAACCGTTTTTATTAATGCCTATATGGGTGCAATTGAGATGGCTTATTTCGCATAAAAAAAGACCCATAAAGGCCTTTAGTTATTTAAATGTGAGTGTTGGTTTCATTTCTGCAATGCGTGATAAGGTTTCATACATGCTGCAATATTCCGTCGCTTTTTGCCAGGCTTTTTCGACTTTTTTCTGTTTACTTGCCTCGACGCCGGTGACGGTGATATTGACGATGACTTGTTTTAATAGGGTAGGAACTTCGTCACGCTTGATTCCTGTGATGTCATACTCAACGCCGCCGACTTCGGTCCGCATTTTGTCTAACACATCTTGGAACGTGTAATTGAGGCACGCGCCCAATCCTCCCAGAACCATTTCGTATGGTTTAAAGCCTGTTTCTCCGACTGCGACGTTTTCGGTCGCTTTCAGAGTGCCTTCATTTTGGCCATTGTACGTAATTTGAATGGATGTTGCCAAATTGTGTCAGCTCCTTTTATATCGATTGAGTGATTCCTCAATTAATTCTAACGCGTCTTCTTTAGAATGAAAGTCATATACTTCGACTTTTTTGTTTTGCTGGAGGTCTTTGTATGTTTGGAAGAAGTGGCGAATTTCCCGCATCGTGTGACGGTTGACATCGTCCAGCGAATGAATGTCTTCAAAGCGCGGATCTTTATCCATCACCGCAATAATTTTTTGGTCTTTCTCATCGTTATCGACCATATCCAAGTAGCCAATGACCCGTGCGTCAACGATACAACCCGGAAACGTCTTGGTGCTGGCAAGCACTAAGATATCGAGGGGGTCATTGTCTTCGGCGAGTGTTTGTTCGATGTAGCCGTACTCAGCTGGATAGGTCATTTCTGAATATAAGACGCGATCGAGTTTAATGCGGTCTTTGACTTTATCAATTTCGTATTTGTTTTTGGTCCCCATGGGAATTTCGATAATGGCTTCTACGCAATCATGCATCTGGCGTCTCCAATAGTTTCTTCATATTTCGGTGCGGGATTCCGGCATCTAAGAAGATGTCGCCGTAAAATGCATATCCCAGTTTCTCATAAAAAGGAATGCTTTCCAGTTGGGCAGCCAGTTTGACTTTCGTAAACCCTTGTTCAACAGCGGCTTTTTCACAGCGCTCTACGAGGCTACTGCCAATGCCTTGCCCGCGGTAATCACTCAGTACTGCTATGCGGCCAATCTTGCCGGCATACAGTCGCGCTGCTCCCACCACTTTCTCGTCGTCATATGCGTTAAACAACGTAGCGGTGTAGTCGTTGTGGTCGTATTCTTCTTCCCAAGGCACGTTTTGTTCATTGATGAACACCCGGCCCCGGATGGAAAAATGATCAAGAATTTCCTGCTTGGAATCTGCGACGATAATTTGCATGCATTTCCTCCTGATTTGAAAAGGTTTTATTTTTTGTTAAATCGTGCTAAAATACCCATAAATAAGCCATTCAAGCGTTTCATACTTATATTATAACAAGAGTTAATCGAAACTGAGAGAAGCTTTTGGAAAACCTTTACACCAAAGGAGTGACCTCGATGCATAAAGATTTTGTGATTACCCACGAGCAAGGCTTGCACGCTCGTCCAGCCACATTACTTGTGGCTAAAGCCAATGAATTCAACAATCCCATTCGCTTGACGCACGATGATACGACCATCGATCTCAAGTCAATTATGGGCCTTCTTTCACTGGGGGTTCCGAAAGGGTCACTGGTCCGCGTGGAAGTGGAAGGCGATGATGCCGCCAAAGTGTTAGAAGCCATCACCAATGCGATCAGTGAAATCAACGCTGACGCTTAACGATTTAATCCCAGTCCAAGTTTCTTTTTGAAACGTTGGACTTTTTTTATGGCCAATGCCTCGGCGCCTGCCTGGCCGTCGTTTAAGATGTCGATGAGTTCTTGTGATTTGAGTAAACTGTGATAACGCGCTTGGATCGGTTCTAAGTGCGAAGCGACCAAGTCTCCCAAGTCTGCTTTAAAGGTTTGATAGTCTGAGGTCTCGTAGCGTTTAACAATGTCAGAAATCGTGCGATTTTCTAAAGCCGCATAAATGCGTATTAAATTACTCAGTCCTTTTTTTGAGTTTGCATCGTAGCGAATCGTGCCTTCACTATCCGTGACAGCTGAGCGAATGCGTTTTTTAATGATTGCGGCGTCGTCAGTCAAGAGAATTTTACTTTTGACGTTGGGATCTGATTTTGACATTTTTTGATCGGGGTTTTGCAAAGACATAATGCGTGCGGTTAATTCTGGGATTAGCGGTTTGGGGACATTGAAAAAGTCAGGGAACTGATGATTGACCCGTTCTGCGATGGTCCGTGTTAGCTCAAGATGTTGTTTTTGATCATCGCCAACGGGCACGAATTCTGCATCATACAGCAAAATATCACCGGCCATTAATACCGGATACGTGAATAAACTCGCGCGAATCCCCGAAGTTTGTTTAAGCGCTTTATCTTTATATTGAGTCATTCGTTCGAGTTCACCCATATAGGCAAATGACTGTAATAAAACATCCATTTCTTGATGTGCACTCACCGCCGATTGAACAAAGAGTGACGTTTGCTTTAGGTTAATGCCACATGCCACATACATCGCCGCTAACTCTTTAATTGCTTGGCGTAACTTGACGGGGTCTTGCGGTACAGTTAAAGCATGTGTATCGGCAATGAACAAAAAGAAGTGGTGATCTGGATGGGCCTGTTGCAGGGCCACAAAATTTTTGATGCTGCCTAAATACGTTCCAATGTTAATCGCCCCAGTCGGTTGAATGCCTGACACAATGGTTTTCATACAAGTCTCCTTAAAATAAAAAACGCCCATCGCAAATAAAGCGAAAGGGCGTCAATGACGCGGTACCACCTTGGTTTTTACTCTAAGCGCGGTAACAAGCGCGAATCGGTACACGTCTTAAGCACGGTCCATTCAAGCATCGAGATGGGTTTAGGTTTCACCGTCCTAAACTCGCTTTTTTTACCAATCTACGAAGTTTACTCATCCGCAACGTGTGCTATGTATAGTTTATTGATTTTTTTCATCAAGTGCAAGGTCTAATTCGTCCAGCAATGTTTTTAAGCGAGAGACGACGGCTAAGAAGGGTTCTTTGGTTGTTAAATCGATGCCACTATCTTTCGTTTGGGTGATTGGCCATGCACTGCCTCCTGATTGTAAAAGCTTTTTGTGCAGGGCAATCTTAGATGGATCTTGTTTGACCATCTCGTACAGTTTTAAACTGGCTGCAAAGCTCGTGGCGTATTGATAGACGTAATAAGGGGTATGGTGGAGATGTGGGATGTAGGCCCACTCATATTTGGACCCAGGTTCTTCGTTTAAATCGATGTCGTAGAAGTGTGAGTACAAGTCAAGCATGATTTGGGACAACGATTCATGCGTAATGGCTTCTCCGTTTTCTGCCATTTTATGGGCTTCAAATTCATACGCAGCGAATAAAACTTGGCGGTAGAAAGTGCCCATGATGTCATCGATGGATTGTTGCAAGAGGGCAATTTTATCATCGATACTGCCCGGGTTATTTTGAATGAAATAGTCAAGTAACAAATGCTCGTTAAACGTTGACGCAATCTCGGCCACAAAAATCGTGTAGTTTTGAATGGCGGGAGGTTGGGTTTCTGCGGCGTAGAGCGAGTGCATGGAATGCCCAGCTTCATGCGCCAGGGTAAATACGCTATCCAATGTTTCATCGTAGTTTAATAAGATGTATGGATGCCGGTTAATGGAACTCCAGGAATAAGCGCCAGACCGTTTGCCTGGCTGTTCGTACACATCGACAAATCCATCTTTCAAGGCATCTTTCGCTTTGTCTTTAAAGTCATCACTCAAGTGATCCACTGCTTTAAAGAAAACGTCTTTGGCTTCTTCGTAGGAGTATTTGGTGGTGGATTCAGCGAGCGGTCTAAAACGGTCAAACGTACGGTGAGTTTTTAACCCTAAGACGCGCGCTCGAATGGCGTAGTAGCGTTTTAATAAATCGGTGTTGTCTTTGGCTACTTCTACAATGTTGTGAAAGACGCTCGGGTCTATGTTTTTACCATGCAAGTACATGTCAAGGCTCGTTTTGTAATTGCGCGATTTCATGGAAGCCACATCGGCATCTAAGACACTTTTATAAATGCTTGCATAGGCATTTTTACGTGATTCATAGTAATCAAAAAACGCTTTAAATACGGCTTCGCGGTCATCCGCGTCTGCTAGATCAGTCAAATGCACACGGTAATTCCCCGACGTGACACTGATGGTTTCACCACTTTTTAGCGTCACTTCAACAGGGTCTCGGTCAGCAATCGTTAAACTGGAGTATAGCGAACTACCCGTGTTATTAAGCTCGGAGAAATTGGCCATCAAGCTCTCTTCTGATGGCGATAATACATGATCTTTTCCGTGGAACAGTTGCTGCATGGGAAAGCGGTACTCTTCCAACTCTGAGTCCCGGTCAATAAACGTAAAAACCGTGTCTTCACCAAGCGCTAAAACTTCCGGTTGTTCAAATGCACTGACTTGTGAAAGCTTGGCGACAAAGGCCCCCATTTTCTGGACGCGTGCGGCATTTTCAACGTCCTTTTTATTTAGGTCACTTTTCAGAGCAGCGTATTGATACAGCTTGTGTAATTCCACCGATAACTCACGTTGCTCAGTGTAGTATGCTTTGAAGGTGTCAAAATCGGATAATTTCCCTTGGTAGCTCGGAATTTTATCGACTTTCTTTTGCAATGTGTCATAGGCGTGGTTCCACGCGTCAACCGTTTCGTATAAATAGTCTAAATTCCATTTCATTAATAAACTCCTTATTCGTTGGATTAGCGCTATTATAGCACGGAGCCCTTAACAGGTTCGAATGGAAACCCTTTCACCTTGCAATTGACGGGTTGCTTATTTATAATTTTTCTAAACTGTGTTATATTTAGAAAGCACGAACCAAAGATTCATAGCGTATCAGCCATCAATTATTGAAGGAGGGTAACACATGATTCATATCTACACAACACCGAGTTGTTCCTCGTGCCGCAAAGCAAAGAAATGGTTTGAAGAGCATCACATTGACTACAAAGAAAAAAATATATTCAACATTCAACTATCCCGTGATGACATCTTAATGATGCTCAAAAACACGGAAAACGGGTTCGAAGACATCATCTCGACACGCTCAAAAATCTTCCAAGACATGAACCTTGATATCGAAGATATGTCGATGAATGATCTCGTTGAATTCATCATTGATAACCCAAGCGTCTTAAGACGGCCCATCATAATTGAAAACAATAAGATGCAAGTCGGGTACAACGAAGATGAAATTCGCACATTCATTCCGAAAAGACTTAGAGAAATTATCATGTACACGAATACACAACGCGGTGAAGAAGGCGACTATCATACCGCTTTACAACAATACTTCGAAGAACAATCGACGACGAAAGACTCATCCCAATAGGATGAGTTTTTTTATGCATGGATTTCAGTCCCTAGTCCTTGAAGTAATGGTGGTAAATGGTATAATACACTTTGTGATTACAAAACAATTAGGAGGCACATAATGGCATTAAAAGTCGCAATTAACGGATTCGGTCGGATCGGCCGGTTAGCGTTTCGTAGAATGTTTGAGGACGGACAATTTGAGATTGTCGCCATCAACGATTTAACAGACGCCGAAAGTTTGGCATACTTACTTGAATATGACACTGCCCAAGGACGTTTCTTACACGGAGAAATTAGTTTTGAAGACGGTGCAATTACCGTGCAAGGAAAAAGAATTCCAATCTTTGCACAAAGAGATCCCGAAGATCTTCCATGGAAAGACTTAGCGGTCGATGTCGTCGTCGAAAGCACTGGCTTTTTCACAGATAAAGAAAAAGCGGGCAAACACATTAAAGCTGGGGCTAAAAAAGTGTTAATTAGTGCCCCTGCAAAAGGCGATTTAAAAACCGTGGTATACAACGTTAACCACGATGTATTAGACGCTTCAGATACGATTATTTCCGGGGCGTCATGCACCACAAACTGCTTAGCCCCCGTCGCGAAAGTCTTGGACGATTCATTTGGATTGGTCAAAGGCTACATGACGACTGTTCACTCGTTTACCAATGATCAAGCCACACTTGATGGTCCCCATCCTAAAGGCATTCATGCCCGTCGTGGCCGGACTGCATCAATGAACATTGTCCCTACGTCAACCGGCGCTGCTGTGGCCGTTGGTAAAGTATTGCCTCAACTCAACGGAAAACTGGACGGCATCGCGTTGCGCGTTCCAACCGTCACTGGGTCAATTGTTGATCTCGTCGTCGAACTGGAAAAGGACGCAAGCGTCGAAAGCATCAACGCAGCGATGAAAAATGCAGCCAGTGAAACACTTGGCTACACCGATGTTCCACTTGTATCATCCGATACGATTGGCATTGGCTATGGCTCATGGTTTGACAGTCAAATGACCAGTGTTGTTGAAGTCGATGGAAAAAAACTCTACAAAGTTCTTTCCTGGTATGACAACGAGATGAGTTATGTCTCGCAAATGGTCCGCACACTCGCATATTTCGGAAATCTTTAAACCGAGCCTTCATGCTAACGCATGGGGGCTTTTTTTTATCCCTTAAAAGCTTAGGGGGTATGATACAATACGGTTAATCCTATTAAAGGGGGCGCTCATTGGATAAACCGCGACTTTATAAGCGGTGGTTCAAACCACCTGAAATAAACGCCAAACACTATCCATGGCCCGTGCGTATTGTGCAAATATTTGTGACCTATTTAGGTCTATTATTTCTAGGCTTCATCAGCTTTTTATTTCCTCCGATTGGCTTGCCAATCGGCATTTTGATGTTTCACAGCACGAAAAAACATTACGCTTTATTTCCCCTTGCGGGTGTCTTACTACTTGTCTTTTTCACCCTTTATAACAACTTGATGATTTTAATTAATACATAGGAGATATCGTATGAAAAACCACGCAATTGCTGCTCGTAAACGGATCTTTGAGGCCCTGCCTGAAGGCGCGTTACTCTTACTGGATGCCTCGCAAGCACCACATCGTTCAGTCGATGTCTATCATGCGTTTTATGTCGACCACAACTTTTACTATTTGACCGGCATTAACGCGCCTAAAGCTCGCTTGCTTATGTTAAAAACCGCGTCCACGTTAAAAACGATGTTATTTTTAGACCCTGATACGCCCCTTTCTTTAAAGTGGGATGGTCCCAAATTCTCCAAAGAAGACGCCATGGAAGTTGGTGGCTTCGCTCCAGACGAAGTGCATTCACTGACCGCGTTTGATGGACAGTTTAATCAGTTAATGAATTTTGCTCGCTCCCCGTACGGCAATCCACCCACTGAAGTCTGGCTCGATTTATATCACGAGCGACTACATACTAAACCCCGGCCACTTTCCGTGTTTGGCCATATCGTTGAGAATTATCCCGAGTTGAAAATTGCCAACGCCAACGCCATTTTATCGAAACTACGGATGATTAAAAGCCCAGAAGAAATTGCGGCGCTTAAAGAAGCCATTGCGATAACCCATAAAGGGCTCAAACGTATTTTAAAAAGCATTAAGACCCGGTCAAACGAACACGAATTAGTCGCGGACTTTATGCATGAAATTACCTTGAATGGAAGTTCTGGGAAGGCTTTTGATATCATTGCTGCCGCCGGTGAAAATGCCACAGTGCTTCACTACACAGCAAACAATGGCCCCTTAGACGGCGATATGATTTTATTTGATCTCGGCGCAAAATCTGGCCGGTATGGCGCCGATATTTCCCGAGTGTATCCACTTAATGGAACATATGAAGGCTTTGCCAAAGACGTCTACATGGCGGTCCTTGACGTAGAAAAAGCTCTCATTAAGGCGGTCAAACCGGGTCTCACGTGGAAAGATTTAAACGCACTTGCCAGAGATTTACTGGCTGACAAAGCGATCGCGTTAGGCATGATTAAATCGAAAGACGAATTATCAGATGTTTACTATCACTCAGTCGGCCATTTTTTAGGCCTCGATGTGCATGACGTAGGCGTCTACACCGAACCCTTTAAACCGGGTATGATTTTAACCATTGAACCAGGACTTTACGGCAATGGAGTTGGTGTTCGCATTGAAGATGACGTCCTTGTTACCGAAGATGGGTGTGAAAATTTATCCGCCGCCATCGAAAAAGATCCAGACGCGATTGAAAAAATGCTTTAGAACCGCCGCCGGCGGTTCTTTTTTTTCGTGTTCATGCTATAATACACGCGTGGAAAATGCTGAGAAAAAGACGCTTGATGGCGTCATTAAAAATGTCACCTTTCATAACGAAGAGACCGGGTTTAGCGTCTTAAAAATTGAGACTGCTGAAGCGATAAATCCGTCTCTTTTTTCAATGGATACCTCGGTCATCACGGCGACTGGGTCGATGATTGGCCCCCAAAAAGGTGAACACGTTCAGCTGACAGGAACGATTGAGTCACATCCTAAATTCGGTCCCCAGTTTCAATTCAAAACCTACATCAAAGATCGTCCCGTCACAATTGAAGGATTGATTGATTATTTGGCCAGTGATTTATTTAAAGGGGTGGGCGAAGTGACGGCACGGGTAATCATGGAAGCCTTAGGCGACCAAGCGCTTCGCTTGATTCGCGAAGATTCCAGTGTACTCACTCCGCTAAAGATTCCGCAAAAGGTGAAAGACACGTTGCCTGAGATGTTGGCAACACACGTCCAATTCGAACACATTCGTGTGCAACTATTTAAAGTGGGCCTGACCGTTAAAATGGTCAAATCGTTGATTCAAGTTTATGGCACTGACGCGTATGAACAAGTGTTGAAAAACCCTTACCGATTGATTCAAGATGTGCGGGGGGTGGGCTTTGAGAGAGCCGACTTAATGGCCCAAAAAATGGGCGTTGATAAAGAAGATTCTCGCCGTATCGTCGCCTTGTTTATGCACGTCTTTGAACAGCTAACTTTTCGCCGTGGGCATACACATATTACGCCAGATACGTTACTTGAGAAGATTGCGGAGCGACTCCGTCAAGATGAGTTATTTTATGAAAAAGACACGCTTGATAATCATTTACACACCGTCATTCAAGAGGGGCAACTGATTGAAGATGCGTCGTTATTAACGCGGCCTTTATATTTAGAAGCAGAAACCTACGTTGCTAAAAAGCTCAAAGACTTAAGTCGCGAGTTAGAGATCGATGAAGCCACCGTGGATGCAGCCATTGACGCCTATCAAAGCACCCAAAATATAGCTTTAACCCATGAGCAAATTGGGGCAATAAAAGGCGCCGTTGGTCACCAAGTGTACATGATTTCAGGGGGTCCAGGAACTGGCAAGACAACGATTATCAAAGGACTCATCGACGTATTGAGTCAGACGTATGAAAAAACCGATATTGCCTTGATTGCGCCAACTGGTAAAGCCGCCAAACGCGTGGAAGAAGCCACGGGATTTAGTGCGGCCACTTTTCACCGGTTCTTAAAAATTCGCCAAGACATGTTTACACCGCCGGAACCGGTCAGCCAGAAAGTCATCATCATCGATGAAATATCGATGGTCGATACTGTTCTCTTTTTTACCTTACTAAAAGCACTTAAAGACGTGCGGTTAATCATTGTGGGAGACGATGCTCAGTTGCCGAGTGTATCACCCGGTCAAGTGTTCAAAGATCTTTTAGCGACTGAATTGCCACGGACCAAACTGACGATGATTCACCGCCAAGCAGCGGGTTCAAAAATTATCCAACTGGCACAAATGATTCGCCAAGAAGACGTTGATTTAACCGCCTTTAAAGAGCCGTCTGATCTCGTCTTAAAACCCCTGCAAGAAACGACCTTTTTTGATCGCTTAACGCGCATGATACAATATTATTTGGATGATGGTTATTCGATTTATGACGTGTCAGTCATCATTCCGGTGTACGCCGGTAAAATCGGTATTGATACGGTGAATGCCTACATTCAAAACACCTTTAACGATCATCCGGTCAAGACACTTGCGAATAAACGATTTAAAGTCGGCGATAAAGTGCATCAGTTGGTCAATGATTATGATCACGATGTGATGAACGGCGACCAAGGAATCATTCAATCGATTGCCAGTGATCATTTAACGGTTGCATTTGATGATAAACGCGTGAGCTACGAACCATCAAAGCTGGATGAATTACGGTTAGCCTATGCGATGAGTGTACACAAGTCACAAGGGAGTGGGTATCCCGTCGTCATCTTACCCATTTTTAAAAGCTTTCGCCATATGCTGACAAAGCCACTCATTTACACGGCGTTAACGCGAGCGATAAATGCCTGTGTCATCACCGGTGATTTATCGCTGTTCGCACAGGCTGCGACGATTGACCACGCCGCCCGGAACACCTTGTTAGCGGCCAAAATTAACGAAGATGCAAAAACGCTAAGTCCGTATGACTTTTTATAAAAGTGAGGGAACAGTATGCGCATAGAAGCTGACTTGAAATTAGATTTCGCCGATGTTTTATTTCGACCGAAGCGGTCGACGTTAAAATCCCGCCGAGATGTCCATTTAACACGGACCTATCACTTTAAACATTCCAAAAAAACCTACGAAGGCATTCCCATTATGGCAGCCAACATGGACGGTGTGGGGACGCTTGAAATGGCCGAAGCCCTCAGTGAACACAGCGTATTTACTTGCCTTGTAAAAAGCTACAAGGCCGCTGACATTGCGGCCTATGAGGGAAAAATAGACGCCCGTCATATGGCGATTTCAACTGGGACGCATGACCGGGATTTTGCGAATATCGAAGAAATTTTAACCGCCAACCCTACCTTTCAAACCATCTGCATTGATGTGGCGAATGGGTATTCTGAACATTTCGGAGATTTTGTGGCGCGTGTTCGAACGCGCTATCCCTCGCATACGATTATTGCCGGCAATGTCGTTACTGCAGACATGACGCAAGAACTCATATTACGCGGTGCGGACATCGTCAAAGTGGGCATTGGCCCAGGCAGTGTGTGTACGACGCGCCTGCAAACAGGTGTCGGCTATCCGCAACTTAGTGCGATCATCGAATGCGCCGATGCGGCCCATGGACTCGGGGCTCACATCATCTCTGATGGGGGATGTACGTGCCCGGGTGATGTGGCCAAAGCCTTTGGCGCGGGTGCTGATTTTGTGATGCTTGGTGGCATGTTTGCTGGGCACGATCAAGGCGGCGGGACTGTGAAGTCTTCGCATGTCTTTGATGGACGGTGGGACGCAGGCGCAAACGCTTGGAGCACCACCGAGAAAAAAACGGTTGAATTTTACGGAATGTCATCCGATACGGCCATGGAAAAACACTTCGGAGAAGTCGCAGAATACAGATCCAGTGAAGGCCGTACGGTTGAAGTGGATTACCGCGGAGATGTCCACGCGACGATGAAAGATATTTTAGGGGGCATTCGCTCAACGTGTACGTACGTCGGTGCTCCAACGCTCAAAGATTTATCCAAATGTACGACCTTTATTCGCACGGCGAGACAATACAATGATGTCTTCGTCAATCGTTGAAAAAGCGCCTAAGCTTGGTATAATACAGGTAATCGCATAAAGATATGAATCAGTGATGGGCTGTGTGCCAGAGAGTTTGACACCGGTGAAAGTCAATCCACGTCCCACGTGATTTGCTCCTTTAATGACGTGATTCGTTTGCGCCCATGTTACGGGTGTCTTGAGTGCTGGAAGCGTAAGCTGACAGAAACTAGGTGGTACCGCGTATGAGACGTCCTAAGCTTTTTTTAGGGCGATTTTTTTTTAAAGAAGGGTTTGTATGAATACACCACGTATTAAAGAAATTTGGTTAGAATTTTTTAAAGATAAAGATCATCAGATTGAGCCGAGTGCGTCATTAGTGCCCATTAATGATCCAAGTTTACTCTGGATTAACGCGGGCGTTGCACCGCTTAAGAAATATTTTGATGGGCGTGAAGTCCCCCCGCATCCCCGGTTAGTGAATGCCCAAAAATGCATTCGGACCAACGACATTGATCAAGTTGGGAAAACCGCGCGCCATCAAACGTTTTTCGAGATGTTAGGAAACTTTTCCATCGGGGATTATTTCCGGGAAGAGATTATTCCTTGGGCGTTTGAATTACTCACAGATTCCAACTATTATGGATTTTCTGTTGACCGGTTATATATCACCGTCTACCCCGATGACGATGCCTCGAGACAATTATGGGAAGCATCTGGCATTGCCAAAGATCACATCATCGCGACCGACTATAATTTTTGGGAAATTGGCGAAGGTCCGAGCGGCCCTTCCACAGAAATTTTTTATGACCGTGGCGACGCCTATGGCCCGGCCGATCCGACAATGATAGAAAAAGACATCGAAAATGATCGTTACATTGAAATTTGGAACATTGTCTTTTCCCAGTTTAATGCCCAAAAAGGCATTGACCGTGCGGACTACGAAGAGCTTCCGAGTAAAAACATCGATACCGGAATGGGGCTTGAGCGGATGGCCAGCATTTTACAAGATGCGCCCACCAACTTTGAAACCGATCGCTTTCTTCCCATTATCACACACATTGAACAATTATCTGGGCATTCCTATCAGGGGCAAATGGCGTTTAAAGTCATCGCCGACCACGTCCGAAGTGTGGCCTTTGCCTTAGCCGATGGTGCACAACTATCCAACGAAGGACGGGGCTATGTATTAAGACGTCTCATCCGCCGCGCCGTTAAACACGGAAAAACGCTCGGCTTTGAAGCGCCATTTTTGCATCAATTAGTCGATGACGTAATCGCCATCATGGGGGCTGAATATCCGTATTTAGCTGACCAAAAAGACCGCTTAAAAGCCACCATCAACCACGAAGAAGTAAACTTTTTAGAGACCTTAAATGCGGGTGAGAAACGCTTGAAAGAATGGCTTAAAGACACGAGCGATGTGCTATCGGGTGAAGCTGCCTTTAAGCTGTATGATACGTATGGGTTCCCCGTTGAATTGACCGAAGAAATGGCCGAAGCTGAAGGCATCAAAGTCGACATTGAAGGGTTCAAAGTGGCGTTGGATGCGCAAAAAGAGCGGGCTCGTTCCGCGCGTAGTGAGTCAGCGACAATGCGCGCCCAAAATAAAGACCTCATTGCCTTTAAAACCCCCTCAACATTTGTCGGATACGACACCTTAAACGCTGAGTCCCCTGTGAGTTTTGTTACGCAAGAAGGCATCGTCACCGATGAGACGCCCTTTTATGCAGAAAGTGGCGGTCAAGTGTCTGATACTGGAGTGATTCAACACGGCCATGACACGTACGTCGTTCAAGATGTTGTGAAATTGCCGAACGGTCAACATTTGCATGTGCTGGACGATAATCGCCTGAAAGTTGGCGATGTTGTGACCTTAAAGGTCGATCCCGAGAGTCGCAGTTTGACGGAAAAACACCATTCAGTGACGCACCTTGTCTATCACGAATTACGGGAATTACTGGGAGCTCAAGTCACCCAACAAGGATCGTTTGTCTCAAAAGATCATATGCGGTTTGATTTTTCGAGTGACCACATATTATCGGACGAGGCCTTATTAGAAATTGAAGAAAAAACCAATCAAGCGATCAAAGACGCCCATCCGGTCACGGTGACAGTGACGACGTTAGACGACGCAAAAAAACGGGGAGCCACCGCTGAATTTGGTGAAAAATATACCGGCGATGTGCGCTTAGTAGACATGGAAGTCACGCTCGATTTATGCGGTGGAACGCATGTGTCTAATACGTCTGAGATCGGTGGGTACGCCCTCACAAGTATTGAGTCTAAAGGCTCGGGCATTTACCGCATTATGGGCATTGTCAAAGACGCCTTCCATCGCCATGAGAGCTATATAAAAGGGTACTTAGACGCAATTTCTAAACTCGAACAAAAAGCCGCAGATTTAGCCCTCAAAGGTGAATCACATGGGTTGGATGTGTCATGGCCGAAACGCCCGGGGGTGGTTCATTCATACCGTGATGTGATTCATCTAAGAGCCTATACCGAAGCCTTACAAACCGCGCTAAAAAGCTATGAAAAAACATTAAAAAATGCCACCTCAAATGCGGCATTAGGGGATTTAGATCGGTATCTAGCCGATCAAAAAGATGATCGCTTAGTCTTTATCACTAACGGGTTAGACAATGCGGCTTTTAAAAATGTCGTAGACGCCTTGTTTGAAAGGCTCAAAGATACGGTGGCAGCGGTCAATGTCACCGATAAATTAATGATTGTGGTGAAAACCAATGACCCAGACATTCATGCGGGTGAACTCGTCAAAGAGATGGCTAGCATGGCCGGTGGTGGCGGGGGAGGGAACCGTCAATTCGCCCAAGCTGGTGCCAAAGATATCTCACAAGCTGAAGCCATTATCACGGCGCTTAAGGCGCGCATCTATTGAAAGTCATGGCGCTTGATTTAGGCACCAAATCATGTGGGGTGGCGGTGTCTGACCCTACCGGGACACTGGCTCGGGGACTCAAAAACTTACACTTTGATCAGTTGGTCTATGACACGTTAAGTGAGACGATTAAAACATTGGTCGACTCACAACGCGTCGAAGAGATTGTCATTGGCTATCCGCTGACCCTCGCTGGAGAAGTCAAAACGCAAGCCAAACAAGCCAAGCGATTGCAAAAAATATTGCGCCAAAAAATGGACTTAAATGTGGTATTATTTGATGAGCGTTTCACGACTAAAATGGCCTCTTACTACATGGATTCAGCAGGTTTATCAAAGAAACGGAAAGCGCAAGACATCGATCAATTCTCGGCCGCCATTTTATTGCAAGATTATTTAGCAACGAAAGGAAAAGTATGAAAGATATCAACGTCCCATTCGACTTCGACATTCCCGAAGAAAAACGGTTAGAAGTCATCGACGAAGCAGGCAATACTCAAGTGTTTGAAATTGTCCTGACGTTTCACTCCGATGAGCTCGGCAAATCCTACGTGGTCTACAAGGAACCCGGTGACAGTGACGAAGTATTCGCTGCATCGTTTAACGAAGAAGAAAAAGAGGGTGGAAAACTCTCAGCGATTGACACCGATGAAGAGTTTGACATGATCGAAGAAGTGCTGAATACATTCTTAGATGATGATGGTCACTCCCACGACTAAGATTCATGACTATGCAGTTCCCTTACGGGACGATGTTCGTGATTTTTTGATGGATCTTTTAAGGCGCTCATTCGCTCACACGTACTTAGAAATTGGCACCGGTGAAGGGGTGTCAACCACCTATATCGCTCGCCACATTCCCCACTTAAAGATTGATACTGTGGAAAAAAGAGCGTCCCACGTCGAGCGTGCGTACCAATCATTTTTTGCGCATGACGTGTTGGACCGTGTGCACATCTATCACGACGATGCGTTTGAATTTTATCCAACCAAGCCGTACGATGCAATCCTCATAGATGCGGCTAAATCGCATCAACAAGCACTGGTCGAAAAGTATATCCCGCACGTATCCCAAGGCGGATTCATGCTCGTGGACAACACGGATTTATCCCGCGTTAAAACGTCCCCGGTGACGCGCTCTCGGGACGCTTTATCAAGCAAACACGATCAGTTTATTGACTGGTTAATTACGACGTATAAAGACGCGGTCACTTGGCATGATTTAGGCGATGGTATCGCCCTTATTCGGCCATAAAGGTTGCCGTATGTATAGAGCTTTTAGGCAAAATCGATTATACTACTCTTAAAGGAGAACTCATGGAAAATAATAAATACCAATTAACCCAAGCGGGTCTTGATGCACTCACCCAAGAACTCAACCAATTAAAAACGGTGGATCGTGACCAAAATTTAGAAGCACTCAAGGAAGCTAGAGCGCAAGGCGACTTGTCTGAAAACGCCGATTATGACGCGGCCAGAGAAGAGCAAGCGCGCATTGAAGGACGCATCAAAGAAATTGAAAACGTCTTAAAAAACTATACGCTGATCAAAAGCACCAAAAAAGGAAAAGCGATTCACATCGGCCGCAAAGTGCGTTTGAAAATTGACGACAATGCGCCGGTTGATTACACGATTGTCGGGTCCTTGGAAGCGAACCCGTTCGAAAATTTAATTTCCAATGAATCGCCGATTGGCCGCTCCATCATTGGCGCCAAAGAAGGCGATGCCAAACTTGTAAAAACCCAATCCAACAAAGAAGTCCAAGTGACGATTGAGAAAGTGTATTAAAAAAAGAATGGCTGCCATTCTTTTTTTATAAAAGAGGAGAGTCATGGTTAAAGGCTGTGTATTTGCCTTAGAAAGTGAATTTGACGTATTTAAACGCCATTATCAGGGGTCTTTTCACTATGAAGATCCTTTTTATATCTCAGACGATGGCTCTTTTAAAGTCATCATTAGTGGGGTCGGTAAAACCTTGGCCGCCATCGCGACGCATACCCTCATTGAAAAAGCGGCTCCGAGTGTCATCCTTAATATCGGCGTCGCGGGGGGAATTAACAGTGAAAAAGGCCGCTTAATATTGGCTGATAAATTGTTGTTTTATGACGTTGATGTGACAGCGTTTGGTTATGCACTCGGTCAATATCCCGGGCAACCCTCCGTCTTTAACGGGGATGCTGCACTCAATCAAACATTGCTCGAGGTTGCGAACATTCAAGACATTCCACTCTCCCTTGCCCACGTCATTACGGGTGATCAATTTGTCACCGATTTAACGACCATTTATCCGCTATTAGACCGGGTTAAAAACATACAAGCCGTTGAAATGGAAGCAGCCGCCATTGCCTTAGTGGCCCACCGTGCATCGATTCCCTTTGTCGCCTTAAAAGCCATCAGTGATGTGGTCGGAACAGACTCTCAAGTAGACGATTTTAATCTCTTTTTAGACAGTGTCATGACACCCTTTGCCAGCCTCGTTGAAATGGGGTTTAAATGATTTTTAAGCATCAAGACATGACGTTTCATATCACACAAATAAAGACCACTCGGATGACGGTGCGCCGGCAGAATGCCGAAACCTTCTCTGTTCACGGACCGAAATCAATGACCCAAACGGCATTAAAAAAGATGATTATCAGAGATTTTGAACGCTTTTTAGACCTGCCAATCCCCTTTGATTATGAGGCCTATTTAGGCCGCGACCACGTGCATCTGTTCGGCACGTGGAAATCGCATCCCGGTGATGTCCTCAAAATTCTGTTAATGAATGAGATTGAGCGCCTGGAAGATTACTACTCACAGAGCCAAGACCTCATTGATTTATCGGATCTAAAGTATGAATGCAAAGTCTATTCGTCTAAATTTGGCAGTTGCCATCCCACCCGGCGAATCATTCGCTTCAATCAAATGCTCGTCCATTACCCCAAATCATGCGTGGCTTATATTTACGCCCATGAAATCGCCCACTTAAAAGAAGCCAATCACCAAGCTGGCTTTTATGATGTATTAAAAACCATTCACCCCACCTACCAGCGTGATCAAAAGCAGATTAAAAAAATCCATGCCCAATTTTTGAAAGGACACTATGATTTCACGTCTATTACCGATTGATAAATTTGTCCCCCAGGCAGTCGTTGATTCGGTGCAATCGATCGACTTAAAGGCTTTAAAAGAGTCCGGCGTTAAAGCGCTAATTTTTGACGTGGACAATACGCTAATTCCTTATGATGATCGGTCCGTGAAACCGTGGCATACAACACTCTTTGAGTCGCTAAAAGCCCTGGAGTTACAGACAATCATGTTGACGAATAATCATCATAAAGACGTATCGAATTTTGCGGAAAAACTCGCAACGCCGATTATTATGGCAGCCAATAAACCGCTCAAAACTGGGTATAAAAAAGCCCTTAAAGCGTTGCAGCTAGCGCCCAGTGAAGTCATCATGGTCGGTGATCAGTTTATGACTGATTTATACGGCGCCTCGCGGGTTGGCATGGCGACCATTTTAGTCCGGCCAATCAGACGGAAGAGTGAAAAGTGGTACACGAAAATATTACGGCGCCTTGAACGCCGTATGAAAAGCAAAGTAGGACGTCAGTATCCCGCCTTAAAAAAAGCATTTGATGAGATTCACGATGTCTGAGTGGCGCTGTATTGGCTGCGGGGGACCGCTGCAAAACACGGATTCAGATGCCCCGTTTTATACGCCCAAGACGTATGAGAAAAACGTTCCCATTTATTGTGAACGGTGTTATAAGATTCGCCATTATGGACAAATCAAACCAAGTTTTGTGTCAGAATCAGTCATTTTAGACACGTTATCCACCGTCGAAAAACGCCCGGGTATATTGGTGCTTGTCGCCGATGCACTTGATTTTTACGGGTCGATGCATCCTTACTTTAACGAGTTATCTCACCATAAACGCACGTTACTCATCGTCAATAAAATTGACGTATTGCCAAAAAGCAAACGCCGAGAAAAAATGCGCCAAGCGTATTTAACGATGGCCCAAGATCAAGGCCTGAGCGTCGATAAAATCATGCTTGTTTCAGCCCTTAAAAAGACCGAAATCGATACGATGATTGAGCGAATGTTGACCTTGTCAATGGGCCAAGACATGACGTTAGTAGGGGTATCAAACGTTGGAAAAAGCTCCATTTTAAACGCCATTTTAGGCGCCCAAACGGGTCAAACCAATCAAGTGACGACGTCATTTGAATCGCACATCACCCAAGGATTAATTCCCTTTCGCCTCAAAGACCAAACCCTCTATGACACACCGGGCTTATCGTCCCATCATTCGTATCGCTATTATGTCAGCGGTGAATCACTGCGGATGATTATGCCGTTTAAAGAAATTAAACCGATTGTCTTTCAATCGGTTGCTGGGCGCAGTTTCTTTATTGGTGGATTCGCCTACGTTTCGTTTGACGCTGATCAAACGGGACAGATGGTGTCGTATTTTGCCAATCCACTCACCATTCATGCCCGGAATGATGCGCATCCTGAACATTTTTACGAAAGCAAAGTCGGGCACTTACTCAATCCCCCTGCGGTGACGGATCCTTCAGTGCCGATGGTGACGCACGAAATAAACATGTCCGAGCCTTCCATCAGTTGTTTCTTTCCAGGCCTCGGGTTCATGCGCTTACACGGCATCACAAAAATGCGTGTCACAACCTATGCGCCCGTTCCCCCAATAATGCACGAAGGGATGATGGCATGACCATACAAGAGCGTTTTTATGATGTTTATACAGCGTTTCCTGGACGTATTCCTCACGTCGAAGGCGTCAAAACGTGGGCCGAATTTCTGGCTGAAAAAAACGGGGTAGACGCCGACCAAATGGCGCAAGCTGCGTATTTGCATGACTTAACCAAATATGAGCCAGATGGCTGGCACCACGCTCTATTTGATAAATCCGGCGTGCCAGCATGGAAAGCCTTGCCACCGTTTATGTATCACGGCTATTCCGCCAGTTTGATTGCCGCGGAGTACGAACTGGACCAAGTCTTCATTGATGCGGTCAAACACCATACGACCGGCCGGGCGAATATGCAAACGGCCGAAAAGATTTTAATGTTGGCCGATAAAATTGAACCATCCAGACCATACCCTGAAGCGGCAACGCTCAGAGATCTTGCCACCCATGATTTAGAGGCGGCATTTAAAGCGATGTTGCATCATTTGTATGGGTTTGATCAAACCCATGGTCGGCTAAACGCCTACAACTACGAAACGTACGCATTTTACATTCCAGAAAGGGTGGCTGAATGAGCCAATTAGACACAGTTCTCGAACACCTCGGAGCCTCACAAACTTTCAACACAGAAGTCTATGATGTCAAAGACGTCAACCCGTTTCATGACTACATCGTCATTGCCACTGCGGGAAACCCTAGACAGTTGCAAGCCGTCATGAAAAAACTGAAAAGCATCCCCTTAGATAAAGACGCACCCTTTCACGTGGAAGGGTCGGATGATTCCCCTTGGATGTTACTCGCCATCGGCGATACAATCGTCCACTTGTTTTTACAAGAGGCGCGGGAGTATTATCATTTAGAAAAGCTCTGGTTTGATCTCCCACATTGGACGGTGAGCGATGAATCGTGATCCGTATCATCTGTTTTATGACTTTTACCATCATCACTACGACCACTCGCTCAAAGATTGGTACATTAAGACCATCCAATCCACGGTGTCAAAAGGCCCCATTTTAGAAATGGGGTGTGGCCCAGCGTTTATTGGAATTGGCGTGTCTGAAGCGGGCTTTGACGTAATTGCCACGGACATCAGTCCGGACTTTTTAACACTGGCAAAAGACAATGCCAACGCTGCAAAGTGTGAGCTTGAGGTGCATCCACACAATATTTTAGATCCCATTCCGTTTGCGTTTTCGCACATTGTAATGGGCTTTGATGTCATTAATCATCTCGAGACGCTCGATCAGTTCGCGCGCGTCATCACGCACATCCGAAATGGGTTAGAACCCGGAAATTATGCCTTTTTTGACGTCTTAACCTGCGCCTATATCGATGCCATGATTGGCTATGAAGAACGCTTAGACCTGGGCGATGAATCGCTGCAATGGACGATTTCAAAGGGGCCTTATCCGTGTAGTTTCAGACACCGGCTCACCCGTGATAATACCGTCTCGACCTTGAATCAACGCAGTTTTGATCACGCGACTTTACGCTCACTGATGCACGGGTTTAAATCGGTCCAAGAAGTCCCCTTAAAAGACCGCACGGTCTTCATCTTAGAAAAGTAAAAACACACCTTTGCCGTATGGTTTAAATGAAGGAGTGTTTTTTTATGCGAAAAAAGGGTTGGCCCTTGATCGGGGCCGTGGCGTTAATGCTTGTGTATCTCGGCCTCAACCTGTCACCGCTGTCTAAACCACACACCCTCGACGCCCCCACGCCGGCCAGCGGACCGACCTTTATATTCGTTGAAGTGCGCGGTGCCGTCGTCCAACCAGGCGTCTATAAAATGGCCGATACATCGCGGGTGTTTGAACTTTTTCAGCGCGCTGGAGGCCTTTTAGATGAGGCCTTTTTAGGCGAAATCAATCAAACGCAAGTCATCCAAGATGGCCAACTGATTCGTGTTCCGACGACGGCGGAATCCCAGCCATCAAATGGCTCGAATCTCGTCTCCCTGAATCACGCGAGTCAAGGTGAACTCGAGCAACTTCCAGGCATCGGTCCCGCCACCGCCGAAGCCATCATCGAAGCCCGGCAAGTGACGCCCTTTCAAACCATTGAGGATTTGTTAAATGTTCCAGGCATTGGTCCAACGACGCTTACGAACATTCGCGCGCTCATTACCCCGTAGCGGCGACTTTATCGTCGTAGCGGTGGGGGTCTTTGTGATTCGCCTGATGGTCGATACACCCGTTCTCATCATTGGCTTACCGGGTCTGTTGTATTGGATCAAATGGCTGGACAAACGGCTACTAGTTTGGACTCTCATCTTGGCTACTGCCGTTTTAGCCCATGTGGGGATTCAGTCAATCATGCCCGTTCAAATTCCCGACCAGGGAATCATTCAAGCCGTCGATGACACACGTCATTATTTAAAGTCTGAGGGTGGGAATTTTTATTTGTATACCGGGGAAGCCCCCTTGCCTGCTGGAACGGTGGTGTCTGGTGATTTCATGCTGCTTGAAGCCCACCAGCAAAGCTTAGTCGGGGGGTTTGATCAAGCGGCCTACTTCGCCGCCGAAAAGATTCAAGGAACCCTTTATGCGGACACAGTGACCGTGCTTAGTGAAGTGCCTATTCGGCGGACACTTAGCGACCGTGTGCGTACCTACATTGACGCGGAATTCAGTGACCTTAACGGCTACATGACCGCCTTTTTTATCGGTGAAAATACAGGCTTTGATGACACCTTTAACGCGCGAATCAGGGCCCTGGGAATCTCCCACATATTCGCAGTATCTGGGTTACACGTCGGCTTACTTGCCCTCTTTTTAGAAGCGCTTTTGAAACGGTTTAAGCCCGCCTTTAAACTATCCATCATTGGCCTGATTTTGACGGGCTATATCATCCTCACGCAGTTTTCGATTTCATTAATTCGGGCAGTCTTTATTTACGGGTTCATTCGCCTTAATCATTCTTTAAAAGGGCCGTTCACCCCGCTTGATGGTCTGGCGATGATTCTTTGTGGGAGTCTTTTAGTGCATCCATTTATCATATATCATCCGGCGTTTTTACTCAGTTACTCGGTGACGGTTGTGTTGTTGATGATGGCGCCAACACTAAAGACGCGATGGGCCCCAATCTATGTGTCGATTTATGCGTTTATGACGACGCTCCCGATTATTATGTCGATGAGTGGGAGTGTCAACGTGGCAAGCTTAGGGCTGAATGTCTTGGCCGTGTTTGTCCTGGGCAGTTTTTTACTTCCCCTGACCTATGTCAGTTTCTTTGTGCCTGCTCTAGAACCATTGGTCTGGCCGCTTTTTGCGGGGTTTGAAGTGCTTGTAAATGCGGCGTATACGCATCTGTACTGGCCCATCTCAGTGCCGTTTGTTTTCGGTGGTTTCGCAGGAATTTACTATCTGGCGTGGGGAGTGATCTGTGTGGTTAGTCACGGAAACTTGGTCAAACTAAGCATTTTGTCAGCGAGCCTTTTGACGCTATTTGCCTGCGGCCGGTTTGGGCCCCTTATGCCGCAACTGACGATGCTTGATGTGGACGGTGACGCGTTTTTATACCAAGCGCCGTTTAATCAGTGCACACTCTTGGTGGATGGGGGCCGAAGCTACACGGCAGAGGCACTAAAAACCCATTTAAAAAATCACGGCGTCACAACCATCGATGTCGTAATTACGACGCATTATGACGCCGACCATCACGAAGGCATCGACGCGATTCTGAATGATTCATATTTTAAAACGGGCCTCCATATTACCCCAGACTCATTACCTGAAACACTCTCCTGTGGCCCCGCTCAGTTGACCTTTGACCAACCGGCCTTGGCGTATCCCAGCCGCAATAATCGATCGGTCGCTTTTTTGTTGGACGCGCACGGGTGGCAGGTCCTTTTGACCGGCGACATCGAAGCCGAACGAGAAGTCGACTTTTGGCAGGGTGACCCCCTTGATGTTGACCTTTTGAAAGTCTCTCATCACGGATCTAAATCGTCCACCAGTGAGGCATTTCTCACTCAGATTAATGCCGATATTGCGCTGATTAATTTACCGCACTCATCCCGCTTTGAATTTCCTCACCCCACGGTGATTGACCAATTAAACGCCTTTGAGATGACGATTTATCGCACGGATTATCACGGAACCACGCGCTTCATCTTGGGACCTAAGTGGCTACTTCCGTGGCCCGCCTTTCGTCCGTAATATGCTACACTAATGATGAGGATACAATGACAAAATATATTTTGCATGGGACGGATTTTTTCTTCATAAAAAATAAGACCCAACAATTGATTAAAGAAGCGGGCATCGATGCATTTAACGAGAGTCATTATGACCTTGATGACGTCGCACTTGATACCGCACTCAATGACGCTTTGACGATTCCCTTCATGGCGGATAAAAAAGCAGTGGTCATCAAAAATGCCCATTTTTTTGCCGATACGAAAGCCCAAGCCACCTTTAAAGAAAGCGAACAATTTAAATTTTTAATGGGCGAAGATAGTGCAGAAACCATCCTCATTTTTCAAGTGCCTCACCAAACGCTCTTAAAAAATAAAACGTACAAAGCCTTTTATGAAACGTGTGAAGTCATCGCAGCCCGGTCAAAAACGGCAGCCGACTTAAAAGGGTGGGTGGACCGGCAATTATCTAAGGCCCAAATCAACCTGCCCAAAGATGCCTATGACGTATTGATTGAACGCATTACGCACGACGCGGAAACCGCCTATCACGAATTGCAAAAATTGTTGCTGTATGCGGTGGATACCCCACACATTGACCGCGATACGATCGACCGGTTAATTACGGTGCACCTCGATGACAACGTCTTTACCATCATGAACTTACTGATGGATGGCCACAAAGAGGCTGCGTTTGAACGCATTCAAATGATGCTGTCTGCGAAAGAAGACGCCTTGCGAATTCTCAGTGCCTTCATCAATAAATTCCGTGAGATGGTACTCACGCAAAGTTTGGTCGCCTCCGGCATGAATCAAGATGGCATCCAGCAATATTTAAACGTCAAATCGGGTCGCGCGTATTACATGATGAAAAACGCGCGCTTGTACAACCGCGCCTACGTCGAAAAAATACTCAAGCAATTAGAAACCTATGACTGGAAAATTAAAACCGGTCTAATGGATAAAACCTTGGCCCTTGAAATGTTTGTGTTAGGGGTATAAAAAAAGTCCTAGACGCTTAATTTAAGCGCTAGGACTTTTTCCAATGGAATTAACGAGTGTTTGTAAACGGGCTTTCTGACGATTCACATAGTTTTTATGATGAATGCCTTTTGAGACCGCTTTATCTAGTTTTTTGAACGCCAAGCTGAGTGGGGCTAATGCCGCGTCAGCATCATTGTTAGAAGCTGCGGCTTCCACTTTTTTAATGGCCGTTTTTAAACTGGATTTAAAAATCACATTGGCATGACGCCGTTTCGCATCTTGCTTAATCCGTTTTGCTTGTTGTTTGATATTTGCCACAGTGCTACCTCCTTCAATCGATATGCGCTTAAGTATTTTATCAAACGCCCCCTATAAAAGCAACCGAAAGATAACCGGTGCGAGTTTTCCGTGAGTTTGGTATAATTGACTGCGAGGTGCTTAGAGATGCCAGGACTGAAAATTGCTCAAATGAATCAGATGCATGTCGTTAGTGTCGAATCCGATGGCTATCAATTGGAAAATGATACCGGCGCCATTTTTTTACACAAACAACTCGCGAAATCACCGCTCAAAGAGGGCGATGATGTCAACGCTTTTTTATATTTTGATCAATCCAAAACGGTCGTTGCGACGACTTACGTGCCGACCATCACCGCCTATGACGCCAGCTGGGTCGACGTCGTTGAACAAAAATTTGGGCTGGGTGTATTCGTGAACATCGGGTTAAAAAAAGACATGTTGCTCTCCAAAGATGACTTGCCCCATTTAAAAGAGGAGTGGCCGCAAAAAGGTGACCGCGTGTTTGCCCACTTAAAATCGGGGAAAACGCAAATGGTTGCGAAAATCCCGGCCCGCTTTCAAGTCGCCAAAACATTGCAGCCAAACGGCGAATTAGAACCTGGTCTCACCGTTCCAGTCCGCGTTTTTAATTTAGGCCCAGAAGGCTTAGTCTGCTTTAGTGAAGATGGCTTTGAAATTTACATATATTACAAACACACCCGTAAGGATCACCGCATTGGTGAACTGTTAGACGCCACAATTACCCATAGTGTGAGTCGCTTAAAATACAACGCCACGTTAACTGCTCAAAAAGAGCTTGCACTGGAAAGTGACGCTGACCGCATTTTAGCAGTCTTAGAAAAAGATAAAGTGATCCCCTTTGGCGATAAATCCAACGCCGATCAAATATTTGCGACGTTTCACATGTCTAAAGCAGCTTTTAAACGCGCCCTAGGCACGCTTTACAAAGCGCGGAAAGTGACACTTGAACCGCACCAAACCACACTGAAAGACGAGGCATAACCAATGGGCCGTAAATTTGAAGTCCGAAAAGCCGCGATGGCTAAAACCAACTTGCAGAAAGCCAAACTGTATTCACGCTATGGCAAAGAAATTTATATGGCGGCCAAAAACGGTGGCGATAACCCAGATACCAATCAAACATTAAAGAAACTGATTGATAAAGCAAAAAGTGAGCAAGTGCCGGCTGATGTAATTAAACGAAACATCGATAAAGCCAGCCAATCTGCCGGTGAAGATTACTTGGCCGTGCGTTATGAAGGCTATGGGCCTGGGGGCTCATCATTACTCGTTGATGCGATGACGGATAACGTCAACCGCACCGTTTCGGAAGTCCGTAATTGCTTTACCAAAACGCACTCAAAACTGGGGGTGTCAGGGTCGGTTGAACATAGCTATGAGCATTTATCACACGTCGCACTCACTGGCATGTCCGCCGAAGACGCTTTAGAAGCCTTACTTGAAGCTGACGTGGAAGTCTTTGATATCGAAGACAGCGAAGAGGCGGTTGTCATCACTGGAAAAGGGTATGATTTAGACGCCATATTAGATGTTTTAAAAGCGTTAGAAGGCATTGCCATTACGCACCAAGACCAAGGCTGGTTTGCCATGGAAACGATGCAGTTGGACGCCGCCCAAAAAGACGTGTTTGAAAAATTACTATCGATGCTGGATGATGTCGATGATGTGTCGCATGTCTATCACAACGTAGAAATGGATCACGAATGAAAAAAACACTGTACGTCATTTTCTCCTATTACTTCATCCAAGGGATGGTGCATAATCTCGGCCATCCAATTACCCCAACGTACGTCAACGACCTCGGGTTGAATCCACGCATGTTTGGATTCTTTTTTTCGTTTATGGCCTTAGGCATTGTCGTGGGCAGTTTATTTTGGGGCGTTTTAGGCGATCGCTACAAGAACCGGCCACTCATCTTTTTTGGGTTGTTTTCTTACAGCATCGCACAAGTCGGATTTGGCACGTTTAGCGATCCAGTTGTGATGACGATGTTTCGGTTTTTAGCCGGCTTTTCTGTGAGTAGTTCGATTACGTTACTACTCGCCTATACCATCTATCACTCCCCCGATGAAGACCGGGTTAAAAACATCGCAATTACCGCCGCTTTAATTGCGTTAGGAACGACATTTGGCTATCAAATTGGCGGCTTGTTAGGAAACCGCATCATCCGCGAAGTCTTTTACGTCCAAGCGTTGGCCAATCTGGTCTATGCTTTATATGTCGGGGTGACGTACAAAGAATTTGACGGCAAGCACGTCAACCGCGCAAAATTGACCGATCAATTCAAAACGGCGTTAACGCTTAAACCATCCTTACTGATATTTCTTGTGGGTCTTTCTCTAGCGACGATTGCGGCCACCAACTTAAGCAAATATTTGGACGTTTACATCATCGATTCAGGCTACACCCCTGCGCAACTTGGGACGTTTGTCTTAGTGACAGGAATCGTCGGCATATTGACGAACTTTTTCCTTGTGCCTCAGGTGGCTAAACTGAATAAAAACATGTGGATCATGCGGTACTTACAAGTGGCCAGCGCGCTCATTATTGTCGTGGTGTTTCAAATCACTCCCTTGATGCTTGCACTTTACACCCTCTTTTTGGTGTATGTAATGGCTAAATCGATGTTTGAACCGCTGGAAAAAAATTACATTTCCTTAAGCGCCACGCCGCAGACGTACGCCAGTTTGATGGGGGTGCGACAAATGTTTTTTTCCATCGGCATGGTCTTAGGGCCACTCATTAGTGGATTTTTATACGAAGTCAATCCGCTGTTTGTGTTTTACTTTTCGAGTGTGATGTTTGCCTTAGCGTTTGTGCTGTTAACGTGGTCAGACCGTCACACGCTCAAACAAAATGGCCGGTTATCCCCCAAGTCTCCCCCGCTTAGCCTGGATGAAATGTGATACACTTAATCAAAGGAGTTTTATGATGAATATACCGAATACTTTAACGGCCATTCGCATCGTTTTGTTGCCCCTATTACTCGTTTTGTATTTACTCAATCCAACCCCCGATGCACTGGGCCTATATACGTATCTGTTCGTCGGCGTCTTCGTGCTCGCGTCATTCACCGATTTTCTCGATGGATTTATCGCCCGGCGCTATGATTTAGTGACGACCACGGGGAAGTTTTTAGACCCGCTGGCTGACAAACTATTGGTTTTACTCGCATTATTGATTCTCCAAGAAATGGGCATTGCGCCCCTTTGGACGGTCTTCTTAATTGTTGCCCGAGAGTTTTTAGTCACTGGCATTCGCTTACAAGCGGTGCAAAAAGGCATTGTGATTGCAGCCAGCCAACTCGGTAAAGCAAAAACCGCCGTCACCTTAGTCGGCATGACGCTGATCTTTTTGACCGTGGTGGATGTGGGTGTTATTCTCTATTATGTTGCCGTAGCACTGACCGTTGTATCAGGCATTGAATATGGCATTAAAAACCGCCGTATTTTTGTCTAAAAGAAAAACACCCATTTCCCTGTATAGTTTGAATGAGGAGGCGTTATGAGTAAAGAAAATGCATCCCGGCAAAAAGCCCTCGATGCAACCATGAAAGACATTGAAAAAGCGCACGGTAAAGGCTCAGTCATGTTACTGGGAAGTGACGCGACTGACCGTAACATTGAAGCCATTCCGAGCGGTTCGATTGCCCTTGATTTAGCCTTGGGCATCGGCGGGTATCCGAAAGGGCGCATCGTTGAAATTTACGGACCTGAATCATCGGGTAAAACGACGTTTGCCCTGCACGCCATTGCCGAAGCACAAAAAAAAGGTGGGTACGCAGCGTTTATCGACGCAGAGCATGCCCTTGACCCCAAATACGCGAAAAACTTAGGCGTTGATACCGACAACTTGATCATTTCGCAACCCGATACCGGTGAACAAGCTTTAGAAATTGCCGAAGCGTTAATTCGCAGTGGGGCCATCGACATTTTAGTCATTGATAGTGTGGCTGCCTTAGTCCCGGAAGCAGAAATTCGCGGCGACATGGGAAGTTCCCACGTAGGCTTACAAGCCCGCTTGATGTCGCAAGCGATGCGCAAATTATCCGGCGCCATTTCAAAAAGTTCAACGATTGCTATTTTCATCAACCAAATTCGTGAGAAAGTGGGCATTTTATTCGGTAACCCAGAAACCACACCAGGGGGCCGCGCGTTGAAATTTTACAGCAGTGTTCGTTTAGAAATTAGACGGTCTGAGCAACTTAAACAAGGCGATAATATCGTCGGCAATAAAACGAAGATAAAAGTGGTTAAAAATAAAGTGGCCCCGCCCTTTAAAAAGGTGGAAGTCGATCTCATCTACGGCAAAGGCATCTCGCACACGGGTGAAATCATTGACTTAGCGCTGGCCGCTGAACTGGTCGAAAAAAGTGGATCGTGGTTCTCATATAACGGTGAAAAGATTGGCCAAGGCAGAGAAAATGCCAAAACATACCTCGAAGAACATCCCGACATTCTTGCTGAAATCGAAGGCAAAATACGTACCCCAGACAGTGAAGTAAACGCCTAAAGGAGCCCATGTGGTTCCTTTTTTTTGGCCCATTTTGGATTGTGTTTTAAAAGGCTTTCATGTATACTACTATCAAGCAAATTATGCACAGCATGCTTTAAATAAAACGAAGAATGAACGGAGGTTAACATGGGAGAAAGTGCCCTATTAATCGGTCTGTTCAGTTTACTATTTTTAATTGTTGGAATTGGCGCAGGGATTGCCTTGCGTGCTGTCATTGTTGAAAAAGGGTTTCAAAACGCTAAAGACGAAGCGAAAAAACTCATTGATGAAGCGAACAAACAGGCTGAACAAAAGAAAAAGCAAACCATATTAGAAACTAAGCAAGAGTTGCATACGCTTAGAAGCGACCATGAAGCTGTCGTCAAAGAACGCAAACAAGAACTCCAAGCCGCAGAAGACAAACTCTTAAACCGCGAACAAACCCTCGAGAATCGTGCGTCTAATTTAGACAAACGAGAAGCGAACATTGATCGCAAAGAAGAAGCCTTAGAAGATCGCAAACAACAATTAGAAGACCAACACAGTAAGCTCGAACAATTGATCGAAGAAGAAAACAAGACACTCGAATCAATTGCGCAAACATCCGTCGAGGATGCCCGGCAAATCATTTTGAACCGGGTGGAAGCCGATATGGCAACCGAAATCGCGCAATACATCAAAGACCAAGAAGACATCGCCAAAGATGAGGCCGATAAAAAGGCCAAATACATCATGGTCGGCGCCATGCAAAAATATGCCCAAGATGTCACCAGTGAAAGTACCGTATCCGTCGTCAGTTTACCGAACGACGACATGAAAGGCCGCATCATTGGCCGAGAAGGCCGTAATATCCGAGCCTTAGAAGCCTTAACTGGGGTCGATTTAATTATCGATGATACCCCCGAAGCCGTCGTACTAAGCGGGTTTGATCCAATCCGCCGAGAAATTGCCAAAAAAAGCATCGAAACTTTGGTCAGTGATGGCCGAATCCACCCCGGACGCATTGAAGAAGTGGTGGAAAAAAACCGTGAAGAAGTCGATCGTTTTATGCGGGATAAAGGCGAAGAAGCCATTTTCGAAGTGGGAATCGGCCGCGTGCATCCTGACTTAGTAAAATTATTAGGACGCTTACACTTCCGGACCAGTTATGGACAAAATGTCTTAAAACATAGCATTGAATGTGCCTTCTTGACCGGAAAAATGGCCGCTGAAATTGGCGAGGATGAGACGCTCGCTCGCCGAGCTGGCTTATTCCACGATATCGGAAAAGCTGTGGACCATGAAATGGAAGGCTCACACGTTGAAATCGGTTTTAATCTGGCCCAACGCTACAAAGAACCGACCGCAGTCTTGGATGCCATTCACTCCCACCACGGTGACGTCGAGGCAGACACCATTATCGGTGTTTTAGTGGCCGCATCTGACGCCTTGTCGGCCGCCCGTCCAGGCGCCCGGAGTGAGTCACTCGATTCCTACATCAAGCGCCTTGAACAACTTGAAAGCATTGCCAATGACCAAAAAGGCGTGAAACAAGCCTACGCCATTCAAGCGGGCCGCGAAGTCCGAGTGATGGTGAAACCCGATGAAGTGGATGATGCGCTGTCGCATAAATTAGCTCGTGACATCAAAACTCAAATCGAAGAACAACTGTCTTACCCGGGAACCATCAAAGTCACGGTGATCCGCGAAACGCGGGCCCAAGATATCGCGAAATAAACCATGAAGCCTTCCTCGCGGGAGGCTTTCACTTTAAATGATGGAAACTGTAAACTGTTACGATGCCAGCAATCGCCCCACGGACCATGTCACCCCACGGAATGCGCTGAAAGATAGTCCGTGTTATTTTCGCGTTGTCCACTTATGGTGGGAAGTTGAGGGCGAGTGGCTCGTTCAAAAACGTGCCAAGGCCGATGACGTCAATCCGTACATGTGGGCCTTCACCACGGGCCTTGTCACGCAGGATGAAACGCCAAAAGACACGGTCATTAGAGAAACGCGCGAAGAACTCCACGTTGACTTAGACCCAGACAGTCTCTCCCTTTTAAAAATTGTGCCGACGCATACGGGCCCGTATAAAACGTTCGCATACATTTATCTGACGCACCAAGCCAAGCAGCTCACGGCGCCATCCGCCGAAGTATTAGAGGCTGCATGGTGGCCGATGACGAAGATTCACTCGGCCATTCAAGCGGGCACTTTTTGGGATTACCCTGTCCTTTTAAACGCCCCCGCATACTTTTCATTTCAGGCATCTGATGGAGCCCTTTATGACACCGACTGACAAGCTGATTAAAGCGTTTCAAAATGATCCTCGGGTCATCCGCTTTAAAGCCTTAGAAAAAGAAATTGAGAAACACCCGACGTTACTGCAAGCGTACGAAGATTTGAAACTTGCGCAGCAAGCATTCGTCCGGGCCAAATCGAAAAAAAGCGCGAGTAAGGATGCCTTAAAAGCCGCCTATGAATCGCAATTAGCGGCGCTTAAAGACAATCCATTTATCGAAGAATACCTCGATTTAATTGAAGAGCTGAATTACGATTTGCAGTGGACCATTGGAGAAATTGAAGACCGCATCAACGCGGTATTGAATCCAGACTTTAAACCTTAAACGGACAAAGGACCCTTATGAAATCTGCGACCTACACGCCGATGATTCAACAATATCTAGACATCAAAGCCACCCATGAAGATGCCATTTTATTTTTCCGACTGGGCGATTTTTATGAGATGTTTTTTCAAGATGCCTTAGTCGCATCAAAGCTTTTAGATATTCAACTCACCGGCCGCGATGCGGGCGGTAAAGACCGCGTGCCAATGTGCGGGGTGCCTTATCATAGCGCTGACAGTTACATCAAGCGTCTTGTCGATCACGGGCACAAAGTCGCGATCGCTGAGCAAGTCGAAGAAGCCACCGGTCAAAAACTCGTGAAGCGCGATGTCGTCCGTATTTTAACGCCCGGAACGCACCTCGATGAGGCAGCCAGTGGAGACGTTCATTTAGCGAGCGTCACGGCCACTGATCATACGTTCGTGATCGCCTATTTAAACGCCTTAACCGGTGAACTCTTTTCCGAGAAAATCTGGCATGACGTCAATTCATTAATCGCCCAACTCACGACCCATGAGGTCAAAGAAGTCATCGTGGCTAACCCCTTTCAAGATGCTACCCTTGAAACGACGTTTGAACGGGTGGGCATCCTCCTCACCCGGGCCGATCAGCCGCTGGATGAACCGTGGTTTGACCGGTTAGTGGACGCACTTCATACCGATGTGGAAAAGAAAAATGTCCGCCGGCTTCTTGCGTATGCCTATCACACGCAAAAACACGCCTTGTTATACATCAAGCCCTGTCAACCTTTAACCAGTGCCAGCACGATGTATTTAGACGGCAATACCATCAGGCATTTAGAACTTTTAAAAAACGCGCGTATGCAAACCGAACAAGGGTCTTTATTTGCCCTGTTGAACCATACACACACCGCACTTGGTGCCCGCTTTTTGAAGCGGCAACTCATTCGCCCTTTGAAAGATCCGGCCATACTGAATGATCGCTATCAGGTGATTACGGCGTTGAATACGGAATTTTTAGCACGCGATGCGATGACGCTTTCGCTCAAAGACGTCTATGACATTGAACGCATTTTAACCAAAGTGTCCAACCGCACGGTAAACCCCAGAGACCTCACGCAACTGCGGGCCTCATTGCAGGCAATCCCTGCCCTAAAAGACGCGTTAGCGACGCTTTCGGTTGCCCCGGCTCAGAGGCTTTTAAATCAGTTTCCTGATATCACGCCGGTCGCGGAAAAACTGACGCGTGAGCTGTATGAAGAAGTCCCTCTGAGCATTCGCGATGGTCGGGTCTTTAAAGACGGCGTCAGTCAAGACCTTGATGACACCCGCACGCTGCTATTAAAAGGCGATGATTTTTTAGAAACCTTGGCCGAGGAAGAACGCGAAAAAACCCAGATTAAAAAATTAAAAATCGGGATGAACTCGGTGTTTGGCTACTACATTGAAGTACCGAAAAGCCAAGCGTATCTGTTAGACGCCTTTAGCGACTATACGCGCAAGCAAACGTTAGTCAACGCAGAACGCTTTGTGACACCGACATTAAAAGCCAAGGAGACGATGATTTTACAAGCGGCCGATGACCAAATCCGCATTGAAAAAGACCTTTTTAACCAGTTGATTGCATGGTTGGATGCGTGGATTCAACCGTTGCAAGCTGTGGCTTTAACTCTCGCTGAAGTTGACTTTTATCTCGCGATGAGCCAAGCTTCAGAAGCCTATCAACTGACACACCCAACCCTCATCAATGATCGCCGCATCGCGGTTACAGAGAGCTTCCATCCGGTCATTAAAACCTTACGTCCCGACGAAGTCTTCGTGACCAATGACATCAGGATGGATGAGGGCACCGATGTCTTACTCGTCACGGGCCCCAATATGGCCGGTAAATCGACCTATATGCGGCAACTCGCGTTGACTGTTATCATGGCTCAAATCGGTGCGTTTGTCCCGGCCAAACAGGCTGAGCTTCCCATTTTTGACCAAATTTTTACTCGGATAGGGGCAAGTGATGATCTAATTCGCGGCCAGTCAACCTTTATGGTGGAAATGTTGGAAGCCAAACGCGCCCTTGATCACGCGACCGATCACTCTTTAGTGTTGTTTGATGAAATGGGCCGTGGGACGTCCACGTATGATGGCCTGAGTTTGGCGTGGAGTTTGCTCGAATACGTCCATGAAACACTCCGTGCAAAACTCATCTTTTCAACCCATTATCACGAACTTACGCGTCTAGATCAAACGCTTAAAAGACTAAAAAATGTGCACGTGAGTGCGACCAAAAAAGATGGGGTCATGCAGTTTTCACACCTCGTCAAAGATGGGCCTACCGATGACTCGTTTGGCATCGAAGTGGCCAATATGGCAGGCTTACCCCCCAGGATTATTCGCCGGGCTGAAGCACTATTAAAGGGCTTTGAACAGCAGCCGCAAAAGACGCAACCCACCTTGTTTGAATTGCCAGACGTGCCGGAAGAATCCGAGTTAGAACTGGCCTTTAAGCATTTGAACTTGGATGATTTAACGCCGATTGATGCGTTGAATGTGCTGTATGAATGGAAGAAGAAAAAGTATTAAGGAGGTCGCATGGGCCATATACACGCCTTACCCGAAGCACTAACTAATATGATTGCGGCCGGCGAAGTCGTTGAAAATATTCAAACCGTCGTCAAAGAACTTGTGGAAAATAGCTTGGATGCGAGTGCCACACAGATTGAGGTTGACTTAAAAGACGCTGGCTTGCAAGAAATCCGGATCACCGATAATGGGGATGGCATGGATACAGACGATCTTAAACTGTCCATTGCTCGCCACGCCACGAGTAAAATTGCCCGCGCGGAAGATTTGTTCCGCGTCTTAAGTTTGGGCTTTCGCGGCGAAGCGCTCGCCTCACTTGCCAGCGTGGCTCATTTAAGTATTGCATCATCGCCCACAAAAGCGGCCAGTCAGGTGCTCACAGTCAATGATGACGGCGTCCAACTAAGTCGCGGGAAAGCGTTTAAAGGCACCCAGATTATCGTCGACCATTTGTTTTACAAAACTCCCGCGCGTTTAAAATATTTAAAAGCCCCCGCGCAAGAATTGACCGGCGTTTTAGAGACGATGTTTCATTTAGCCATCGCCCGTAGTGACGTGGCCTTTCACCTGAGAAACGACGGGAAGACGGTGTTGAAAACGCAAGGTGACGGCCAAGTAAAACGCGTGTTATATGATTTATATGGGGCCAACATTTTACAGTCGATGCACCCCTTTAGCGCGAGTGACCGTGATTATCACATTGAAGGCTATTACGGCGACCCGATGACGACGCGTTCAAGCAGTAAACACATGCACCTGTTTGCCAATGGCCGCGCAGTCCGTAATCGAACGCTCATTCAAGCGATTAAAGAAGCCTACGCGCCGTATATTCCCACCGCCAAGTATCCCGTGGTCGTTGCCTTTATTACGTGCGATCCGATCTTATTAGACGTCAATGTGCACCCGCAAAAAAAATTGATCAAACTGGCGGAAGAAGCCCGTTTAAAAACTACCATTCGTGAGGCGCTCGCCGCGCATTTGATGGACACGTCCAAAGCTGCCAGCTTTAAACGTCCCGCGCAAGAAATGCCAGCTCAAACCCGCTTGGAGAGTTTGCATGAAAGTGTCGCCACATACGATACCGCTGACCCACTGAATGAAACATCCAATCAACCGTTTCCCATCCTCGAATATGTCGGCCAAGTGCACGGCACGTATTTAGTCATGCAAAGTACGACTGGATTATATCTACTCGATCAGCACGCGGCAGCTGAACGCATTCGCTATGAGCAATATAAAGCAGCCATGCAGTCTGATCGGGGAATGACAAAACCACTGTTAACGCCGCTAGAGATTCCCTTATCGGTCCTTGAAACCCGTGAATTAGCGGCGCACTTAGACACTTTCAAGGCGTTTGGGTTAACCGTCACACTCTCAAATCACGCCTTGAGCGTGAGTGAGATTCCGTACTTTTTTCATCCAGAAAAAGAATACGATTACACGCTCAACATGATTGAAAGGTTGTTAAATGGTCAAACGCTAGAACGCGCGCATCTCATTGATCAAATTGCCAAAGATTTGTCGTGTAAACACTCCATCAAAGGCAACGCGTACATTAGCAATGATGAAGTGACCCATTTAATTACCGATTTAAGCGCCTGCGCCCAACCCTATCAATGCCCGCATGGCCGGCCCACGATGATTGAATTTTCCCAACGCGCACTCGAAAATATGTTTGGCAGAACGATGGCATGATTATCGGCATAGTTGGCCCGACCGGAATTGGCAAAAGTGCCTGTGCGATTGAGCTTGCAAAAAGGCTAGGTGGACAGATTATTTCTGTGGATGCCTATCAAATTTACCGGGGCATGGATATCGGCACCGGCAAAGTTACCGCCTCACAGCGCGCGCAAGTCCCCCATCACTTCATCGACACCTTAGCGCCGCATGAAAGGTCGGATGTGGCAACGTTTCAACGGCAGGTGCGAGCAACTTTAGACGGCTTACTCACCGATGAGGTTCCAGTCATCATGGTCGGTGGCTCAGGCTATTACTTTAAAGCGGTATTGCACGATATGCAGTTTTCTGCTGATTTAGTGAATGTGACGTATCCACCCGTTGAGACCATCATCGACACGTTGCAACAAAACGCTCCAGAACTCTTAGAAGGGGTCCATCTAAACAATCACAAACGATTGCTTAATCGCTACACCCGGTACTTGTCTAACACACCGCCCAGTGATCCAAGTCGTGCCGTTTATGACTATCAGTTATTTGGTCTGACGATGCCCTTAGCTGACTTACATGCCCGGATTGATGCGCGCATCGATCAGATGGTAGAGGCGGGATTGGAAGATGAAGTGCGCGCGCTCGAAGCGAAGGGGCTCTCACATACGGCGGCCAGTGCCATTGGCTATAAAGAATGGCGGCCGTATTGGGCCGGGGTCACCGATAAAAAAAGCGTCATTCAATTAATAAAGACGCACACCCGGCAATACATTAAGAAACAAACCACCTATTTTGCCCATCAACTGCCCGTCACCTGGTTGGATGCAAAGGCGCATGATACCGCCGCACTTACTGGGCAAATACTCAGCCAAGTCAACCGATAAAGCGTCCTAGAAAAAGCCATCATTCATCGGTGCTATAATGCGATTAAGGAGGCGAACACTTATGTTTAATACGCCCACAAAAATTGGCCCCGTTTCTATTAAAAATCGCTTAGTGATGGCGCCGATGACCACGTACAGTTCGAATCCGGATTACACAGTATCCGATCAAGAAATGACTTATTATCACGCCCGCGCAAAGACGGTCGGGATGGTCATTACTGCGGCCACCGCAGTGTCCAAAAGTGCCCACGCATTTCCCCGGCAAATCAGTTTGGAAGCGGACCGTTTTATTCCCTCACAAAAAGCTTTAGTCGATGCCATTCATGAAGCGGGCGCCAAAGCGGTCACCCAACTGCACCATGGGGGCCGGATGAGTGATGCGAGCATCTTTGACGACCCATCACATATCGTCGCTCCCTCAGCGATTAAGGCAGACCGCGATTTTACCATCACCCCGCGGGCGATGACACTCGCTGAAGTCAAAGCGACGCAAGATGATTTTTTAACCGCCATTTCAAGAGCCATTAAAGCCGGCTTTGACGGTGTTGAATTACACGGTGCTAATACGTATTTGTTGCAGCAGTTTTTCTCGCCGCAAAGCAATCAACGGACCGATGAGTACGGCGGGTCCATTGAAAACCGTAGCCGGTTTATTCTCGAGTTGGTTGAAAAAGCCAAAGCACTCATCGAAAAAGAGGCAACACAGCCTTTTTTATTGGGCTATCGCTTATCCCCAGAAGAGCGTGAAACGCCAGGCATTACACTTGCAGATACGCGGTATTTAATCAACGCATTAAATGCCTTAGAGATTGATTATCTACACTTGTCCACCGGTCACTACTTGCAAAGTTCGATCCGTGACACCGATAATACAACGCCGCTCATTGAACGGTTAAGTGACGTTTTAGACCCTGACATTCCACTCATCGGCGTGGGTGGCATCAACGATTTATCAGACGTCGAAGCGGCGCTTGATCACGGGTATCGCTGCGTGGCCACAGGGATGACGCTCATTGCTGATCCACTGTGGGGCGATAAATTGATTAACAAAACACCCATCAATACGACAATCACGCAAGATCTTGTCCCGGATTTAATGTTCGAAAGACTCCACCGTTGGAAGCGCATCCTCGCTCAAGGGGGCCGTTTCACACTGAAGGATGATTGATCATGAAATATGCACTTGAACCACTCAAAGATACCGCCCTCATGAAACGTATTGGCGATGTGCCTGTGTTTTATGACGGTGTGGTGAACGCGATGCATTTAAAAGATGACGAAATCACGTTGGATTTAACCTTGAAAGCAATGCATAATCCCCGCTTTAGTACAGACACACGCGTGCGTGTCCTCTGTCAGGGTGTGAAAAAGTTTTCCTTGCAGAAAACGCAGCCGCACAAAGCCTTGTTTTACATTCATGACTTTGACATCAAACGGCTGGATGATGGGTTGTGGATGCGTATTGAAAATGCTGAAGGGGTTTATCAAGACATCACATTTACCACCATCGAAATGCATGAAAAAACGGGCCGTTAGCCCGTTTTATTCATTTTTATAGGGTGTGTTTAAGTAATAGACGTCGGCAAAGCCATTCAAGGAGAGTCGACGTGCGGCACGCTTCGCTTTAAATATCGATTGGTGATACAAATAGACCGGTAAATCTCTGCGCACTTTGGTTTGATTTTTGCTGGTTAATTGACCAATTTTAAACTGTCTGGCCCCTTTGATTTTTCCCTGCTTGGTGGTTTTTGCAGGGCGCATATCAATAAGTTGCCCTTTTCGCATATTTTGCTGGAAGGATTCACGGTCAAGTCCGGTGATTTTTGCGGTATAATAATCCTTAATCGCCATCAACACAAGTCCCACGGTGACCCCGATAATAATCGGAACAATAAACGTTAAAAAAAATTCCATTGACTCCTCCTGTGTGATTCTTATTTTATATGATGTGAGGCACTATGGCAAAACCTTCCGAAGCCGCTTGGTTTAAAGATACCTACGAGTGGCGCTACAAAACAACATTAGATGATACGCTGACCGTTGAAAAGCTGTCCCATCCGCAAGAAAGACGCCTGATAATGGGCTTGCTGTGGATTGCTTTAAGCACCATCATCGTGACCATTTTGCCGGCTCTTACCGGCGTTCTTGTGAGTGTATTTATGGGGGTTGCAGTCGGCTTGTCGGACGTTGTATTAAGTGCCAGAATAACCCCAGACACCTTGTTTATTTGCCGGGAAGGTCTCGGGTTAAAGACCGGCAGCACATTTTTGACGATACCTTTCATTGACATTCAACATGTCTCAACGGATGCGCAAAAATTGGTCATCCAACGAGAAAATGCGGAACTCTCCGTGAGCAAAAGAGACTATCCCCCGCACGTCTTCGAAGGACTCAAACAGATCATGCAAGCCGAGGGCTTTTTAGGCCAGGCTTATCCGTACCGGATTTATTTTACCCCGGATCATATTGCCATTGAAGAAAAGCCGGCGAGTAAGGAACTGTCGACGCATGAACGGTTTTCCAAACATTTCCGCTATTACGACGAAACGACACTTGATACATTGGACCTTGCCAATACCCGTTTACTCGGACTCAAACGATTAAAAGAGCGCACCGCAGCGATTGAATTTAAATCGATTAAAGTCTTACGTGCCCATCCTTCAAACGAAGCGATGAAACAACAAAAAACGGATCGTGGCATGCTCGTCTTTAGTGCCTTTGAAGTCGTCTCCCTGACGGTGGGTGACACCCTCATTGCTAAACCATTTAAAACCTTGCGCGATTTAATTCACGGAATGACTCTGAAGGCCGTCCTCAAAGAGTCTGGTAAAACCTACGTGATGACCATGGAAAATAGCGAAAAAATGTATCAACTGCGGTTCACCGCAACAGCGCTTTACGTGGGATTTAACGCCCTTGAAAGTGATACCTGGTACCGGGTGTAGTATAGACAAAAAACCCACCAATCATTATAATAGGCTTAATGATTGGCTAAAGGAGCCCTTATGACGTCAACGAATGACTTTAAAACTGGATTAACCATCGAACACGATGGCAACATTTATAGCATCATCGAATTTCAACACGTAAAACCGGGAAAAGGCAGTGCCTTTGTCCGCTCCAAACTCCGCAACTTACGCAGTGGCGCAGTGATTGAGAAAACCTGGCGGGCTGGGGAAAAAGTCCAAACGGCGATGATCGACAAACAAGACATGCAATACTTGTATGCCGCCGGGGATGCGTACGTGTTTATGAATACGGCGACGTACGAACAAATCGAGATTCCGATTGAGCGCATCGACCACGAAAAGAACTTTCTCGTTGAGACGATGACGGTCTCAGTCAAACGGTATAACGACGAAATTATCGGCGTCGAATTGCCGGAAAAAGTCGCCCTCACCGTGCAAGAAACGGTGCCCGGTGTCAAAGGCAATACGGTAAATAACGCGACGAAAGATGCCACGCTTGAAACGGGCTATCTCGTGCAAGTCCCCATGTTTATTAACGAAAATGATAAGATTTTAATTAATACCTCAACCGGTAAATATATGGCGAAAGCCTAAAGGAGTGAGCGTTTTTGGACCTCTCTGACCCTCACGAGGCGGTGACCTAATGCCGCCATTGTCTTCCATCCTCATCCTCATTGGACTCTTGATATTAAGTTCCTTTTTTTCGATGAGTGAAACCGTCTTTTCTTCCATCAATCCGATCCGTTTGAAAAATGCGATCGATGAAAAAAAACCGGGCAGTAAAAAAGCGTTGTGGGTCCATGATCACTTCGATTTGACACTTTCCACCATTTTAGTCGGTAACAATTTAGCCAATATCGCCATAGCCAGCGTCTCCTTGGGCGTAGTTATGACGCTTTTTAATACGACAGAAGCCGCCAGTGCAGCGCTCAATACGTTGATCATGACGACCGTTATTTTAATTTTTGGAGAAATCATTCCGAAAAGTTATGGGAAAAGTTACTCCGACACCATCGCCTTAAAAATTAGCGGGGTGATGTACTTTGTGATTAAACTTTTAAGGCCTGTGACTGCCGTATTTATCCGCATCAAACGGGTCATGATTAAAGACGATCACACAGTAACGATTACGGTGACTGAAGATGAACTCGAAACGATCATCGATACGATGGAAGAAGAAGGCTCCATCGATGAAGATGAAGCAGAGATGTTGCAAAGTGTGCTCGATCTCAGAGATAAAAAGGTCAAAGAGATCATGACGCCAAGAGTCGACATGATCGCCCTGGATGAAACCGATGACGTAGAAACCATCAAAGCCCTCTTCTTCGAGCATCAG
>CAJXLP010000008.1 GCA_913056275.1 uncultured Mycoplasmatota bacterium
GTGCTCTTCCGATCTGAAAAGAAATCATTAAAAACATGATGCCAACCGCGGCGGGATGGAAAATTGTTTTTCCGTATCCACCAAACAGTTGCTTGGCAAATAAATTGCCAAATACAACACCGACCCCGGCCATCCAAAGTGGTGCGCTAGGTGGCAACATTAACGCATACAACAGCGGAAATACGAGCCAACTTTCGTCAATCTTTTGTTTTCTTCCTTTAGCAAATACAAAATCAACACCGACACTGAGGCCGATTGAAAGCGCCGCGATTGCGAGCACGTACCATCCAAAGATGATAAATGATGCGCCTAAAATAACGCCCAGTGCAGCCTCTAAATAGATCAGTTTTTTACCAGTAATTGCGCGACTAACCCATTGGCTTTGCGAGTCACTCATGAAGTCACCACTTTCTAAATTTATAGATGTATTACACATTCGTCATTATAGCATAATCATGCGTTGATTGCGTAGAGATTTGGCAATGTAAAAGCTTACTTTTACGATTTTTTCATTTCGTTTTTTTAGACAAATAAGCAATGGCAAATGGCATGAAGTCAGTCATTTGAATCAGTTTCGCATTCGCTTGGCCGATACGTCCTTTTTGCAAGCTAAACGACCTTTCGAATGCTTGGCCAATGGCGGCGAATTCATCAGTCACGTAATCAAACTCATACACGTGGCGAATCTCGGTTTGTCCATTGTTTTGCTGATAATACATGTCTTTTATCGATCGTTTGGTATAGCTTTGGCTCTCTGCATAATGCAAGGCTGTGACCGTTTCATACGACGTCCCAATGAGACACACTTTAAATGATCGATCCAGCATTCTTTGAAGAGGGCTTTCCTCATCAAAGGCGTGGCCCGGCGCATGCGGATGTAAAAGTGTATCACCCCCATACCCCCATGCAGCAAACGCGTTTTTGTAGTGTGCTGAGCGTTTCACACTTTTTAAACTGCGAAAATATTCAGCGACTCGACCAATTGCATAGGTCGGAGTTAAATCTGCATCATATGGAGGCATGTGGGCTCGAATCTTCTCGACCCAGGCACTTGGAACGGGTGGGTTTTCCCAGTCTGCAGGATCACTCAGGTTACCTGATTGAGACGGCATTACTAAGGTTCCGTTGGGTGTGATCACCGTTTGAATGGCTTCAATGAGGGTGCGCTCACCACCAATAATCCAGCCAATGGAAGAAAGGCTGACATGCAGGATGAGGCCATCTCCTCGTTTTAAGCCGAGGGCCTTTAAGTCTTTAATAAGATCGGCTTTTGAAAGTGGCTCTTTCGTCCGGTCAATGACTCTTTTCTCAGACATGGGATTTCCTCTCAAGTTGTAGTTCGATGGGGCAAATATCTTCGTAAAAATCTCGTTCGTGAGAGACGAGAATTAACGTCCCTTCATAGGCAATTAAGGCCTCTTTTAAAGCCTCTTTAATCGCCACATCTAAATGATTGGTCGGTTCATCCAAAATAAAGACATTGCTTTTAACAGGCCACAGCAAAGCGAGACGAACTTTCGATTGTTCGCCCCCAGATAAGGTTTTGATGGGTCGTGTTGCTTTATCGTTACGGATACCAAAGCGCGCGAGTGTCGCGTAGACTTGGCGATTATCAAATGCTGGGAAATGTCCACGGACGACCGAAAACGGGGTCTCTTTAGAGCCAATATGATGATCTTGAGAGAAATAGTTTATCTGCGCTGTATCAATCCACGTCACATCGCCCTCAAAGGCTTTAAGCTCATCCATAATCGTCCGAATTAAGGTGGTCTTGCCAACCCCATTTTCTCCGGTAATGGCCCATTTTTCACCGCGACGGATGGTCATATCAATGGGCTCAACTAAAGGCGCATCGTAGCCGATGGATAAGCCATTGATTTGCACGACTTTTTCTCCGGTAGGCGCGGCGTTGGGAAATTCAAATTGATAGGCTTTCTGTACCTCAACTGGAGCAACACGGTCAAGTTTTGCTAACATTTTTCGGCGGCTTTGGGCGCGCCTCGTTGTTTTTGCACGGGCAATGTTTTTCGCAATGAACGCTTCGGTTTTTTCAATGAATTTCTGCTGCGCTTTAAACGCTTTTTCGTGTTGATTGGCTCGCATCTCGCGTTCTTTTAAGTAAAACGCATAATCCCCGCGGTATACACTGATGGTCTTTTGTTCAAGTGCCCACACCACACTGGCGACTTCTTGGGCGATACGGGCTTCATGGGTGACAAGTAAAAAAGCGTTGGGCAGGCGTTTTAAATATTTTAATAACCAGTCTACTTGGTTTTCGTCTAAAAAGTTAGATGGTTCATCTAACAGCATAATGTCCGCTTTTGAAAGTAAGATTTCTGATAGCTTAACTTTTGAGCGCATCCCACCAGACAGAGTTCCGATGGTTTGCTTTAGTACCTCGGGTTCTAATCCTAAGCCAGTAATCACTTTGGATATTTCTGTTTGAAATTGATAAAATTCGGACTCATTTAACGTGTCTTGGATTCGGCTCGCTTGCTCAATCTTTTTAAACTGCACATCGGCGCTAGATTCGGCGGCTTCTTCGTATAGTTGATGCATGCGCGCTTCGAGGTCAAAGAGCTCTTGGAAAACACCGGATAAATAATGCAATACAGACTCGTCTTTAGGCAGAACCAAGTGCTGATCTAGAGCTTTAAATCGTTTGTTGGGGTGAAATGAAATCGTCCCTGAATCGGGAGATAGTTGGTGCATCAATAGACGCACTAATGTTGATTTTCCAGTGCCATTTGGCCCCAGTAAAACAACGTGCTCACCAGGGAGTAAGCGCGCCGATACATGCTCGATGAGAGGATTCCCATCATAATTAAAGGTGATTTCTTTCAATTCAATTAAGCTCATCGCGCATTATTATAGCATTTTAAGGCCAAAAAAAACGACCCCTTGGGGTCGTTTACATTCACTTATTGGATAATTTCTTAATATGAGCGAGCGCCGTATCAAGCACGGCTTGGTCATTCATATTGGCATCAATGATTTCATACGGAACGTCATGGATCAAACACTGGGCTTCTAATAATTTTACGTAATCTTTCAACAAGGTTTTGAAATACGGAATGTTAGCATCAAAATTATCGATCTCTTGCTGGCGGCCTCGCTGTTTTAAGCGTTCAACAAACGTCTCCCAATTAATGTCTAAGATTAGATAAAGGTCAATCGGTTGAATGTCATTCATGTACGCATTAAAGACGCCATTATAGAAATTTTTTATCGTTTTATCTTCAATGTTCTTCTGCGCAAATAGCCAGTGCTCAATCATGTGCCGGTCAATGATCACATTGTCATCATAGGTTTTTTGCGTTTTCCAATGTTTATGCAAAAAATAAATTTGTAAAAGCATTTCGACATCATCCATGCCTTCATATAACCATTTTAATAAAGTGTTAAACACCGGGTCTTCTTTGGCAAATTCATCCATGTATGGCACGTCTAGTGCGGCGCCTAATTTCTTCACTAATGTGCTTTTTCCTGAGGCAATCATGCCACCAACTGCTACACGCATTGATAATCTCCTTGAATTTTAACGTCTTTTTTATCATATCATTATTCAGATTTGCTCGGACAAAAAAATCCAAAAAAAAACCAACCTCGGTATGAGGTTGGTTTTAAACCAATGATTAAGCTTCTTTGTAACCTTGTTCTTCTGATAACCATGTCGAAGACACATTGAGCATAACACCGTAGAAGATTTTTGATGTAACATCTGCAATGGTGTAAAGCACTTGTTGTGCAACGATTGCGATGGCGAGTACTTCAGTTGCTGAGCCACCGAATAATGGCATGATGTATGCGACTGGATAAATGGTCCATGCCACATAGAATAACGGTAGAATTGCCGCAAATAGTGGTTCTGCTTTGCTGCCTTTCATATTTGCACGGCCTTCTTTAATTACTTGCGTAATCAATACTAAGACCCAAATGTAGAATAAGGTTGAGATAACTCCCCAAATAATCCACAATGTAATATCAGTTTCAGCCCCACGACCTGGTTCATAGAATTGACCCACGTAACCAGTAATGATCATGAGTGATCCGCTTGCAGTAAAGCGTACGAGATATTTTCTGAACGCTGCGCCTGCGATACCTGCTACGAAAAGAATTTGAATCAGTAAGTGAGGGACATCAATGAGCCAGTTGAGGTAACGGAACCCATTAGTAAATGTCGATTCACCGGATGCGACGTATTGTCCACCCTCTAATACAAAGGCATCTGCCCAGCTTTGGGATTGTAAATATAATAGTAAGAATGCCGAAACCATAACGACGCCACTTAATACGCTTGATGGGCGATATTTAGGAGCGTTATTTTTAATGGTTAAGACGAAATATAGAAGCGCTGCCCCCATAGCAGCAAATCCAAAGGTTAACACATGTTGCACAACTTCAAATTGCCATACTGCTAAGCTGCTTAATCCTGTCATTTGTTCCTCCTTGATAAATAAATAAGATATTATTATTGTACGCCACGACGCCGTTTATTACAATTTAAACGCTTACAAAGATTGAAAAAAAACTGTTTTTGTGCAATATGCACAAAAAAAGCATACCAACTTGGTATGCTTTATAAACTAGTATTTAATCTGATTGGTTTTGATTACGAATTGCATCTAAGTCTTCTTTGAATTTCCGGAATTCTTCGATTAATTGATTGCGCAGTTCTTCGCGGGTTTGAGGTGGTGTTTCATCCCCTGAATCTACGGCATCTCGATATTCTTGGATGCGTGCTTGAACGAGTTCTTTGATATCATCTTTAATTTGCGCAGCTTCTTCTTCACGCTCGCTCTGGTATTCATTCAACTGTGACTCAAAATCGGCATACAGAGTTTCTCTTAATACTTCGCGATCCGTCGCGAGTGCTTCATCAAAGGTAAGGGTCTCATCATTTCTCATCGCAGCACGGATCAGAATGACATGACCGACTGAAATATCATAGTCGTCGGCAGTAGCCTGGATGTCTTCGTAATATGCAGCACCATCTTCGACTGCGGCTTGCACGCCTTTATTATCAAGATAAGTCTGAATGCGTGATTGAACAGACGCTCTCAAAGATTCTAAATCTTCTTCGGCTGATGACGTCAATGATACAACGACTACATTGTCGCTGCGAGTAACGTCTACATAGCCCGTTTCGATCGCTGAATCTAAAAAGAGTTCAAGTGCGGCTTCGTAAGTTAAGCCGATGAAGCTTAAATCTGCCGCGACAATTTCAGCGTCTTCGTTGGATAATACATACCCGGTAATAACGCCATCTTCATCCAGAGTGAATGTGATGGAAGGGTTGATATCAATGGTCATTACCGTGGATGCGTCTTCTGGGTTGTAAGTCGGCGTCTCGTCTGTTAAGGTAGGTTCAGCACAGGCGGCTAAGAAAATTATAGCCAACAGAGTAATGGATAAAAATATTTTTTTCATAGTATCCCTTCTTTCATCTTTATTATACGCCTGAGAATCTTATACTTCAAGGCATTGACATTAGCTATACTAAGAAGTGTTTTTCCCTTGCATTTGTATACCCCATAGGGTATTATACATTTGGCTCATTGGCAAGGAGAATGATTATGATTTGTGACCAAAATGTTAAAAATCGCATCAAACGGGCGCAAGGCCAAATGACTGGCGTCTTAACAATGATGGATAGCGATCTTGCCTGTGAAGATATCATCACGCAATTAAAAGCCATTCGTTCTAGTATTGACAAAGCGATTGGTGTTTTAACTGCTGATAATATTTTGCAAGCTTTAAATTCAGAATCTGACCTAGACCAAGAAACGCTTCAAGAAGCGCTTAATTTGGTTATAAAGGGTCGCTAGAAAGGAGGAACAAATGTTTGATTTTGCTGTAGAATCACAATCGGAACAATCAATTTTTGACCAACAAAAACATTTTGACTTCGCAGTCATTGGAGGCGGTCCTGCGGGCATGAATGCAGCACTTTATGCCATTCGCAAAGGATTATCAGTCGCAGTTTTCTCACTCGAAATCGGCGGACAACTTCATAATACGAGCGAAGTCGATAACTATATTGGCATCGAACATACAACGGGTGGACAACTGTCTGAGTCTTTTCACCATCATGTGTTAGAACTTGGAGTTCCTATCAAAACGGGTCACATGGTGACAAAGTTAGAAAAACCCGATGATTTTCACATCACCTTAGACAACGGCGATGTTTACACGGCACAAACGGTACTCTATGCCACCGGTGGTGCACCTCGTAAGTTGGGGGTTAAAGGGGAAGATGAATTTGCCAATAAAGGAGTCTCCTACTGCACGACCTGTGATGCACCATTCTTTAAAAACGAACACGTCATTGTCGCCGGCGGGGGAAACAGTGCGGCAGAGTCAGTCGTTGATTTAGCCGCTTGGGCGTCAAAAATTACGGTCGTTCACCGCTCTCAGTGGCGGGCCGACCAAATCATTCTGGATCAATTTAAAGACATCAATGATTTGACTATCCATTTAGAAACCCAAATTTTAGAAATTTTTGGGGATACAAAAATGCGAGGCGTTCGCGTCTTAGACAAAACGACTCAAGAAGAACGCGTCATTGAAGCAGATGGCATGTTCGTAGAAATTGGCAACATCCCAAAAAGTAAATTACTCGATGGGTTGGTTGAGATGAATGAACAACATGAAATCATCGTCAACCGTGACCAAGAAACATCGCTGGAAGGCCTTTACGCGGCTGGCGATGTGACCACTCAACCATACAAACAAATTATCATTTCAGCGGCCGAAGGCGCTGTCGCAGCATTAGCTGCCACCCAATACCTCATGCATCATAAAAAATAAAGGAGATTCTCATGGAAAAATTATTGAATGAAGACGTAACTAAACAAGTAAAAGAGTACTTAAATCCGATGAAATCGAATGTCAAAATGGTATTATTTACCCAAGAAGATCCATGCAATACGTGCCAAGAAACGAAACAGCTACTCAGTGAAGTCAGTGAATTGACAGACAAACTTACGCTCGTTGAAAAAGATTTAAATGCTGACGCAAGCGATGCGGAAAAATACGGCATTACCCTCACCCCAAGTTTCGTCATGCTTGATGAAAATGACGATTATCAAGGGGTTAAATTCAACGGCATCCCAGCTGGCCATGAAATTAACTCATTCTTATCCGCTTTAATGGATATGTCCGGCATTGATTTCGGCCTCGCTGATACTATTGGGTCAAGTCTGGATAACCTTGAAACACCCGTGAATATCAAAGTCTTTGTGACGTTATCATGCCCGCATTGCCCGGGTGCAGTATCCAATGCGCACCGTTTAGCAATGAGTCACCCAAACATTGAAAGTGAAATGATCGAAGCGCAAACGTTCGGTGAAATCTCACAAAAATTCAACGTGTCAGGGGTCCCTAAAATCGTCATTAATGATACCCACGAACTCGTCGGTAATCAACCGATTCAAGAATACTTAAAAACCATCGAAGCGTTATAATATCAAGCCACCTGCGGGTGGCTTTTTTTATGGATGAGGCGCATTAAACGTAAAAAAAAAGACTACGAATAGTCTTCAAAGTCTAAATTGGTGCGAATGGGGGGAGTTGAACCCCCACAGCCTTTCGGCCACATGGCCCTCAACCATGCGCGTCTACCAGTTCCGCCACACTCGCAGGTGGTGGAGAATGACGGATTCGAACCATCGACCCCTTGCACGTCAAGCAAGTGCTCTCCCACTGAGCTAATCCTCCACAGCTGCAAAAAATATTGTATCTCACTGGGGGGGGAGTGTCAAGGTAAACCGCGGTTTTTCTAAGCGCTTGAAGTCGCCTTTTTAAAGCGGTGTATCGTGTACGGAACGATGATGACTGCGGCACTCCAGTTGACCCCAACAATGCCCCACCATACCCCCGTGACACCGAGACCAAAGACACCGCCTAACAGCCAAAAGACAATGATGGGGAAAAACTGCCGGTAAATACCGATGAACAAAGAAAATCCTGGTTTTTTAATGGCCTGCAATGTGGATACGGAAATGTTTAAAAAGATGTAGGATGTAAAGCCGACCGTCGCAATCCGTAAATAGTTGACACCTTCTTGAATGACGGAACTTTCGTCAATGAATAGTGGCATTAGGAAGGGGGCCGCAATAAACGTGATCACCATCGACGCCCCCATTATAATTAAGCCAATGATTCCTGATTTCATTACAGCTTCTTTCATTCGGTCATATTTTTTGGCACCGAAATTTTGGGCAACGATCGATAAGGCCGCAATGTTTAAGCCAATGGTTGGTAAAAACAACAGCTGTTCAATGCGCAGCGCTGCACCATACGCAGCCACCGCATTGTCGCCCCCGTAAAGCGCCGCAAAATAATTGATCACAAAAACCCCAAGGGCGATGGTGGCATTGGACAATGAAATCGGTAACGATTGTTGGAACACACTGCGAATTTCTTTCCATTTAACCGGCGCGTTTTTAAACGTTTCCCAGGTAAAGTAATCGGATTTAAAAAGCGAGCGGGTGAGATACGCCGTTCCCAGTAACTGGACGATGAGTGTCGCTAAGGCGACCCCTAATGTGGATAAGCGCGGTAAGCCAAACCAGCCAAAAATAAACAACGGATTCAAGGCGATATTCAAGAAAAATCCAAGAATTAAAAAATTGCGAAACGGTTTCGTATTGCCCTCGGCGTTTAGAACCCCACTGATTAAAAAATTATAGGCGAATAATACACTCCCCAGATAAATCGTCTGTGTGTAGCGAGCGCCTAAAGCAAGCGTTTCATTGGACGCACCCATAAGCGTGAAAATACTCGGCACTGCAAAAATACCAAGGAGCGCAAAGATACCCCCAATGAGACCGGTTAACATCACGCCGTTTTTGATGTATGTGTGGTAATGTTTAAATTCTTTTTGGCCGATGTCATGGCCAGTCAATGCGGTAATCGCTTGACTGGTACCTAAGCCAAACGACACCATCAAGAAAAATAAAGGAAAGCTAAAAGATAACCCCGCTAATGCCTCGGTACTTAATCGCCCGACATAAAGTGTGTCGACCACGTTGAATAACGTATTAAATAAAAAGCCCACCGAAGCGGGAATCGCGATGGCTTTTATATGATGGAGTATCGGGCCTTCTGTGAGCGTCTTGTATGTTTTAGTCATCGGGCTCCTTTAAGGGTTCAAATGAGATAATTAATCCACTGTAAAGTGTAATGGATAACACGCATAAAGTGGATGACTTATGCAAGTTAATCGTGCATGTAAATGTCGATGAGATCTTCGGGGGTTAACAACCCCAACATGGTTTCGCTCGGTTTGCCATTTTCTGTCACTATGACAAGTTGTAAATGCAATGCATCCTGCATTAAATAGCTGGAGAACCGTTCAGCAATCTCATCCAACGTATCACGGCGAGAAACAAAGGCATATTGATAGTCCGGATGGTCCGTTAAATACAAGACCGCGCGCAAGCGCTCCAGAGAATCGTGCACAGAAAGCGTCAGCTCTGCGGCTTCCGCCACGGCGTAAAAAAGGGTCGCTCGATTGAACATGCCAATGCATTGGTCATCTTTGATCACGGGTAAGTGAGAAAAATGGGTGCGATCCATAATCGCTTTAGCAGCTTCAATGGTCGTGTGTAAACTCACAGAATGCACATCGGCGAAGCGCACCATCCGCTGCTCAGCTCTTAAGGGATCTAAGATTCGCCGGGCGACTGTTGAAAAAGCGTTGTAAAATGACGCATCGATGGTCGCGATATGTGTTTTGTGCGCCAACAAGTTTCTCAGCTGCGCCGCATTTTCTAAAATTTCTTGATGATACTGTGATTTAAACACTCGCCGGTTCGAGCGATAGACCATTTCATTAAACGACATATGAACAGATTCGGGCAGTTTTAGCTCCACGCGTAAGTCTAGTTCGATGGCTTTAAACGTCTGTAAAAAAGCTTGGTTAGACATGGCATCCTCATTTCAGCGTTCCGGGAGGGATTTGAACCCCCGACCTGCAGCTTAGGAAGCCGTTGCTCTATCCAACTGAGCTACCGGAACGTATACGTATTATAAAGCGATGCCTCGTAAAAACCCAATCCAAGTCCTATTTTTTGTTATGTAAGCGCTTTTATGCTATGTTGAAGGTGAGACATATGCATCAATCCCACAATCTAGGAGGTTGTATAATGGGTCGAATCGAAGGAAAAGTTGCGATCATTACAGGTGGTGCTGGCGGTATCGGCATTGCGACGGCAAAGCGGTTTTTAGAAGAAGGTGCCAAGGTTTCCATCGTGGATATTTCACAGGGCGCCCTTGATGATGCACTCAAAGAACTACGTCCACTGGGCGATGTACTCGCGGTGCAAGCGGACGTGTCAAATGAAGCGGACGTAAAGAAATATGTCAAAGAGACCGTCAAAGCGTTTGGTCAAGTCGATATTTTCTTTAACAATGCAGGCATCGAAGGGAAATCTGCCCCGTTAACCGAGGTCACACAAGCTGATTTTGATGCCTTAATTGGCATCAATGTACGGGGCGTATGGCTCGGTATTAAACACGTCGTTCCGGAAATGATGAAACACGAATCCGGGTCGATCATTAATACCTCAAGCGTCGCCGGATTAACCGGATCAGCGGGTCTTGGTCCGTATGTGACGAGTAAACACGCGGTGGTTGGTTTAACCCGTGTGGCAGCTTTAGAGTACGCGCCACATATCCGTGTAAACTCGGTCCATCCAGGTCCCATACACACCCGGATGATGCGCTCCATTGAAGGCCAATTCAGTCCCGATGACCCGGAAGCAGTGATGAAAGGCTATGAACAAACAATCCCCTTGAAACGATACGGGAACCCAGAAGAAATTGCCAATCTTGTTCTCTTTTTAGCCAGTGATGAAAGCAGTTATTCCACCGGGAAACAATTTGTGGCCGATGGTGGATTTATTAATTAATTCCAGTCACATTAAAAGCGCTCCCTGCTGGGAGCGCTTTTTCATTGGGGTTGGAAACGACGCAGTAGAAGGGAATCGAACCCTTGTTTTCACCGTCGGACGATAAAATCGACCATTGAATCTTACCGCAGATTTGGCGTTCCGGGAGGGATTCGAACCCCCGACCGACGGCTTAGAAGGCCGTTGCTCTATCCTCTGAGCTACCGGAACACAAGCTTTCATATTATAGACCAACTTACCTTCTAAGTAAATACGCGCATAAAAAAAACCTAGGGAACCCCTAGGTTAAATGGGCCACGTGGCAGGCGCTTGTAATTTTACATGATTTGGGGTCGTAATTGGGGCATTCACCTTCCACGACAATCTGCATCTTATTGATATTAAATCCTTTAAATATCTCATGGTTTTTGATTAAGTCAAATAAGTCTTTATCATCAATTTCCACAATGCGGTTGTTCACCGAACACGATAAGTGAATGTGCTGATCGGCAGTGTGATGGCTTTCTTTCCCCATGACTAAGTCGTAGTGTTTTTTGCCTTTGATGTAGACTTCGGTAATGATTTTTTGGTCCATCAGAAAATCTAAATTATTGTAAATGGTCCCCAGATTGCGGAACCCTTTTAATTTCATCGCAAGGTGTAAATCTTGCAGCGTTAAATGGTTCCCGGCTAAGGCTTCGATAATCGCCCGCCGTTGTTGTGTGATGCGAATGTTTTCATCGCGCAATTTTTGGTAAAGCTCTTCAATGGGTTTCATCATTATCACCTACGTCTAGTTTAACATTTTTCTAAATAAGAAAAAAGTAATCTATAATACACATTTATCAAAGCAATAAAAAAAGCGCATTATATCGCGCTTTACTTCATCTTCTCTCGCATTTTAGTCGCCGCATAGGGGGGTAAAAATTCTTTGATTTCACCGCCGAACCTGGCAATTTCTTTCACCGCCGATGAACTCAAGAAGGCGTGGCGGTTGTCGGTCATGAAAAAGACCGTATCAATCGTTTTATCCAGTACCCGGTTCGCATTGGTGAGTTGAAATTCATAGTCAAAATCAGTTAACGCACGGAGGCCTCTAACAATGTGACTGGCCTTTAACTCCTTGGCTTTTTGGACCGTTAAGACGGTGTTTTCTATGACTTCAATTTGTGAATGATTCGCGAGGACATGGCGTAAAATATCTGCCCGCTCCTCAGCACTAAACAACGTTTTCTTATCCGGATTAATACTGATGACGACGTATAACTTATCAAATAGCTTTAAAGCTCGCTCGATGATATCAACGTGACCGTTTGTAATCGGGTCAAAGCTTCCAGGATACAGGGCAGTTCTCATAATGACTCCTTGAGATGGGTGATTTGGGTACGGCCATGGGTGCGGTGTTTAATCACCTCAAAGCCATTTGCGTCAATGTCACTCTCGTGTAAACACACGATACGTGTAGACGGTTTGAGTGCGTTTGATGATTTTAACGCCTTTAAAAAAGGCTCGAGGTAGCCCGCTTGATAGGGCGGGTCAACCAGGATTAAGTCATACGGCGTGTCGGTCGTCTTTAAAACCTTAAACGCATCCGCATGAATGACTGTCACAGGGATTTTTAAATGGCTTGCATTGGTTGATAAAAGGGCGGCACTTGCCTGGTTTTTCTCAACCGCATCAACCACTAAAGCACCGCGTGACATGGCTTCAAAGGCGAGACTTCCAACCCCTGCAAAAGCATCTAAAACGCGGGCATACGCAAATGGTTCAAGTTGATTAAACAACGTTTCTTTGACCCGGTCGCGGACGGGACGGGTGTGCGGTAAATCGCCAGTTTCAAATTGTAATCGGCGATGCGTTCCGGCAATAATCCGGGCTTTAGGCATCGTAGGTAATGGCTTGCACGGCCTTAGTATCCAACTTATCAATGACGGCAATCAACAATTTAACTAAGTGATCGTAATCGTCTTCGTGAATCATCGACGTGTGAGAGTGTAAATAGCGCACGGGTAAACAAAACGCAATGCTGGGAGCGCCACTTTTTGCCAAGTGCATCTGCCCGCCGTCGGTGCCTCCTCTTAAAAGGGAGGTTAACTGCACTGGAATGTCGTTTGCTTTGGCAATGTCTAAGACAAAATGACGCAAGCCTTGATGGCCAATCATCGAAGAATCTCGAATCATAATGGCGGGCCCTTTACCGAGTTCCGTTTCTTTTGATCCGCCAGGGAAATCATGGGAAATGGTCGTATCAACGGCAATTCCAATATCTGGGGACACATGATAGGCACTGGTCCGAGCGCCGCGTAAGCCCACTTCTTCTTGCACAGTCGCTACTCCGTACAGTTGGTTCGCATGATTATTGGTCGCGTAGTGTTTCATCACATCAATGACCGCTGCACAACCGACCCGATTATCAAAAGCTTTGCCGAGGTAATACTTGGCATCGGATAATTCAGTGGTCTCAATGTAGGGGGTCATCATATCTCCAATGGTGACGCCACGCTCTTTGACAGCCGCTTTATCTGTGGCGCCAATGTCTAAAAACATATCGGTCATTTCAACCGGTTTTTTACGTTCTTCAGGGGTGAGAATATGCGGCGCTTTCGCTCCGATGGCCCCACGAATTTTCTGGCCATCACGGGTGGTAATGTTGAACTGTTGGGCGAGCATGACTTGTGACCACCAGCCACCTGCGGGAACAAATTTGATGTAGCCTTCATCGGTAATTGCCGAGACGATAAATCCCACTTCATCCATGTGGCCAGCCACCATGACGCGGGGACCATCTTCCCCGTGTTTGGCGATGAATGAGCCAAGTTTATCAGTCGTAACGATCGCGTCATTTTTAAGGTGAGCAGTCATGTAATCACGCACTTCTTTTTCGAACGATGGAATGCCATCGAGCATGGTCAGTGCTTTTAAATGCTTATGCATGAAGATCCTCCATCAAATACGTATGTTGGTTGTCAATGAGTTCGTGGATGATATGCGTAAAATGTTTTTGATCGCGCGGGGACAAAGAATGCAACAAAATGTCTTCACATTTCGATTCTAAGACATGTATCTGACTCAGCTGTGACGCCGCTTTCTCGGTTAGTGACAGGTGTTGTTTACGCCGATCCGCACTATCTAAGTCCTTGATCAGCCATCCCGCATTTGATAATCTGCGCACAATGCCAGACACCGTGGCCTTGTCTGAATCGAGCAATACGATCAATGACTGGGCGAGGATGCCGGGGGCACTTTCGATTTCTTTAAGCGCCAAATATTGGGCATACGTTAGCCCATATTTTTCTAACATGCGATTCATAATTCGTTTGTGATTTAATGATATTTTTTGCAGACTGTTACATAGTTCATGCATCATCTTTGGAGACCTCCTGGGAATCAGATCCAGTCTCTTGCCATTCGATTGAGTTTAAATCTTTAGCCACCGAAGGGACGGCTTGAGGCGTAGGATTCTTATAAGATTTATACGCAATATATGCTGTTTTAATGCCACGTTTCAACGCTACGGTAATGACGATGCCACTCATGACAGCTGGGGTGAAAGTGCCTTGGATAATGAGATAGGTACCGGCGATAAGGGCGGCAACATGAATAAAAAATGTGAGGAGATCTTCCGTGTGAGTGGTGACGCGTGTGCCGTAAAAATATAAGGTCCCACGAACAATCATTAATCCACCAAGTAAATATCCAAACCAAACACCAAGCGATTGATTGGCAATCCACGCGCGGTATATAAAGATGCCCCCAATAATGATTTGACCGGCAATTTCTGCGAGGTATAGTTTGATTGTTAAGGTTTTTTCACGGTTCCTTAGTAAGTGAATCAGTTGGTAACCGGCAAAGACGATGATCAAACTCCCAACAATGGGAACCATAATCAATTCACTATTAAAAATCGCAAGTGCAATTGCCACACTTACGTAGATAAGGGTATAAAAAATGTGTAATGGACCACGGTAGGTTTGGGCGAGTCGCTTCATCTTCAGTCTCCTAAAAGAACTACAGACTTGGAAATCACTCAATAGCAGAACCGACGTCTACTAGGGGGGTCACCTCTTGTTTTAGCTTCAGGATTCCCAGGGATATGGGTCTTCAACACCACTAAAACCTCAGTGCCTTATGCAATAATTTGGGGTCGCTTATGAGTGATTTCCAACCCTGTAGTTCTAAGTTCATTATAAGTCACACCTCGGGGCGTGTCAACGCGAAGAAACCGATGAAACAGATAAAAAAAACAGGAGAAAATCTCCTGTTTGGATGAATCGATTCAATTACGCTTTTTCTAAAAGTGCCACGAGTTCAGCTTTTTTCAGACTTGAGTAGCCTTCTAAGCCTTTCTCTTTAGCGAGTGCTTTAAGTTCAGCGACTGTCATTGATTTGAAATCAACCTTGGCTTCAGCTTTTTTAGCAGCTGGTTTGGCTTCAGCTTTTTTAGCGGCTGGTTTGGCTTCGGCTTTTTTAGCGGCTGGTTTGGCTTCAGCTTTTTTAGCAGCTGGTTTAGCTTCGGCCGCAGGTTTTGGATTCGCGATGCCTTCTTTAGCTTGACTAACTAATGCTTGAAATGCTGCGTCATCGTGAATCGCAAGGTCTGCGAGAACTTTGCGGTTTAATGAAACGTTGGATTTTTTTAATCCATTCATGAATTGTGAATAACTCATCCCATGCATGCGGGCCGCAGCGTTGATCCGGCTGATCCAGAGTTTACGGAAATCACTTTTTCGTTTTTTCCGGTCTCTGTAGGCGTACATGAGCGAGTTCATGACTTGTTCATGTGCGGTTTTGTACAGTAAATGTTTCGATCCAAAGTATCCTTTGGCAAGCTTTAATACTTTTTTGCGTCGTTTTCGGGCGACGGTCCCACCTTTAACTCGAGCCATGATTCACCTCTACTTGATGTTGTCCAAATTAGCTTTAATCCGTTTTACATCACTGGACGAAAGATAATTGGCCGAACGATTATTACGTACGGTATTTTTATTTTTGTTCGATTTCAGATGGTTGTGTTGAGCGTGGGATACTTTAAATGACCCATTCGCAGTTCTTTTAACCCGTTTTTTAGTGGCACTGTGGGTTTTCATTTTAGGCATACGTTGTCTCCTTAAGAGTTAGTTTTTTTTGAGGGGCGATAAGACCATGTGCATGTTCCGCCCTTCGCGTTTGGGACGTGTTTCAATGGCCGCTAAATCATTGCACTTTTCGGCAAAATCAAGCATCACTTTACGGCCCCGGTCAGTGTGCGCCATTTCGCGCCCACGAAAGCGGATTGAAAGTTTCAGTTTATTGCCTTTTTCTAAAAATTTACGGCCATTTTTCAACTTAGTTTCTAAGTCGTGGGCTTCAATTTTCGGCGATAAACGAATTTCTTTAAGAGTTGTCGTCGCTTGTTTTTTCTTCGCTTCACGTTGCTTCCGCGCCATGTCATACTTGTACTTTGAATAATCCATAAATTTGGCCACCGGAGGTTTGGCACCTGGGGCGACTAAGACGAGATCTAAATCTCTTTCGGATGCGCGTTCTAAGGCTTCTTCTAAACCTAAGACACCAAGTTGTTCACCCGTGTCGGTAATGACCATCATTTCGCGTGCGCGGATGGTGTCATTGACGTTGGTGACCACTTCTCGTTTCCTGGGATTTCGGACGATAAAAATTCACCTCACAATAAAAAAATGTGGACGCCGAACCTGTCCACACCTACAAATAAAGCTTTTGCATTGGCTAGGACCCATCGACGAGTGTCAATCAGGTGAGAGTTTCCTCTGCTTTCCACGATTTACTGATGTATTATAGCACATCCAAGCGGCCTGTCAACTTACTTTAGTAAATCGCGGCGATAAAATACAACGATGCCAATGACGACCAGCACTGCCCCCCACATGGTCATACTCATCACTGACATCTGAGACATTGCTAAATCCGAGAGTGAATAGGCCCAGGTGAGTCGGTGGATAAGCGCATGTTCAAGGTCTAACCAGACCCCCATTAATGCCGTGACATAGACCCCGACAATGATGACTGAAGGGATTCCACACAACGCGAGGGCCATAAAGACAAACCCATTGAGTGCCGTATGCGTGATGAAATCGATCCACCAGACGTGGTCCCACTCAAACATGTGACTTAAAAACCACCCCGAAAGTGCGATGCATCCCACCTGAAAAAGTCCCACACTTATACCGATAAGCATCATGATTAAAAGCGTTCGTCGGCGCCCGTATTGACTAAAAAAACCACTCCACAAGCCGACTGGCTGAATCACAAACACGCTTAAAAATAGCCAAATCGCGTGCGAATACGCCCAGACAATAATCACCCACTGCCGGCTGAACACGGCTTTAAAGGCGTCTCTTTGAAAGTAGGCGTCCCCAGCCGCGTAAAAGCGTGCACTCGCATAGATCAAGAGTCCCAAATGACAAAGAACCGTCCATTTTACGAGCCGTGCCAGAGCCGGAAATTGAAAATGAACGCGACTTAGGAGGGCCACTTAACAATGTCCCATCCAGAAAAGGCATCATTCATATGCGTCACGATAATGACGGGCGATTTGATTGCGCGCAATACACGCATGAAAAATTGGGCGGACGCGTGGTCTAAACTCTTCAGCGGTTCATCAAACAAATAGACATCAGCGGGCCAAGATAACGCATAAAGCATGCGCAGTTTTTGCCGCATGCCACTTGAACACTCCTGAGGAATTAAAGGAAAATCCGCAGTCTTAAAACAATCGTGAAAGATGAGCCGTGCCACACCTTTTGAGGCGCGATAATAAGCGCCAATGGACTGGGCCGCCAAGGGCCCATCATGGGGCATGTAAAACACTTTATTTGGAACTTGGATGGTCCCTTCAAAGGGACTGTACCCCGCCAGTGCCTTGAGCAACGTGCTTTTCCCGCAGCCATTGCGTCCCGTTAAAATGGTTTTGGATGAGAGTGCCAGGGGCGGACAGGTGACCGATTTATTTCGGTAGTGCTTGACACACTTAAAGACGTTAATCATTGGTAATCCCTGGGATAAAATCGGCTGAGCTAAAACTCCGGTCAATAAACTGAAACGGTGCCAGACAGGATTGGCGGGTATCTGTTTGAAGCGTGTATGTGAGACACACGGGCGCCGCCTGCAAGGATGTGGCGGGCTCAAATGGAATGATGATGGTTTGCGTTTCCAACGGTTCAAACCCGTACAAAGGACGCACGTCATAGGCGGAAAACGCCTGAGAGTGTGTGAACGCATCGGTGGTCTTTTTAAGTTGCACTGCATCGGCCACTAAATCTGAGAACCCCAAATCAACGGACTGCAACGTGACCGGTGCATCCGTTTGATTTTTAAGCGTCAGATAAAGACCTTCAAATTGGCGGTCTTGAAAGATGCCATACATCGATTGCACGCTCAAATCATCAAATGGGGACGCCGCAAATAGACCCATCTGTAAACCGCTAAAGCGGACCGTTTCACCGTTTAATAACCTAAGCGTTAAATCACCGTCCACAAAATAAGGCGTTTTGACGGCATCAAACGGCCAACTAAATGTGATCATCGTGACTGCATAGTCACCGAATGACCCAGCGGCCTCCACCGCTTCAATGTGGAGCGTGATGGCCTGATCGTCACCCGTAATGCGGGCGCCTAACAGACTCTCTTCATGCAACCACGGGTGGGACGGTTCAGGATGAATAAAGGGGACTTCAAAGGCGTCACCCACGGATAAAGCGTAGCGGTAATCCAGTGTATACAGACGTGTATCCGGCGGTCTTGACACAATGAATAAAGCGACTAACCCACTAATAAGGAGCATCGTCCAGCGGTGTTTTTTCAATCCCGTAATACTCCGTCGCCAACACAAAATATTCATACCCTCCTTCTCTGACAGGTCGAAAGAATCGGTAATATTGAGCCACCCCGTTGCTGATGTATCCTTCTCCGAAAATGGCCACATTGAGACGCGTTCCTGGGTCGACTTGAATGTCAATTTTGGTTTGCTCTTCAATTGAGCGGACCGTTGATTGTGAATAGGCGAGGTCAAGTTTGGCTTCTAAATTCAAATCAAAGCCTTTTACTTTGCCCTTGACGCGGGTGGTGATTTGACCGCGCGCGTCAAATTGTACTTTCGATTGTTCCGATACTTTGAGCGTGTAAGATTGTTTGATTGGTGTCGTTCCGGCGTTTTCAATAAGTAAGACTGTCTCTTTGACAAAGTGGACTTTTTCGTGCGAATGCACAGGTTCAATTATCCAGCCCCAAAACCGCCGGCCGTCGATGCGATTGAGATACCTTCGCATGTCAAGATGGGAAAAATCGTTGAGAAATTCCACCGATGATTTTTGAAAATGAATGGATTGAAAATGCGTGTATTCACTAGCGCTCACCGAGCGCATGGGAATGCAGCCAATCATGGCAATTAAAATGATCCATTTCATAGGGTCTCCTTTCACTTAAACCATTCGCATAAAGGGACCTTTTTTCTTTTTTAAAAAAAACACTCTATCCGCGGATAAAGTGTTTGATGCTTTCTAATTTTTCTTCAGCAACGCGTCTGCCATAGGCCATGCGCGATTTGGAGCGCTCTGGGGTGAAATCCAGTATACGGCCTAAATAGTGCTCGGGGTGAATGAATAAAATGTCTGCGTCCCCCGAATGAAAGCGCCGTTTTAAGTTGTATTTAAATAAGTCGATCACGAGGATATGCGTACAGCCATGATCGACCAGTGGTTTGAGAGGTGTATTGTTGTATACCCCTCCATCCACGTAATATCCATCGCCAAGTTTAATCGGTTTAAAAACGACAGGAATCGCGGTGGATGCCATTAAGGTTTTTTTAATCACCCGTTTTGACAACGTATGTAAGGGCATGTATTCAATCGGTAAATGCCCGTGCCTCAAGGTTTTAAGGTTGTGCGATAAAATTCCTCCAAGACTGGTGATGTCTGGGCCGACCCGGGTCGCGCCGATGTAAATTTCTCGCCCATCCAATTTCGAAGGCTCTAACATTTCATCAAGGTGCTGCTCGAGATAATCGGTCGGGAAAACGCCATCATTCAGCCAGTCAAATTCACTGTTTCGAAATTTATCAAGCAGAGATTTTTCCGAGTGAAAGGCATTTTTTTTGTCGATAGTTTCCCAGACAAAGCGCGATGCAGCTAACTGGTTAGAGGCCACACTAAACGCGTGCAATGCGCCGATTGATACCCCGGATATCATGCTGAAATGGTCGAGTACCCCCGCCTCATCTAAAACTTCTAATACCCCTTGTTGAAAGGCGCCCTTGGCGCCCCCGCCCGTTAAGGCAAGTCCGAGTTTTTTCATCGTGGCAATTTTTCATCCTGTTCAAAGACAGCGTCAATAAATCCACCACCCATGCACACATCCCCGTCATAAAAGACCACCGCTTGACCGGGGGTGACAGCTCTTGATGGGTCTAAGAAATGCACGGTAAAGCCGGACCCAGAAAGCGTGATGGAGACCTTTTTATCGGGTTGTAAATGGCGGAATTTAGCCGTACACGTGAGACCATCCGGGTCAAGATCTGACAGCCAATTTAACGCAGACCCGGTGGCATGGGTGCCGTAAAGGATCGGGTGGTGATAGCCTTGAACGGCCAGTAAGGTATTGCTGTCTAAATCTTTACCAGCAACAAACCAAGGAGCTTTCGGGTACTCTTTTAACCCGCCAATCCCCAGGCCCTTGCGTTGGCCGATGGTGTAATGCATCAAGCCGGTATGTTCACCGATGACATCGCCTTCTAAGGTTTTGATGGGACCGGGTTGAGCGGGCAAATAATTGTTGAGAAATTGATTAAAGTCACGCTCGCCGATGAAACAAATGCCGGTCGAATCTTTTTTCTTTGCGGTGGCGAGATTTAAGCGTTCAGCCATCGCCCGAATTTCTTTTTTCGTATAGTCACCAATGGGAAATAACACGCGGTCGAGTTGGGCGTTTGACAGTTGCGATAAAAAGTACGTTTGATCTTTTGTTTCATCTTTGGCACGCAGCAACTGTAAGCCATCTTTTTTGGATAAGCGCGCAAAATGACCCATCGCAAAATAGTCAGGGTTAAATTGCTTTCCGTAGTCAAAAAATTCCGCAAACTTAATCATCTTATTGCACATGACATCCGGGTTTGGGGTGCGCCCTTTTTGGTATTCGCTGATGAAATACTGAAATACTTTGTCCCAATACGTTTCAATGAAATTGACTTTATGGAGCGGAATCCCGAGTTGATCAGCGACTTTTTTTGCGTCGTTAAAATCACGTTCTTGTTCGCACACTTCATCGTTTAAAGTGGGATTGCCTAAAACATCTTGATTGGTTGTTGAATCCCAGTTACGCATAAAAAGACCAATTACTTCGTGGCCGGCTTCTTGCAATAAATAGGCGGCGACGCTGGAATCTACACCACCGCTCATACCGAGGACAACTTTAGCCATTAAAATCTCCATAACTGATGTCGCTGGGGAGTCTAAAATCCGTACGTGGACTCAATGCGACATCGATCACTTTCGGCGCATCGGGGGATGCTTGCCGTTTAAATTGTTGCGCAAAAAATCGTTTGAAAAAACGTGTGACGTAGGTTTTCGTCTCGTCGTCTGATAAGCCAAACACATCCGCGATTAAAAAAGCAATGCGCGCTTCGCTATCTCCGTGCCGTAAAAACCGAGCGAGAATGAAATCATTGATTTCATACGTGCCAATCATCGTTTCACTGTTTTGACCGGGAATGAGTTCTGGGGAAATTGGAGTATCGATAATGGCCTGGGTAATCGCGTTTATATCGGCGTCAAACCCGTAGGCACCATAGCCAGCGACTAAATAACGCACCAACGTTTTGGGAATTCCTTGGTTAATGCCATACATACTCATCTGATCGCCGTTATACGTCGCAAACCCAAGGGCGAGTTCGCTCATGTCACCCGTCCCTAAGACGATGCCCTGGTGGGCGTTGGCTAAGTTCATCAAAATCAGCGTCCGCATGCGCGCATGGGCGTTTTCATAGGTGGTATCCATGGTCGTTTGGTCGTGGCCAATGACCGCTAGGTGATCATCGACGGCTTGGTCGATCGGAATCTCGCGGCGGCTGACTTGCAATGCTTCAATGAGGGAGTCTGCTTGCGTTTTTGTCCGCTTTGAATTGGCTTTTGCGGGCATCATAACCGCCTGAACGGCACGGCGTTTTAATCCTAATGCGTCCGCCGTTTTCGTCGCAATCATTAACGCAAGTGCACTGTCTAGACCCCCACTTACCCCAACGATAATCGATTGGGCAGCGATGTGAGACAAACGTTTATAAAGCGCGGCTTCTAATAAACTTGACAGTTTTTCAAAGGCCGCACGTGGATCGCCTTTCGGGACAAAGGGCGTCTGATCCAACGGTGTTTCAAACGTATAACTTAAAGCCGGTTCAACGTGGATTTTCACCCGCTGAACCGGATAGGTTAGAGATACTTTGAGATCGCGGAAACTGGAGTAGTGTTGGCGTTTGAAGCGAATCGATTCTAAATCGATGTCGGCGGTAATGCGGACGGTATCGGGATTGAAGTCTTCCGTTTCTAAGAGAAGTTCACCGGTTGATGCGGCAACTAAATGGCCGCTAAAGACCGTTTCACTGGTCGATTCACTGGCTCCCGCACTCGCGTAAATGTAGGCTCCCATATTTTTTCTCGAATGCTCGATAATCGTTCGTTTACGGACGTCGCGTTTGCCGAACGTTTCGTTTGAGGCACTGATATTTAAAATCATTTTTGCGCCTTTTAACGCGAGTAAATTCCCAGGGGTAAAAGGCGCCCACATGTCTTCGCAGACTTCGATGCCAAAACTAACCGATTCATCGGCCGTTTCAAACAACAACGAGCCAAACGGGACCGTCTGTTGATTAAAGGTGACATGATCGACGGTATCAATGATTTTCAAGCCACTTGTGAACCACCGTTTTTCGTAATACTCCTGAGTGTTCGGGACGTACAGTTTCGGCACGATGCCCAGCACTTGATCGCCTTGAATGACGAACGCCGTATTGTACATTAAACCCTGATAATCAAAGGGGGAGCCAAGTACGACAATCCCCTTAAATGGATTGTCTTTGAGTAACTCGTTAATCCCATCAAAGGCGTCGTTTAATAATTGGCTTTGAAAAAACAAGTCACTGGCTGTATAGCCGGTCACTGAGAGTTCTGGAAATACAACAATGTCTGCTTTGGACGTGGCTAACACGTCTTTAATAATCCGCATGTTTTGGCGCGGATTACCGACGAACACTTTGGGGCTTACTGCATCAATTTTAATGAACCCTAATCCAGCCATGCGGACTCCTTAATATAAATCGTGGTGGGCAATGTAAGTCGCGACGTTTGAATCTAATAAACGCACGTCTTTGGTCGTTCGATACGCGGTCGAAGAAATCGGTAAATCTAAATGTAATATATCATAGATGGCACCGGGGGCGGAAGCCTTTAAAGCATCGAAACGGTCCGCGTCTGTGCCGGGTCTTTGAATGATTAAAAATTGGAATTCAGAAAGTAATGAATCAGCTTGTTTCCAGGTTGGTAAGGTGATGGCTTGATCGGTGCCAAGGACAAACACCACGGGGGCTTGATAGGCGCTTTCAAGACGTCGCAGTGACTCGCGCGCGCCTTGATAGGTGGCATCGTTGGTTTCTAAGGGGTCGATAATGACCGCTTCGTCGTGCTTGGTCATAGCCGTTAACATGGCAATCCGGTGATCCGCATGGACCATGTCTTTGGCGTATTGATCGCCCACAGGCAAAAAGATAAACCGGTCGAAATCTGGGCGTTTTTTGACAGCTTCATAGATGGCTTTGTGGGCCAGTGTGGGCGGATTAAACGCGCCTCCTAAACAAAAAATCATCGCGGGATTCATCCTTTGATTAAGCCTTTAATTCTATCTTTATATTACCATAATAAAACCCCTCATTGAGGGGTTAAAGCGTTTCGATATGGCCCTGGTCTAAGCGGACGATTTTCCCGCCGAGTGCCGTCGCGACAGTTTCATCGTGGGTCACGGTCAATACGGTTTGGTTGACGGCATTAAACACCCTCTTAAAGCGGTCGATTAAGGTTAATTTCAGCGCTTTATCTAGGGCTTTGAATGGTTCATCCATGAGGATGAGCGCGGGCCCATAAAGCAGCGCACGACCAAGCATCACGCGTTGTTTTTCACCGCCTGAGAGTTCTTCTGGGTACCGATCAACCAAGCCGTGAATATCGAGCGCACTGAGCCAGCGGTCAAGCTCACTCATCGGTGTTTTCGGTTTGGCATAGATTAGGTTTGCTCGGACGGTCATGTGCGGAAAGAGCGTGTCGTCTTGGGAAATCAAGGTGATCGGCCGGGCGTGCGGGTGGATGAATGGTTTAACGAGTGACTGCCCGTTCCAGGCTATCTCACCGCCATCCGGCTTGAGGGTTCCCATCACCAGTTTTAAAAGGGTTGATTTTCCTGCCCCGGAGGGACCAACTAATGTTTGACGTTCACCCGCTTTCAATTGGAAACTCAGTGACTCAAAAAGGACGTTCGCCCCGTAAGCAAAGTGTAATTGATCAATCTTAAGCATCGAGTGAGCGCTCCTTCATCAAGTAAAGAATGGCCAGTGTGGAAAGGCCAATCATAGCGAGTGCTGGGCCAGCGGCTCTGGCGATTTCTTCGTTTTGCATCGAGCGGTAGACAAGTGTGGATAACGTTTCAAAGCCAAACGGTCTGAGCATCAAGGTGAGGGGAAGTTCTTTAATTAAGTCAATCATGATCAATAAGCCCGCTGAGATTAGACTGCCTCTCAGCAATGGAACGTCAACCTTACGTAATGTTTTCCCCCATGATTGACCGAGTGATTGAGACGCCAAGGAATAGCGGTTGCCAATTTTTTTATAGCCACTCGTCAAGGCGTTCATGCCGAGTGTTAAAAAGCGAATGACCATGGCAAATATTACAATGATGACGGAATACCTTAACGTCGCAATATTTAATATACTCAGTCCAATGGCTTCCATGTCAGCGGTGAGTGCCATCAAGGAAACAGCGATGATGCTGCCAGGGATGACGTAGCCGAGGGTGGCCATACGAATCAAGGGAATGCGCTGATTTCTCAGTGGTTGCATGAGGAGTAAACTCACCCCTAAAATGATTCCAACCACCAGTCCACTTAGCCAAGCAGTCCGTATAAAAGCAGCCCCTATCCGTGCCGGCAAGGGCGCAATGCTCAGGTAATAGACAAGTTGGGATAGTGGCACAATGAGTGCAATTAACACTAAAAGCCCCATACTCACAAAACCCATTTTTGGGTGCTTTAAAGCCGGTTTTTGCATCGTTGCTTTCGCGATACGCCCAGTTTTTGGTTTTTTCAAACGGTCCATGACGAGCGACAAAATAAAGGTAAATACGATGAAATATCCCCCGATGCGTAACGCGGTATTCAAATCGCCCAGTCTAAACCAGGCATCAAAGATCGCAAAGGAGAACACGGGAATATTAAAATACGCCACAGTGCCATAGTCGTTGAGTACTTCAAAAGCGACTAAACTTGCCCCTGCGATGACACCTGGTAAAATCAGTGGCCAGGTGATGGTCCAAAAAATGCGCCATGTTGAAGCCCCGAGTTGGGAAGCGGCAGTTTCGTAGTGAGTGCCGTGTTGGCGGACGGTGCTTTCGGTAATCAAAAACACGTACGGGTATAAGGCGAGTGCAAACATTACACTCACACCCGGCACATTCATCCAAGCCAGCGACACACTCGCATCAAACTGCCAAAGCGTTCGGCCGATGAAGCCCGTGACACTAAATAAATCGGCATAAATCATGGCGTACACGTACGAAGGAATCGCCAGCGGTAAAATGAGAGCGATGCGCCATACTTTTTGGTAGGCAAAGCGTCTTCTGGCAAACACGATGCCTAAGCTTCCACCGATTACGGTGGCCAACAATACACTGATGGCTAATACCGCCAAAGTATGCGATAAGTACGTGGGTAAAAGCGTATCGCGCACGTGCCGCCAAATTACACTGGACGGAGAAAAAAGCGCCCCAATTAGGGCACTAAAAGGAATCAATAATAGTCCAGATAGAAGGAGGGCAAGGCCTTTAATACGCTTCGGTAATATCACTGATCAAAGCCACTTTCATCCACTTTAATGGATACGGTTTGGTACCAATCGCCAAGGACTGACAGATTGATTGGTTGTTCGCTAAAACGTCCCCACGCTGCAATGTAAGGATGCGTATCTGCGGCGTCTACGACGGGATATTCAAAATTGGTTGAGGCAAATACGTTTTGCACATTGGGGGAGAGTAAATAGGCGATTAATTGACTGGCTTCAGCCTGCTTGGGTGAGGCTTTCACAAGCCCAAGTCCGGTGACATTAACGTGCGTACCGGTCGTCTCTTGATTCGGGAAAAACACGGCAAGTTCCTCCGCCACCGCACGTTCAAACGGATCATCAGAAAATGCCATTTTTCCCATGTAATAGGTATTCATGATGGCAACGTCTGCTTCGCCTGCATACACCGCTTTGGCTTGATCGCGGTCGTTCCCCGAGGGACGTCGTGCTAAATTTGCTTGTAAGCCGTTTAGCCACGTATCAAATGCAGGTTCACCGTTTAAGGCAATCAAGGATGCAAACAAACTCTGATTATAGACGTTTTGAGAACTTCTCAGGACGATGCGTCCGCGCCATGATTCGTCTGCTAAGGCTTCATAAGTTGATAGTTCACTGGCACTCACCCGGTCTGGATGATACACCAACACGCGCGCCCGTTTGGTCACGCCCGTATAGTAGTAATCCGGATGATAATAGGCACTGGGGACAGCTTCTACGATGTCTGCATCCATCGCTGTTAAAATATCCGCATCGACCGCCCGTTCTAAGCGGCCAATATCCGTAAGAAATAACAGGTCAGCGGGCGTATTCTCTCCTTCGGATTGAATGCGCTGAATCAATTCATCGGCACTGGCCGATAAAATCTCCACAGGGATGCCTGTTTCTTCGGTAAATGCGTCATACACGGCATCATCGGTCGCGTAGTGACGATCGGTATAGATCACCAAGGAGTCGTCGGATTGACACCCGGCTAAAAAAAGACTTAAAGTCACCATAAAAAGGCTCAAAATCTTCATGATATCTCCTTTAACGCTTATTTATAAAAATTCTAAATAAGCCAATTTTAGTATAACTTGTCATACATATTTTGTCCACGCAGACCATAAAAAAAACACCCAAACGGGTGTTTAGTCATGCATAATTTTGTACCGATTATAAAGCTGGTCGACCAAGCCCCCAGTAAACGGACCTTGCCGGGCTTCAATCCACTCAATCAGCGTTGATTTAGCAGCTTCAATGACACTTTGCAGCCGTGTTGAATACTGCATTTGTTCCAAGTTACGACGGTATTCCTTGCGGTCAAGCAATTTGTAGGTGAAGTCTTTGTTCACTTTGATATCGAGATCGTAATCGATGTATTTCAAAGCTTCATCGTCAATCACATAGGGCGACGCGATGTTGCAGTAAAAGTATATCCCAGCAGGCCGTATGATGCCGATGACATTGAACCACTGGTCTTTAAAAAACCAGGTGACCGACGGCTCTTTCGTATACCAGAATCGGCCGTTGGCTTCAATGACTTTGGTGCGCTTGTTCGCTAAGATAATTTGTTCGTTCGTACGGTCAATAATGGTTGCTTTCGCCCATATGCGATGAAGACGCTCATCGTGCTTGTAACTTTGCACAACGATGGTTGAGCCAAGGGCTTTATCCATGCGCATCACATCCTTATTGGTTGTAAGTATAGCATAGATACGCTCTAGGGATGGGTGCATTTACTTTAATAAGTAATCGGCACCCTTGTAAATCTCAGGTTCTTTTTTGGACAAGCCAGGATAATCTTGTTGGCGCATCACTTCATACATGACGATGGCCACCGTGTTGGCTAAATTTAAACTGCGAATGTGCGTAGACATCGGCAACCGGAAACAGCGGTCTAAATGTGGTTTAAGAATCGCTTTTGGGATGCCGGTGGATTCGGACCCGAAAAAGAAATAGACGTCGGAGCTTGGGGCACTGACATCTAACTCATCAGGGCTTTTAAGGCCGTAGCGACTCAAAAAATAATAAGTTCCCGCTTCCGCCGCAAAAAAGGCTTCGATGCTATCGTGCACGCGGTAGTCTAAATGCTCAAGGTAATTGGCCGCAGCTCGTTTTAAATACTTTTCTTCCAAGGAAAATCCGAGTGGTTTAATGAGATGCAAGCGCGCATTGATGGCGACGCATGTCCGCATAATGTTGCCCGTATTTTGGGGGATTTCAGGCTGGTATAAGACGACGTGATTCATTGGACGCCTCCATATCTTTTATGATGAGTTCCACGGTTTGGGCAAACCACGGCACATGTTTATAATCGTTGTATACCTCTTTAATCAGGTCAAGGTGCTGCATTAAACGTTGATTGTACATCAACATAATGGCATTACGCTTGAGCAATAAGCCACCGCGAAAGGAAAAGGCGTACTCTTTATATTTCCGCTGAATGGCCCGGTTAGATAACGTGAGTAACTCAGCCAAATCGATGCGTTCAGCCCCATCCGGATCAAATTCTGGATGCGTGAGTGGGTGAATGTTGGTGTTTTTTGGGCAGACTCGCTGGCAGATGTCGCAGCCAAAAATCATCGTTTTAAACGGCTTCACTTCGTCCAGTTGGAAGGGTAGTTTCATTTGATTTTTAAACGATAAACACTTGTTTTCAATGTAGCCTTCGGTACTCAAAGCGTCCCCCGGACAGGCATCAATGCACAACCGACAGTCGCCGCATGAATCATCGATGGTGACGACCGATTCTGTCAAGGCTTCTTGAATAAAGACGGTCCCAAGCATCATGTACGTGCCAAACTTCGGATGAATCAATAAGTCGTTGTAGCCAATGAATCCAAGGCCGCTAATGAGTCCGAGTTGGCGTTCATCCACAGGGGAAATGTCGGCTTTTCCTTCAATGTGATAGCCTTGTTTCAAGGCCGCTTCTTTGAGCTCAGCGAAGCGTTTTTGAAACGTGATGTGATAATCTTCGCCGTACGCATAGCGCGCAACGATGCCATGGCCTTTGCCCCCGAGTTTCACTTGGTCGCTTTTAAACGATAAACAGACAATCGCTAATGACTGATACCCGTCAAACATACTAAAATCTTCGTTTTTTTCAGCGAAGTGGGTTTGACGGTGCGTGATGTAGGTGGCTGTATCGATGACGCGGACGTCATCGAAGTACTCGTTTAATAAGTCTCGCATACCATCTAAGCGCGAAGTTCTTCGATAAAACGGGGATTAAATGTGCCTGATTTTAACATGCTTATTTCTTTTTGGTACGGCGGATAAATGCGTTTTTTAGAGGCATCATCAGCGGTGACATACGGGGTTTCTAAAATTTTAGGAATGGATGCAAAGCGGGGATCTTGCACGATCTTTAACAGGGCGTCAAAGCCGATATGGCCCATGCCTAAATTGGCGTGGCGATCTTTGTGCGCACCCACGGGGTTTTGCGAATCGTTGATGTGAAACACTTTAATGCGATCAAGTCCCACAATCGAATCAAACGATTCAAACACACTCTCGATGTCGTCGCGAATGGCATATCCCGCATCATGCGTGTGGCACGTATCAAAACACACCGAGACTCTAGACTGATCACTGATGCCTTCGATAATGTGTGCGAGTTCTTCAAAGGACCGGCCAATTTCCGTGCCTTTACCGGCCATCGTTTCTAAGGCAATTTGAACGCTTGAGCCTTGAGTCGCTTCGATGACTTGATTGAGTCCTTCGATAATTAAAGGAATGGCGACGTCTGGGCCTTGGCCCACATGCGCCCCGGGATGGAGGACAATTTGTCTTGCGCCCATGGCCTCACTGCGGCGAATTTCTTCGGCGAGAAAGGACGCTCCAAAGGCCCGTGTTTCCGGCTTTGGATTGGCTAGGTTCATAATATACGGCGCGTGCACCACGATGTCTTCGGGGTGAATCCCCTGGTCGCGCATGCGTTCATGGGCGGCCGGAATATTCATGGCTTCAATTTTTTTACGGCGCGTATTTTGCGGCGCCCCTGTATAGACCATGAATACATTGGATCCATAACTGAGTGCTTCTTCCACACTGCCTAAATACATGTCTTTACCAGAAAGTCCAACGTGTGACCCAATTTTCATGCTTTGACTCCTTTTAACTGAACGGTATATCCATACGGTTTTAACTTTTCAAAAAATTCTAAATCGGCTTTTTCATACAACGTGATCTGCATGCCCGGTTTTCCCACGCGTGCCGTGCGGCCAATTCGGTGGATGAAATACGATGGGTCGGTCGGTAAACTGACATTAACTACGTGTGAGACATCCGGTAAATCAATGCCGCGCGCGGCTAAGTCAGAGGCGACGATGACTTGATACACGTATTTTCGCGCTTTTTTTAAGAGTTGTTCGCGTTCTCTCGGTGCAACGTCCCCGTGCAAGATCGCGATGTCTTTGTAATGCGGTTTCAACGCTTGATAAATGGCGTCCACTTCTTTTTTCGTTGAGCCAAATACAAGCGCAAAGAACGGTTGAATGCCACCCATGACGCGGGGTAACTCAGTAATACGTCGGGCTTTTTCGACGTACACATATTTGGATGTTAAAGCTTGGTCGTTGAGCATTTCGGGGTTTAAATTAAGCGTTTTGATGCCTGGAAACGAGCGGTCTAAAAAGCGTCTTAATGCGGGATGCATGGTGGCCGAAAAAATACCCACCTGAGCGCGCTCTGGCACCGCCGTGAATATGAGTTCTAAATCATGGATGAACCCTTGATCAAGCATCATGTCGGCCTCATCAAGTATGACCGTTTGCACATTTTTTAAGCCAAACAATGATTGTTTAAAGACTGCGTCAATTAACTGATACGGGGTCGCAATGACGATTTCATGTGTACTCTCAGTGTCAATTTTTTTATGGATATGGCGGACAGTCACGGATAAATCAAGTGCTTTGATTACTGATTCAGTGACGGTATAGAGTTGTTTTGATAGGATACTCGTTGGCGCTAGAATAACGGCTTGTAGCCCTTTATTGGGGACAGTTTTTGCTAAGAGTGGAATCAAAAATGCGTGAGTTTTACCGGTGCCAGTTGGGCTTGTGACAATGACATTTTTACCACTTTCTAATGTCGGCATCACCCGTTTTTGGACTAAGTTAGCCTCTTTGAACCCGCAGGCCTGTATCCAGTTTTTCATGATGTCTCCTTTTAATCCAGTATGATCCGGCTGGTCTCTACCGTAGTATAACTGTTAGAGGCATCTAGGTAAACCACCGAAATCCCCCCATTCACTTGGGTCATATACATCGCTTCTTTGAGTTCGTTGGCGTTATCAACATCAACGTACGTTGCGAGTCGGTCGTTTTTGAATTGGATGATGATATCACCCGTCGCTAAGCCGAGTTCTTCGGCATATGAGCCCGTGGAAACGCCATTAATGCAGACGCCAACGAGCACGGTTGTGGTACACGAATACGGGTCACTTTCCGCGGTAATTCCAAATGATTTACGGCTGGTATCAGACCGTGATTCAACGACATCTAAATAGACGCGTTCGACGATTAACGACGGAATGGCAAAGGCGATTCCCACCACATCCCGAGGTGAGTCACCGCCAGTAGATTCAGCCCGGATGGTGTTGAGGCCGAGCAAATGGCCATTTGAATCAACAATGGGCCCGCCACTGTTTCCGGGGTTAATCAAAGCTGAGTGTTGAATAAAAAACGAATTTATATTGTCGATATTATCGAACAACCGCTTATCTGAGACGAGTAAGCCTTCCGTGGTGGTATGGAAGTAGTTAAAACTTACTGGATTTCCGAGGGCATACACGGTTTGACCCGTGTCAATGTCAAAGGAATTTCCAAAGGCAACCGGCGTTAAAAGATGCTCTGAATCAAACTCTAAGACCGATACATCATTAACCTCAGAATATCCTTTGACGGTGATGGCGGTCTCATCATACAAGTTACCGCCCCGATAAAACCGAACATCGACTTGCGCATTCGATTCAATTACGTGGTAATTACTCACCGCCCAGTAGCGGTACCCAGTTTCTAACGCAGTCCGGGAGACGACGACTCCACTGCCGAGCGCTGTACCACCACTTGACCGTTGATTCACGACTGTAATGACACCGTCTAATACTTCGTTGATCATGCGAATGCGCGCTTCTTCATTGCGCACATCAAACCGCTCTGTTACTGCATACGTTGGACTGAGAGTGATGGTGCGTTGATCGAGAAATAACTGGGAAATCGGCATTCCGTCATAGGCAGGAACGGCAGCTCCGTTAATGCGTCTAATAAATCCTGTAAACGTATATCCCTCAATGCTACTCGGGGTGGGTAACGTTAACGCATCTTGCGCCGTCAAGGTGATTGACGTGATGTTTTCAGTAAAGTCGATGGTTAGCGTTTCATACGTAAAAATAGTTTCTATAATTTTAGATTCCGTAATATTTGTAAGCGATGCGTTAAAGCCAGCAAGCGTCGCATAGGCAATGCTTGGAATCGCTGTTGGCGTCGTCAGGTTACTGCCACTGGCGACGATTTGAGTGTCGTATAAAAAGCCGTCTGGATGGCGAAACGACACCGTCAATAAATCAGCGAGTGTGCCAAGATTGTCAGACGAATTATCCGTATACGTAATGGTAAATTCATTACTCCCATTAATGGCAACGGCAGATATGCCGCGGCCTTCTGGCCCAATTGGACCTTCTAAGGCACTTAAACTAATTACAAATGTGTAGGCATCCGTATTGAGTCCACGCGAGTAAATGGCTTCTCCACTGACAATGATTTCAGCAGGCGGGGCTTTTAACGCCTCAAAATCGACCAATGGCTGAAATTCAACGGCCCCATCAGAGACGCCCCACACGATTGCATTGCCAGAGGTAGACAGCGTCAAATCATAGCCTCTTGGGCCTTGGAAGGTGCTGTTAGGCGTGAGCAAACTCCAACTTGATTCATCGGTGTATTTCGTTTCAATCTGTTCGAGTTCAGCGTTGTAACGGATTTCCAGTTGCGCGCCATCCGCACCGTCGACGCCATCCCTTCCGGCTGGTCCGGTTGGGCCAGCTGGCCCGCTTAATTCATCGGATGTAAATAGTGTTTGAAAACTACTATCTGGATCTTCGTCGAGTTTCCACTGAAGCGTATCGTTGCTAGTTTGTAACACGACCCCAGGACTGGTCACAAAGGTAAAGGTTTCACTTTCAAGCGTTTGAAAATTAAATAAATCACGCCACTGTGAACTCGCTTCTGAAGGGTATTTATATTGCATCATGACCCCGTCAATGCGAAATTCTGGCGCCTCTCCAGCTGGGCCGCGCTCACCTGTAAACCCGCGTGGCCCTTGGATTCCACGTGGTCCCGTTTCACCGCGCGGCCCGACTGGGCCAATCACGCTACCAACGTTAAAGCTGCGTCCGTCGGTTAAGACGATGATCAGTTCACTGCGTGAATTCGTGTAAATGGTATCGATGGCTAAGGTGTCTAAAAAGGCAGAAAAAGAGCCGAGATTATTGGCGGTGCCGTCGTCAAAAGTGACGATGAGCTCGTCGGAATCATTGAATGATAAATCATCGATTGAGGTGCCGGTATCACCTTTTAACGCGGACAAATCAAAGAGCACTTCACGGTCGCTTTCGTCCACGTAATTCCACGTCAATAAGTCACCGTCAACCGCCAACTCTATGAGCGGCGCATCGTCTCCGGTGATTTGTCCAAGATTGGCTTGCGTGTCATCGCTGTAAGTGACAACGAGTTCCCCAAAGGCGTTGATGAATAATTCACGAACGCCCCGGCCATCGTCGCCCGCGATGCTTTCTTTCCATGTGTCATAGTCGGTATCAATTTGATTGTTTTCACTGCCCAGGGTGTAAATGTTTGAAAGCTGCATATTTAAGGCGTCTGCCTCTAGCGTGAGGGTGAACGATGTTTGAAGGCCTGCGTGGGAAATCTGCATGCTGTGCCTTCCCGGGCGGCTGAGTTTTTCAACGTCTCTCACACGCAGCCATGAACGCTCAAAAGGCACGCGTTCAAGCGTGCCGTCCTCATAGAGATATGTGGTTTGAATGGCGCCCGGAGTAAACAATTCAAAGGTAAATGTTTGATCAGGAATTTCAATGTTTTGAATCGGAGCGGCTTGACAGCCAAGCAAAAGAAAAACGATGGGAAGGATGAGTAATAGGCGTTTAATCACGGTCGTCAGGATGGAGCACGAGTGGGGCATAATCCGTGATGATGGTCTCCCCGTCTCGAATGATTTCGACACGCGCAGGTTGGCCCACGCGAGAATTTAAAATGGCTTCTCTGAGTTGCTCAAAGTTGTTGGTGCGGAACATCTCATCCATCGCATCATTTTGGAACCCGATAATAACGTCGCCTTCTAATATGCCGAGTGCTTCTGCACTTGAATCTTCAACAACCGCTTGTACGCACACCCCGAAATCTTGATCACACGAAGATACGATGACGGCAGAGGAAATGCCGAAGAACGGTCGGCGAACTTCGCCGAATTCTTCCAAGTCGCGGGTCACCCGAGTAATCGTATTCGACGGAACGGCAAAGCCGAGTCCCTCTAAATTACGTCCGGTGGGGGAAGAATCGATCTTAAATGTATTAATGCCAATGAATTCACCAGCGCTGGTAAATAGGGCACCGCCACTATTTCCTGGGTTAATTGCGGCGTCATGTTGAATAACGAACCCCGCAAATTCTCCCAGCCCACTGGAATTTTCAAAGAATCGTGACAGCCCCGATATAATGCCTTGGTTCACCGAATTAAAGTATTGGAATCCTAACGGTGATCCAACGGCATAGACATACTGGCCGAGTTGCAAATCATAGTAATCGGTAAATTCAGCGACCGCGAAATCAAGGGATGACGTGAAGGTAATGACTCCGATATCGGTAGTTGGGTCGGACCCAATAAATTCAATCGCATCGTTTTCAATGGTGAAAATAAGGTCGTTACGTTCATAAATGATTTCTAATTCTGTAAAATCTTCCAAAACGTGATGGTTTGTTACGACCCAGTACGTGTCGCCTTCTTTGCGGTAAATCACACCACTCCCGTTTGACCCTGTCCCTAAGTCTGGATCAATAATATTGGAGATGCCAAGGACGGATGTACGCACTTCTTCGACCATGTTAATGATGGATTGTTCGTACTCTAAGATATTTAAACTATTTGACCCGTTAAAACGCCAGCTCGCATACAGCGTGGTCTCTTCTTCAACGGTTAAAGGCAGTTCGACTGCCTCTTGTAAGTTCGGATCTAAATACCATCCGGCAAAGAGAAAATTCTCACGCGTTGGCGTCGGTAATGTTTCAACGGGGTCATCCGCCAATGTCGGTTCAATGTAGCCCCCGTCACCACGGTCATAGAGAATGCGCACCGGGTCACTTACAAACTGTGCAACGAGTGTCACATCTTCAAAGACTGGATCAAAAGGGGTTAATTCATAGCGCATATTATCGGCATCAAACCAGCCTAAAAAGGCACTATCGCCGGTGACTTCTGGCAAGTCAATGGGCGTCCCTGCTTGGGTTGTTATGGGCGCAATGGTTTCGCTATATTCTCCGGTGAATGTCACCGTGACATTGCCGCTATTTAGCGGATCGTCCAACGTTTCACAGCCCCAAAGTCCGAGACTAATAACCGTGACGAGTAGTAGATATTTGATGGCGCGCATCGAATCACTCCTTAATTATGTGAGGCCATAGAATCATGGGTTATATAACAAAATTACCGTTTCGCATGACGGGGACTTCTTCGCCGTCATGGGTGACGCCAGTGACGTTGATGTCTTCTGAGCCAAACATGAAATCCACGTGCGTCATGGAATTGTTAGCTCCGGCTTCATCGAGTTCTTTTTGATTCATCGATGTACCGCCTTGGACGTTCATTGGATACGCCCGTCCTAAGGCCATGTGGCACGAGGCGTTTTCGTCAAACAACGTATTGTAGAAAAGCAATCCGGTGTTTTGAATCGGTGAATCGTGTTGAATGAGGGCAATCTCACCAATGTAGCGTGCCCCATCATCGAAGTTTAGAATATTGGCTAAAGCATCTTTCGATGCTTTTGCGTCAAAGTCAACGACTTTTCCGTCTTTGAACTCGAGCCAGAATCCGTCGATTAAGTTGCCTTGGTAATCGAGCGGTTTGGTCGCGTACACTTTCCCGCGCGTTCCGAGTTTAAAGGGCATCGTAAAGGACTCTTCCGTTGGAATATTCGGGTTAAATACGTGCCCGTTGGTTGAAGTTTCTTGACCCCCCGCCCACACGTGATTGTTGACCAGTTCAACAATTAAGTCCGTGCCTAAGTCATTCGTAAAATGCAAATGTTTGAATTGATAGTCATTGAGCACTTTGTTATGTGAGCCTAACGTCTCATTGTGTGCATTCCATAAGGTTTTAGGATCTTTATCTTCATAGACGCGCGTCGCATTGAAAATGGCGGTCCACAACTTTTCAGTGGCTGTATCTGGCGTGTCATCTGGGAATATTTTTGCCGCCCATTCAGGGTTGGCAGCCGCCACAATAGTCCATTGGGTCCGGTTCCCCATCGTATGTTCTCTAAAGAAGCTCATTTTTTGCATGGCGGCCATCGACGCTTTTTGCATTTTTTCTGCGGGAACGCCTTTATTAATCTCAGGAATGGGTGAAGTAATTGAAATCAAGCATGCGCCATTGTCGACGTCTGCTTGGTATTTAGCAACGAGCCAATCCGGAACTTCTTGCAGCGTTTCAAGACTCATTCCGTCATAACCAATGCGCGAGGCGTAGGCATCTGCGTAATCAATCCGAACGCGTTTAGCACCCGTTTCATAGGCGGATTTGGCAATTTCTCGAGCGAGCTCTGCGCTCTCGATCGATGCGCGCACGACGACGTATTGGTTGGGTTGGACGTTGGCACCGATATTCACGGCGAGGTCGGCATATTTCTTTAACAATGTTGGACTAGGCATGAGAGCCTCCTTCTATACGGTTTATTTGGGTTTCTAAGCTGCCTGGAATGTTGTGTTGAGCGACGTATTGAATGTGTGAATATTTGGGGCCACGCAATCCATATTTTGGATGATAGCCAATGATGTTTACAAAGGAATCAACAGGCTTCACGGCGTGCAATCGTTTCAAGACTTCGGCAGTCGCTAAGACGTCGTCGATGGCACGGTGCGTGTTGGCCAAGGGTACGTCCAGTGTTTTGATCGCTTGTTTGAGTGAGTGCGGGGCTGAGTAGCGATCTTTATAGATGGCCATCACGTCAAATAAATTGGCTTGGACTTGCGATCCTGGGTCAAATCGGTCAAACAAGGCTTGCACAAAGCCGATGTCAAACTGCGTGTTGTAAGCGCCCCATAAAGCGTCCGAATGATTGAATGCTTTGAACAAATCGAAGACATCCCGAACGTCTTGGCCCGAGTCACTCATCCGTTGAGTGATGCCGGTGAGATCGGTAATTTTTTGGGGGATCACATGCGGAGATTTGACAAAAAAGCTGTATTTTTTTTGCGGGGATAGATGCGTATCTAATAATAAGACGCCCAGTTCGATGATGGCATCTTTTTGCGGGGAAAACCCGGTGGTTTCTAAATCAAATAAAAGTAAGGGGTGGTGCGAATTAAGCGGTTTTTTCATGCGTTAAGTATAGCATATTTCCCAACGAGGGTTGAAAAAAACGGTTCAGGTCGTATACTATATGCTTGCGGGACGTGGCGCAGTTTGGTAGCGCACTTGCATGGGGTGCAAGGGGTCGCAGGTTCAAATCCTGTCGTCCCGATTTCAAGTTTCTTAATTTAAGAAACTTTTTTTAATGCAAAAATCGGTGCCATCCAGACGTTTTGAAGATGTAAAAATGTTGGCATTCCAATTAACAAAATGAAGGTTCCAACATCAATCGTGCCAAGTCCAAGACCACCAAGTAATGCAAACACCATTGATATGATTAGGATGCTACCTTCAACGGACAACCTTGAGTAAAAAATGTTTTCAGTTTTAAATACGCTCTGGTAAAGTTTCATGTATTCAAGCATGGGAGTGGCTTTAAATTTAGAAAAGCGGACTAAATTCTGACCAAATGAAATGACAAAGAGCCCAGAGAAAAATGACAGTAATTGTAAGGTGATTCCCTCAGGGAAAAAGTCATTTAGAACAATTAAATCCCAAAAATCTAACCCAAAACCAAGAAGCGTCCCCGAAACAAAGATAAGTATTGACTTAAGTTCTTTAAAATAAACCATGACTATCAATACGATAAGTGTTTGCAGTAAGAATGCTGCCGTACCCAACGTAATGGGAAACAAAATAGCAATATTGGCAGATAAACTTGCTAATGGCGGAGGACCAAGTCTTGAATTGATCATTAAAATCACGCCCAAAGGCATGATAAATAATCCTGCGAAATAGTAAATCCATTGTATTTTTTTAGCTGTAACAGACGGGGGTGTAATTTCCATGTTGACTCCTTCATTTAAAATATCACAATTGTGCAATTGTCATACCGGATGTGCCTATACCCACTCATTTTTCTAGCGTTTGTTTATTTCTTCAATTTTACGTGTTAAACTTGTATTATAGGTTGGTTTTTTATGAAATTGACGAATGCCCCCAAAGAGCGTCTTTACGTGATTAAAAGCTATCTTAACAAACCGCAGGTTCCAGCTGATTTCAAAAGGCGAGGACTCGGGCTTAAGAGTGTTTTTACGTATGCTGGCGAAGTCGGCCCTCATCATATTTTAAAATTTGGTGGCATGCGCATCGCGATTCATACTGCGTTAGCCAATGACTTAGACGTGGAGGAGTACTCCCATGAAAATCGCACTCGTCGGGAATCCTAATAGTGGAAAGACCACCGTCTTTAACTATTTAACGGGACGGTTTCAAAAAATTGGCAATTACGCCGGAGTGACCGTTGATAAAATGGAAGCTCCGCTGCGCAAGAAATACCGACCGACCAATCAAGAGATTACGATCGTCGATCTCCCCGGAACTTTTTCAATGGACGCTCAAACGCACGATGAGATGCGTGCCATTGACTATTTAAAAAGTGAGCACGTGGACGTCGTATTCAACATTATCGATGCCAGTCAGCTCGAACAAAGTTTGTATTTAACGCAGTCTTTAAAGACGCTTGGAATTCCCATCATCATCGCCCTAAATAAAATGGATATCGTAAGAAAAAATCACACTGACATTGATATTGAAACGTTGGAAAGAATGCTCGAGTGCCAAGTGTATTGCACGGTCGCCACACACAAGCGAGGCATTCAAGAACTGTTACAGTGTGCCTTAAATGAAGGATGTGTCTTGCGTGGCCAAAAACGATAAGATTATTCAAGACATCATGGCACAAGTTCAAAAGTCCTATGATCAAGCCAAGCCACTAACTGCCACAGACAAAGCAGACCGGATTCTTAGTCACCCTGTGTATGGTTTGTTCATCTTTTTTGTGGTGATGTGGATCGTATTTTATTTCTCCCAAATTACGTTAGGACCTTTTTTGGCTGGCCTTTTAGAATCAGTGATGAGTATGGTTGGGGGAGTTTTAGAAAATCTACTGGTTAATCTAAATGCTCCCATCTTACTGCAAGGCTTCATCCTCGATGGGTTATGGGGAGGATTTACCGCAGTCCTTGGATTTCTTCCACTCATCATGGTCCTGTTCTTCTTCTTACAACTTTTAGAAGACTCAGGCTATATGACCCGTGTTTCGATGGTCATTGATCGATACTTTGCGAAAATTGGGCTGGGTGGGAAATCCGCCATTCCCATGTTTGTTGGACTCGCATGCAGTGTCCCTGGCGTAATGGCTGCACGGACCATTGAAAATGAAACGCAGCGAAAACTCACAGTTATATTGACACCGTTTGTCCCCTGCGGAGCAAAGCTGCCTGTCATCGTCTTGTTACTCGGTGTATTTTTCACCAATCAAGCCTGGGTGACCGCGCTGATGTATCTCTCAGCCATCCTCGTAGTTTTTATCATCGGCTTTGCTTTGAAAATATTTTTTAATTTACAAACAACTCCCGAACAAACGATTTATGACTTGCCTGATTACAAGCGCCCAAGTTTAGAACTGGGCGGTAAAATGATGGTCGCTGAAGCAAAGTCATTCATTAAAAATGCCGGTACCATCATCGTTGTTTTAAATGGACTCGTCTGGTTCTTTATCAGTTTTGACTTTGCCTTGGCACCGGTCGCGGCGGATGCGAGTATGTTAAGAACGCTCGCTGTGCCATTTGAATGGCTGTTAACGCCGATTGGGATTGCCTCTTGGGGCTTGGCCGTCGCCGCCATATTAGGTTTCATCGCCAAAGAAGAAATCGTCGGAGCACTGGCCGTGATTTATGTGTTCTCAGTCACCGATGCTTTTGATGCTGTGAATCTTTCAGCGGCGCGTGATGCCCTAGTTACGGGGGCCTCTCTCACCGCACTTACAGCCGTCTCGTATACCGTATTTAATTTATTTTCACCCCCCTGTTTTGCAACCATTGGTGCGATGAATTCAGAACTTGAATCAAAAGCTTGGGTCGCATTTGCGGTCGGTTTACAACTTGTTACTGGCTTCTTCTTTGCGATGTGGGTGTATCAAGTTGGCCATTTGATTATTTATCAAAGCCCCGGTCAAGGCTTTATCGTTAGTGTCTTATTAACATTTGGACTTCTAACAACGTTAGTGGCGGGTATGATTTATCACAAAAATCAGCGTAAAACAAAAGCGATGGATTAACGATCCATCGCTTTTTTTATGCCACTTTTTTGAAGTGGAAAAATGGTTGATGATGCTGTTGATCTAAAATGCTACAGACTTTATCATCGGCCTCGTTGCAACGGACCAGCGCGTAGCGTAAACCAATGGGTGCGAATAATTCATACACGACCGTAGCGACTAAGACTATGACTAAAATCAAATTCCCATAGGGCGTAAAGCTTAGTAAGCCTTGAGCGATGAAAGCAAGTCCAATCGCTGCTTGCGCTTGCGGCAATAAACAAAGACCCAAGTATTTTTGAATGAGGGGGTCGGAATGGGCAAGTTTTGCCCCAAACCAAGCACCCACCAGTTTTCCTAGGACCCTAAAGCCCACATAGGCTGCCGTGTATAGCACTAAGTTAAACCATTCCATGACGAGCAATTGTTCCGCGACTAAGATGACAATTTCAGCCCCGATGACGGCAAAAAACGCAATCATTAAAGGCGATTCAATCAGGTCTACTGTGTGCTCAATTTCGTGTTTGGCTTTGTAGGTGGACGTATTTGCAAAAGTAATGCCGACCACCATGGGCAATAAAATCGGTGATAAATGCACGTGGAAGTCATTGATGTAAATTCCGCGGTTCGCCACAGCGACTGAGATCAATACGGCAACTAGCGCAGTGACCATGACAATCGTGTCTTTATCCGGATCATCATAGGAGGTGATGCGGATAATTTGTCGGAATATAAAGCCGATGGCAATGCCTAAGGCAAAAGAAAATAAAAGTTCTAAAAAGGGACTCCCCAGCATTTCAGGTTGAATGGCTGACGCTGATTCGACCGAAACTGCAAAGGCAACTGCTAAGCCAAAGATTAAAATGGCGATCATATCTTCCACACCGTGCAATGGCACGAGCGTATCCGTTAGGGGACCGCGCGTTTTAAATTTTTTCGTGATTAATAATATGGGGCCCGGTTCAGTAGCTATGGCGATGGACCCTAAGACTAACCCAATGTGTAAGGGGATATTAAATAGCCACATGCCTAATGCGGTCACCGCAAACGCCATCATTGCTTGAGTTAAGGTAATAATAACCACTTCTTTACGGCGGTTTTTAATTTTCGAAAAATCAAGTTCTAGGCCAATGCTAAAAGCAATAAAGCCAATGGCAATCGCTGTGACGATTTGGAACGCATCAATAAGTGATTCTTGATCGGTCACTAAGACCAAGGCGCCAATGCCAAGACCCACCACAATATAGCCAGTTAAATTCGGAATATTAAAATGTTCAAACACACGGCCAAAAAAAAGACCCACCAATAGCGTAAGTCCAATATATAAAATCATGTCATACGCCAGAGTTTCGGCTAAAATTAACAATTTACGTCATCTTCTTTCTATTAACTACCCTTATCATACTCCTGTATGAAAATTTTTCAAGTGTATTAAGGGATAATTAAAAGTCTTCGGTGGCATCGGCCAAATCTTGAGTGACCGATTCCATCAATGCATACGATTCGAAAAGCACTAACTGTTCTTTACCGTTCCACGTAATTGCGATGCTCCAGTCTCCCGCATCAAGATCGTCGGGCCATTCTTCAATGGATAATTGAAACCATCCATCTGGATGCCCAGTCGCTTTGACTGTATCATTAAATTCTAAGGTCACTGATTGAATATCATGATAGTTAAATGGCAATGAAAGCCGGTTATTCTTTTTAATTTGTAACGTTTGAGTCGATGTATTCACATAAATCGAATCCACCCGCTTGACTTGTTTAAAAAAATCGATGTACCGCGTTGTTTCAATCCGTTGGTCCGCATCAATCGTGTTGTGATTAATCTCTTTTTCTAGCATGCCGTCAACGCCGCCTTTGAAATATCCATAAATCGCAATCAGACTGACAATCACAGCTAGAAGAATAAATGCATTAATTAGTGGGTCCATAAGAGACTCCCTTACTCCTTGTAAAATTTGTTAAAAATAGAGATTTAAAACACGTTCATGATAACTTAGCTCTGTGTAAATTGATACAAATAAACAGAGACTAAGCTTTGAAAATGCAATTCATACATTAATTATTGAATATTTCAATGAATTGAATTATAATTTTTACAGTGAAAAAGCAAAGGTACTTATCATGAATAAATGGCTTAGCAAAACATTTATAGCGAATATATTTCAATCCATGAAGTTTAGTAGAGTCTTCATTGTTGGACTCTTTTTTTTAGTGCTATCATTACAAGCGGTTTTGATCGAAGGTTCAACCCTCAATTACGTAGATTTAAGAAATTGGAGCGGTGTTGGTGATGTAGCAACGTGGGAACATATAAATGGTGGTCGATCTGTCACCCAAACGGCTAATACTACTACCCCAACTTTTTATGTCAGTGATCA
>CAJXLP010000009.1 GCA_913056275.1 uncultured Mycoplasmatota bacterium
GAAAATGCCGGGGCGAGGTATGTCGATCAAGAAGTCGTCGTCGATGGTAACTTTATCACGTCACGAACCCCCAAAGATTTACCCGTCTTTATGCAGACATTTTTAAAGCAATTATAAAAAAATAGCGCTTAAGGAAAATTTCCTTAAGCGCTTTTTAATGCGCAAGCCGCGACGTAATGGTCGGGAGGTATTTGAATCATTTGATCTTAACGTCGTGCCTACTTTATTGGAAATATTTCAAATCAAGTACGCTATTTACTGTATACCCTATGGGCGCAAGTCTAAAAATACGTGTGACTTAATTCTTTAGTGAGGCTTTGTTTTCAGATAATACATTAATATGAGTATCCAGACGATGATGGTGGCAATCGATCCCGAAAAGGCAAAGATGAAATTACCAAGAGCGACCCAGCCATCTGATGTATAAGTCAATACGATGAAGTACCCGGTAAGGACGGTAAGCGCGCCGGGAAAAATAAACATAAGCCGCCGATTTTTACGACCGATTAACACACTCACTCCACTCACAAAAACAACGAGTGTCAGGATGATTCCGATGAACACAAAAATTTCCATAAAGGGCTCCAAGTGTTCGTTTTCTAGATATCTCTATGATATCATAAAGGGTGAAAGAAGGCGATATTATGAAGCTTTTAAACGTTGACGTTGTTACGCTCAATGACGTCTTAAAAAAACAGACTGTAACCATTGAAGATGGTCGATTTGTGTCCGTGCATGATACACAGGTAAATGACTTAGGTGATGATTATACGGGGCTCTTAATGATGCCCGGGTTTATTGACGTCCATCAACACGGTACGCATGGGTTTGACATGATGGACGGAGACCCAAGGTCTATCGAAGCGATATCCACCCATTTAGTGCACGAAGGCACTACCCGCTTTTTAGCCACCACGATGACCATGAATGAAGCCGCCATATTAAAAGCCCTTGAAAGTTATCCAACCGCGACGCCCAAAGGGGCGTTGCCGTTAGGCATTCACTTAGAAGGCCCGTATATTTCTAAAGACTACCCAGGCGCTCAAGACCCCGGTGCGATTGTCCCTGGAACGATTGAGCAGTTTGAACAGTTTCAAGCGGCCTCTGGTGGGGCGATTAAACTGGTTACGCTTGCTCCAGAAGCGCAAGACGATGCATTTATTGACTACTTACTAAAAGCGGGCATTGTGATATCAATGGGCCATTCCGCGGCCACCGAAGCCGACGTCGAAGCCGCCATAAAAAAAGGTATCCGAAGAGTCACCCATTGTTACAACGCGATGAGTCCACTGCATCACCGTGATTTAGGGCTTGTTGGGATGACGCTATTGCATGATGACATCGAAGCTGAACTGATTGCCGATGGCATTCATACGTCTGATAAGGCCATCCAACTCTTGCTCAAATACAAAGCTGATCACATGACTTTAATCACCGATGGGATAAGAGCCAAAGGGCTCGCCGATGGCGTGGTGGATTTAGGGGGCCAAGAAGTCCATGTCAAAGACGGCATTGCGCGCTTGAAAAATGGGGCATTAGCGGGATCCACACTGACTTTAGATAAAGCGCTTAAAAACATGCTCGATAATGGGGGCGACTTAGTAAAAGTATCACGGATGCTGTCATATCATCCGGCCAGAACCTTAAAAGTCGATCACGAACTCGGTCAAATCAAATCCGGATATACGGCGGATTTTGTCTTAGTAGACCCTCGATTGAACATTCAACGCGTTGCGGTGAACGGGGAACTCCTCATATAAAAAAATCGTCCGATTTTAGAAGGAATCGGACGATTTTTTTTGATGAATGAAATGATGGTTCAAGGCGTAGACCAGAGTAATCAGGCCACTCGGTCCAAAGACAAACGCTCCGACTGCATAGAGCAATGCATTTTCTGAAGGACTGACAAGCGCAAGCGTACCATTAATCACTGTCAGTGTAATTAAGAGAAGAGCTGGTATAAAAATCAAACCTGCCCGTTTTTGAAACAGTTTTTTAGAACTCCATAGGGCAACGGCTGTGAACGCCCCGATGACGATGATGAATATGAGTAAGTCCATGTCGTATCATCCTTTTTTAAAACTAGTATAGCAAACACATAAACACCCCACGGAAATGGGGTGTTTTGTTTACATGTAAAAAATATGTGGTTGGTATGTTTCAAAGGTTTTTTTATTTTTCGCATCACCACCATCTAAATTGGCTGAATAAAAGATGGGAGGATCGATTGATTTTTCCAAACAGCGTTCCACCGTTCGAACAACGAGGCTATTCGCGATTGCGGCGCCTGTCACTGTACTGGATGGCGCGACTTTTTGATCGAGGCCGTCAAAGGAGACGGACGCGTCCCCGGGGACCCCGTGGTTATCAATCGTCACATCAGCGAGTTCAAAGAGTCGTTTGCCTGAGGCATGACGTGATTCAACCGACTTGGAATAGGTGAGGTTGGTGATCGCAATGACTTTGACCCCTTTAGCTTTCGCCGCTGTGACAAAATCAATCATCACGGTATTGCGACCACTCACCGAGTGGGCAATCAAGACGTCGCCCGATTGAAACGGTGTTTTCTCTGCGAGTAAGGTTCCATAGCCAGGTAAACGTTCCATCTTCGATGTCATCGTAACTGGCCGGTTTGAGAGTTCAAGTTCTTTCGCTTCAACGGGGTTGATTAAGGCGAGTCCGCCGGCCCGATAAAAGAGTTCATCGGAGATAATGCCGGCATGGGACGCACCAAATACAAAGAGATTATGACCGTGTTCGATGGCTTCTACCATCCATTCACTGGCCGCTTCAATGGCCGATGATTCAGTGTGCTTGATCGTATCTAAAAGTGCTTGTAGGTGGGTGAGGTAGTCAATATGTTTAGGCACGGGGGATTAAACAAGTCCTCCGAATAGGTTGGCAATCAATCCAGTCACAATGCCCCAAAGACTCATGTCGTTCCCACCAAAGATGAGCATCCAGTCTTGGATTGTGGCTTGATAGAAGGTTAAGGAAAGGCCTAATACTAAGACCATGGCGAAAGCTGCAACGGCCGTCCCGATGACGGCACCGCGTAAGCCTCCTTGGCCTTCAGCAATGATTGCGGCCGTTCCGCACTCAAAGAAACTGGTAATGATTAATGGAATCAGTAAGACGCCGAATATGTTAAAGGCATTGGAGACAATAATGAGCGCCGTTGAGACAACCATTGCGACGACAAATCCGATGAGTAATGCATTGGGTTTGTAGTTGAAAAGCAATGGGCAATCATAGGCAGGCTGTGCATTCGGAATGAGTTTACTAGAGATTCCTTCAAAGGCTGGAACAATTTCATTGACGAGCATTCTTACCCCTTGTAAGAGGATAATCAGCCCGACCCCAAATTGCAGACCTTGGGTGAGTGAATAGGTGACTAATCCTTGTTCAACACCGAAATCACCAATCAGTAACCCACTGACGATGAAGGTAATGAAAATGACGAGTGACCCTGTAATGGATACTTCACGGAAGAAGGAAAGACCTTTTGGTAAATTCAAATCTTCAGTTGATTTTTCTTTATTACCGACATATCTGGCAACCGTTCCGGAAAGCAGTGCTAAGAATCCGGATGGATGGCCCAAGGTGAACGAGTCATCCCCGATAACATCCCGGACGAACGGTCTTAATAGGTATGGCATAAAAGACCAATACAGCGCACTAAATACTCCGCCCCAGACAATCAATGCCCAATCGGCACCGAATCCAGCACCCACCGCAACTGCGACAAAGATGAATGGCATCCACCATAAAAAGTGGCCCGTTAAGAAAATGGTTTTAACGGGTGTAAACCGGGCGATGCCTAAGTGAAGAACAAATCCAGTGACCATGGCCAGCCCAATGACTGATCCATATTCAGCGGTATAGGCTGCTTCACCAAGCCCCGGTAGTGCATCGGTAGTTCCGTATAATCCTTGGTACAACGCATTCAACGGGAAAATCGAGCCCACTAAGACATCGACCCCAAATTGAATAATAAACATCCCGAACGCAGCTAAAAATCCTCCCCTAAGGATCTTGTCAATGGGTTTTTTCTGCAACGCAAGCCCAACTACTGCAATAAAACCGAGTAGGAAGGGAGGCGTTCTAAAGAACCCAATAATTGCATCTACAACGCTTAATAAAAAATCCATAAATTACTCCTTATTATTTTTCGTTAGCCGCAAAGGCTTTGATTAGTTGTGCTTTAACTTCTTCTTTGTCCGAATAGCGATTAACCGGATATAGCGTTGCTTTGACGCTCCCGGTCAATGATTCCACAAAATCAGGTGAAGTAAATATCGCATCCGCTTGATAACTTCGTGCGTCTGAGATATCCGTATTTACCACATCGGCGTCTTTGCCAATGTCTTTGAGTACTTTATCGATCGTCATTTTTAAAATGAGCGACGATCCGACTCCAAACCCACAAACTGCGAGTATTTTCATGATGTTTGCCACCTTTCTTCAAGCACTTTTTGGATACCCGGAACTGACTCAGCTCCGATGAGCGCATCGATGTTCTCTTTTTCCATTAAGAAAATCGCCAAACTCTTGAGTGATGCTAAGTGTGCGGTTGAATCTTTTGCAGCGAGCACGATAAAAACATGAATGGGATTGCCAAGTAAATCAACGGGGGTATTGAGTAAAAGAAGCGAAAGGCCATTTTTCAGTACCTTTTCAGAGGGCTGAGCATGCGGCAATGCCACATAGTCGGCCACGACGATATACGGGCCGTTCTTCTCAAGACTGTCATAAATGTCTTGCACATATGCCTTATCAATGTAGCCATCATTGATAAGGGGTGTGGCAGCCTGCATGATCGCTTCTTGAAACGTGTCAACCGTATCCATGATGTGAATATGCTCATGTTTTATCGGTTCGTCCATGCGTCACCTCCTTTGGTCTATACCATTATGTGTTAATTATAGGGGTGAAACCGCTTATAGTCAAAGAAAACTTGTAATTTTTGTAATCTTTTGTAAATAATTATAATTCTTGACAAAACTTTAAGTGACGTTTTATAATTGGTATATACCAGTAGAAAGGGCACATTTATGGACATCAATAGGCTTAATAAACCCCATGAAATAGACGTTTTACTCGCTAATAAAGTAGCCGAAATGATTGCGAATAAACCTACCATTAACCTGGGGCTTGCAACCGGTAGTACATACATTAACTTCTATAAAGCGTGCGTGGAACAACTAAATACACAGTCAATTGAAGTGAGTCAATTGCAAACCTTTAACTTAGACCGTTATTTTGATCAAACTGTAGACGATGACTCAAGTTTTGAAGCTTTCATGCATACGCATTTCTTTGACCCTCTGAATTTAAACCCTACGCAAACCCACTTTCCCTATATCGAACAAGAATCGGATACCGGGAAGTATGATCAATTGATTGATCAAGCGGGTGGCCTTGATGTGATATTACTTGGGATCGGGGTGAATGCGCATATTGCCTTCAATGAACCAGGAACTCCCTTTACCTCAAAAACGCATAGAATCACGTTGGCGGATTCCACGATTGAGACCAACAAAGAGTTTTTTACCACCCATGAATCTATGCCCAAAGAAGCGGTAACGATGGGGATTTCTACCATTCTAAGCGCCAAAAAAATTATCCTCGTGGCGAAGGGTGCTAACAAGGCCCAAGCCATATCCGATATGATCCACGCCCCCATAAGCGAATCTGTCCCAGCAACCGCCTTACGACTGCATGAAAATGTGGAAGTGTATGTCGACGAAGCGGCAGGCTCCTTGATATAGAAACCTCGCCCCATGGCGGGGTTTTTATTTGGGAGAGTCATGAGATTTTGGTATACTTACAAAGAGGTTTTTATGAAAACAGATTCCCCTTTAATTGCCTGGATTTTGACCCTAATTGGCGCGAGTTTAACGGTGTTTATTTTCTTTGATTCCAATGGCATTGAAAACTTTTTAAACATTCAAACGTCGACGAGCGTCTTGTTGACTGACTACTTAAGTGTCGGAGGCCTGCATGCGACGTTTGCCAATGCAGGGCTTGTTTTATTACTTAATTTGTTGATATTGAAGCGATTTAAGAAACCACTTGATGGCTTGATGATCGCTGCATTGCTCACCATTTTTGGCTTTGCTTTTTTTGGCAAAAATGTCATCAACTCATGGCCGATTTATCTCGGTGTATTTGCTTACGGGAAAATGACAGGGATGAAACCGAATGAATTTTTAGGCACGATGTTATTTTCGAGTGGATTAGCACCGCTTGTCTCGTATTTATTTTTTGGGCTGAGTTTACCACTATTAGTCAGTATCTTGATTGGTGTAATCGGTGGATTTTTAGCGGGATTTGTCATCATCCCGATTGCGACTCAAACCAAATTATTTCATCAAGGGTTTAATTTATACAATGTGGGATTTACCATTGGGTTAGTTTCGGTCATTTATTCGACGATTTTACGCGCCTTTGCGTATGACTTAACATCGTTCGTCGAAGTTTCAACGACGTTTAGTGAACCACTCTGGATATTAAACGTGGTGATTATGAGTGTTTTTTTCTTAGTCGCTGTGGGTGAAAAATTTTCATTGAAAGACTACCGATTATTAATTCAAACAACCGGACTTGGTGATGACTACACAAAACTGTATGGCACCGGGACGTCGGCATTTAACATTGCCGTGATGGGATTTCTCAGTTTAATGTTAATCGCTGTGATGGATTTTCCGATGAATGGACCTGTCATGGCAGGCATTTATACCGTCATTGGGTTCGGGGCGTACGGAAAACATCCACTCAATTCGATTCCAGTGATGCTAGGTGCCATCTTAGCGGTATGGATGACACCGTACAGCTTTGCCTCAACCGGGATGGTGATCGCCGTATTGTTTGTCACTGCCTTAGCGCCAGTGGCGGGTAAGTACGGCATTTTAGCCGGTGTATTAGTCGGATTTATCCATGTGTTAATTACGCCATTTGCTTATCAGCTACAAGGTGGGTTTGCCCTTTACAACAACGGATTTGCCGCCGGATTCGCGGCGATTATTGTCGTCAGTTTTGTGGCACCAATCGCCGCGAAACTCACCTCCGTGGAGGTCAAAGATGCCATCTAAGTCGATCTCTATTTTTCACACATCAGACATTCACGGACACTTTTTAAGCCAAGATTATGCGCAAAAAACGACGTCAGAATCTGGAGCCAGTAGACTTTCACAGTTTTTAAAAGCCACCCGTCATCCTGGTGATATTTACATGGATACAGGGGACGTATTACAAGGCAACGCGCTGGCTTATTATCTGGCGAAACACCCCAGCACCCCCCATCCATTTAGTACCGTATTTAATGCATTGAAGCTAGACTACTTCACGTTAGGCAATCATGATTTTAATTTTGGATTGCCCGTGTTATCGTCATTTTTAGACCCCTTAAATGCGCAGATTATCAACGCAAACATCCTGCGAGATGGCACCCCTTTTTACGGCGTTCCACACGTCATTCATACGTGTGAGAATGGCGTTAAATTAGGCATTATTGGACTCACTACGCATTACATCCCAAACTGGGAAAACCCAGCACATATTGCAGGGCTTGAGTTTCATGATGCATTCTCAAGCTTGACCCGTGAAATCCAGGTCATCAACGACCAATGCGACTTCCTCATTGTCAATTATCACGGCGGCTTTGAGGGCGACTTAGAGACCTTTGATATTACATCTAACACCGGGGAAAACCAAGGGATCAAGATGCTTCAAGAATTGCCTGAGATAGATCTATTACTCACCGGGCACCAACATCAAACCCTCCACCAAAAAGTGGGGAATACCTGGGTGTCACAACCGGGGATGAACGCAGCTAGCGTCCATGTCATCACCCTTGACTTTGGTGAAGGTATTAAAGCGCCGACCGTCCGCATGCAAGCGATTGATTTGGCTGATTATTCGGAAGATCCGGATATTTTAGATCTCTTAAGTGATGTTGAAAGCCACACCCAAAGCTTCCTCGATCAACCGATTGGTCAGTTTGACCAAGCCTACCGGATTGCTGATGGATTTAAAGCGCGGCTCAATAAACATCCCCTCGTCACCTGGATCAATCAGGTACAACTCAATGCGACAGGGGCAGACGTTGCCTTGTGTGGCCTTGGCAATGCGGTGACTGGGTTTAACCAATCCGTCACGTTAAGAGACGTGCTCGCAACGTATGTGTATCCCAATACACTCGTTGTAAAAGCCGTAACGGGGGATGCATTACTGAAAGCATTAGAAAAAACCGCCCGTTTTTTTGCCCTTAAAGACGGAGAATTGGGAGTGTCTAACGCGTTTGAAACCCCGAAGAAAGAATATTACAACTATGACATGTATGATCCAATCACCTATACGATTGATGTCCGTGAACCGGTGGGGCACCGCATTAAAGACGCCCGGTTAAATGGCATACCGATTAATCCTGACACTATCTATAAGGTCGCGATGAATAATTACCGCGCCAGTGGGGGCGGGGATTATCCGATGTTTAAAGACGCCACGCTCCTTTTAGATACCCAACAAGAAATTGTCACGCTGTTAATTGAAGCGATATCTAACGGTCCCGTCGTTACGTTAGACGACCCCAAAAATATTACCATTTTAGGAGATTGATTGTGAAAAAATGGAGTCTTAGCCTTGTGCTAGTGAGCCTTTTAATATTGGCCGCATGTAACACTAATGAAACACCAGACACTTCTGAAGAAGCGCCCATAGAATCACTCAGTGAGATGGAAGCATTGCTTAATACCTTGACCTTGGAAGAAAAGGTCGGGCAAATGATGCAACCAGAACGCAGTGGCATTACTTTAGAAGAAGTGACTGAGTATAACATTGGGTCAATTTTGAATGCTGGGGGGAGTCATCCCAATAATAACCATTTAGCCAGTTTTGACGAGTGGTACCAGATGATCGAATCATTTCAAGAGGCTGCCAGTGCCTCCTCTTCAACCATTCCCTTGGTGTATGGCATTGACGCAGTTCATGGCAATAACAATGTGTATGGGGCTACCATATTCCCCCATAACATCAACCTCGGGATGATTCAAGATGGATCAATCATTGAAGATGTCGCTGCGGCCACAGGCCGTGAAATGCGCGCACTCGGCATGCACTTAAACTTTTCCCCCGCGGTCAGTGTCGCTGAAGACATTCGCTGGGGCCGCACCTATGAATCAATGAGCCAAGATGTCGACATCGTCACGTCTGGGATGACCCATTATTTAAATGGCATCATGCCGTATGCGATTCCCACTGTGAAACATTTTGTGGGGGATGGGGGCACGTATTTAGGCATTGATCAAGGAAATTCAATCCTCGATGAAGCCGCCATTCGCGACCGCCATTTACCTCCCTATGAAGCCGCCATTGAGTTAGACGTTCCCGTCATTATGGCTTCGTATCACTCCATCCGGGGCGTTAAATTGCACGGCCATGAGTATTGGTTGAAGACAGTATTAAAGGGAGAGCTTGGGTTCCAAGGTGTTTTACTGTCGGACTATAACGCAATTAACCAGCTAGAAGGCGATTTTAAAACGCAGCTGACCACCGCCATTAATGCGGGGGTTGATATGCTGATGCAACCATTCAACTGGAAAGATGCCTATTATCTAATCATCGAAGCCGTGGAAGACGGAGACATTTTAGAAGCACGGATTGATGACGCTGTCTTACGCATCTTAACGATGAAAGAAACGGCTGGCTTGTTTGAAACTCCGCTCCCTGCATTAGATACGTCGCAGATGTATAGTGCCGATCATCAAGCGGTGGCGTTAGAGGCCGCCCGTGCATCGATGGTTCTCTTAGAAAATAGTGACGCACTTCCCCTCGTAGATCCAACCATTTATTTAAGCGGGCCAGCGGCTGATCATGTCGGCTTAATGGCCGGTGGCTGGACCACCTTTTGGCAAGGAAACCCGGATCCTGATATCGGGGTGGGAACTTCCATTCAAGATGGCTTAGATGCTTATGGAGACTTAACAGACTCGTATGCGGATGCTGATACAGTCATTATCGCGTTTTCTGAACTGAGTTATGCAGAAGGTGCCGGGGATACGATGACTCCGACCTTAACCGGAGGGCTCGCGCATCCAGATAACGCAGACGGTTTAGCACTCGCTGAACGTGCGCAGGCTGACGGGAAAACCGTCATTGCCTTACTTGTCTCTGGGCGCCCGTTAGTCCTAGGCAGTGCGACGGACCATTTTGACGCCCTCGTGGCAATGTTTTTACCAGGGTCAGAAGGCGGTGAAGCAATTGCCTCCTTGCTTTATGGAACCCACGATTTTACCGGAAAGTTGTCTTACTATTGGCCGGAGACAATCATTGATTTAGACATTGAAAGTATGCGTGATAATTATCGGTATCCACTGGGCTACGGATTGACACTTACAGATGAATAAAAAAGAGCGACCTTCATGGTCGCTCTTTTGTTTAAGTAAGTCGGGCACGCAGTTTTGTGGAGAAGTATTCAATCAATAAGACAACCGGTATGATGCCCCACAAGGAGACAGCCACAATCCCGAAGTTAAAAGATCCTAACGCATCGATTAACGTGAAGCCAATGCCTCCGGCCCCGACCAGTCCTAAAATCGTTGCGTTCCGCACGTTAATTTCAAAGCGGTAAATACTAACGCTCAAGAAGTTGGCGGTGAGCTGAGGAATGATGCCGTAGCGAATCTTTTGAAACGCGGTAGCGCCCGTTGAGTCAAGGGCTTCTAAGATGCCTTCATCGATGTCTTCGATGACTTCGATATAGAGCTTAGAAATCATCCCAATCGAGGACACAGCAATCGCGAGGACACCGGCCATCGCGCCGCCTTGGACACGGATGAAGACGATTCCCCAAATAAAGATCGGAACGGTACGGACCATCGTAATGACGGTGGCCCCAATTAATGATCGTTTTTCACCGACGATGTTTTTACTCGATAAAAAGGCAAAAGGAATCGAGATGAATGCCCCGAGTAACGTCCCGATAAACGCAATCATAATCGTCTCTAACATTAAGTAAGGGACAGCAAACCGTTCGAGAGAAAATAAATACTTGGCAATGACTGGATTGTTCGGATTTGAATCCGGCCAGACTAAGAAGCGGGCAATGTTACGCACGACCGTTACCCCGAGATCATTGACCCCTTGGTAGTCAATCGCCAGGATGGACCATACGGTCATCGCTAAAATGAATAAAATAATAAGGGAATTTCGCAGTTTGTGTGTTGGTTCTTGACGCAACACCTTTTGCACATTATCACTCATTAGGCAAGCCTCCTTCTTAAGAGACGTGACGTATTTTCAATGATGACCACGGTCACAAAGATAAACGCAAGGATGACAATCGTCCGGGTGTTTTGGGGGAGGTTTTTCATCGCGTTGTCTAAGATGAATCCGATCCCACCGGCCCCGACGTATCCTAAGATGGCGGCGTAGCGAATGTTGATTTCAAAGGCGTAAAGTGACAGCGAGTAAAAGATTGGTCGCACTTCCGGCATGAGCGCACTCAAGAATGATTTGAGTTTAGTGGCTCCGGTTGATTCAATCGCATAATAAGCTTTCATATCGAGCGTCTCAATGCGTTCATACAGCATTTTAGCTACGATACTAAAGGTGAATACTGCAATCGCGATGGTGCCGGGTAAGGCCCCTAAAAAGAAGATGAGTTTGAAGAAGACCGCATAGATCAAGATGGGTAAAGTTCTAAGCACGGCAAGCGTTGTCCGGACTCCATTTACTACCCATTTGTTTTTCGTCAAGTTTTGACTGGCAAGATAGGCGGCAGGCAGCGCTAAGATGGAGCCGATCAAAGTGCCTAAAAACGACATTTGAATGGTTTCTAAAATGGGGGCAATGACTTCAGGCCAATACGCCCAATCGACTGGGAAAAAGCGTTTGACAATGCCCCACGGACCGAGTTGAAAGTTAAACAACCGTTGGATCAGCACAATCAGTGAAAAATCTGTGACTTGTGCTGCGAGTAAGGTCATGAGTGTCAAGGCAATTAAGATGTACGGTAAAACGGGTTTTGGAGGAAGAACGTCAGTGCCTTGGCGGGTCGTAATGGACGATGGCACAAAGGTTTCTTTAATCGCTTGCAAAAAGCGCATTAGACAATTTCCTTCGGCGCTTCCGCTAAGATATCATCGTCCGTAATTTCCCGGCCATACACGTCTTTTAAAATGGCGTTGGTTATTTTTGAAGACGGTCCGTCAAAAACGATTTCTCCTTGTCGGATACCAATGACCCGGTCGGCGTAATTGAGTGCCATATCGACGTGGTGCATGTTGGCAATCACGGTAATATTGAAATCTTTATTGACCGTTTTAAAATCACTCATAACTTGATTGGCTGTGACGGGGTCTAAGCTTGCTACAGGCTCATCGGCTAGAATGATTTTAGGGTCTTGGGTCAGCGTCCGTGCTAAGGCGACGCGTTGTTGCTGGCCACCAGATAATTGATCGGCACGGGTGTACGCTTTATCTAAAATCCCGAGTTTTTCCAAGGCACTTAATGCGGCGATTTTATCGGCGTCTTTATAGAGCCCTAAAAAGCTCCGCATAAAGGACATATCTGCGACTTTCGCAGCCAGTACGTTTTTGATGACCGAGGTGCGCATAATTAAGTTAAAAGACTGGAAAATCATGCCGATTTCTCGGCGGAATTTTCGTAATTTATCCCCTTTGAGCGTATCATCCACCGCCACGTCATTGACAATAAGTTCCCCTTCTGTGATTGGATGCATTTTGTTGACGAGTCGGATCAAGGTGGATTTACCCGCACCGGACAATCCGATAATCGCGACAAACTCCCCTTGTTCGATTTCTAAGTCAACCTGTTTTAATGCTTCCACCCCGTTGGGATAAGTTTTCCCAACCCGCTTAAATTGAATCACTGTGTCCTCCTAAAAGTTAAAAAAAAGGGCTTGTCGATGACAAGCCCTTTAATGCGATGACTTATTCACCCGCAATTTCAGCAGCGGTACGTGCTGCATCGTAGTCGGCATCGGTGACTTCGGTATATCCTTGGTGAGAATATACGCTCATAACGTCAAGTCCGGCTTCCGTTTGGGCAATGTTAATGAAAGCTTGTTGAATCGCATCAATGAGATCTTGGTCCATATTTAATGTGGAGACAGAAATCGTATCATTCATGATGTTTGAAGTGACACCGACGACATCTGTTTCATCCCAGATGGATGCGGAACGTCCGTATTCTGCTTCCCATGCATCGGCATAGTCACGGCGCGCATCGGCATAGAATGTCCCGATGTCAATGGTGCCGGTTGCTAAGCTGGCAGCGGTATCGCCATAGCCACCGGTTGTGGTGACAGTTCCTTCGATATCATCGAAGGTTTTTCCGAATTGGTCAAGTAACCAAACGGCTGGGTAAATGTATCCGGATGATGAGGTGGCTGAACGCACGCCCCAGTTTAAATCTTTGACGTCATCCCAGGTAATTTCTGCCCCAGAATTTACTTTTTCAGCAAGTGCTTGACCGGCTGCACTTGGTCCAGCAATGAGTAATCCTTTGTAGTATGCGACTTGCGCATCAGGATCACCAGTTGTTGGGCTTCCGTCATTCCAATCGGCAGGATTTTCGGAGTCTTTGTTGAGGCCTGCACGCGTGGCTGCGAGTAAGACTTCAATTGGACTACCGTCTAAGTCTTTGTATGCGGTATAGGTTCCACCAGGTAAAAAGGCAATGTCTCCGGTTCCAGCAAGTAATGCTTCACCAGCAGCTTCGTACGTTGAAGAGACTAAAATTTCAACGCCGCCGACTTCAAATCCAAGTTCGGCAAGCTCATTTTTGAGCAGGTCTGAGAGGGGTTCTGTGACCTCTAAGATTTCATCGGCAGGTCTTGATGGGACAAAATACACGTTAAGGGTTTGGTCGGCATAGCCTTCCCCTCCCCCACATGCAGCAAGCACGAATACTGTAAGCACAAATGTCAATGCTAATAATGCTTTTTTCATTGGGATCTCCTTTTTATTTAATCTACATTTTAGTATATAAAAGGGCCCCGATTTTCTCAACATTTTTTTGTAAAGAATCTGTTAATTGATAAAAGTTTTTATTGCTTTAAACACGCGTTTGTTCATCAGCGCAATGAGGCCCTTCATCGTCCGCATAGTCAGGGTGCCGTTTGACATGCTTATGAGCTGTCTTAAGGGCATCTCTTTGACCATGCCTTCGAACATTAATTTCAACGATTCATCGTAGTCTCCCACGAACATGCCTTGCATCTCTTTTTGTATCTTTTGATACATTTTTTTCCCAATGAACGTCTCTTTGATATCGTTCAATGTGGAATTCAAGGTAAATGGTTTCACAGACGTTTCTTCGGGAATGGATGGGCCGTATAACCGCTCAAATAAGGATGCGTTTTGATCGCTGGCATCGGTCAGTGTTTGACCGGCTAACTGGACAGTGTCATGCATCCGGATGTCTTGACTCGACGCGCCCACAGAGATGGTGTAATTGCCGGCTTCCAGTTGGAACTTCCCGGCATGAAAGACGTGGAAACGATTCAAGGGGATGTCAACCGTGATGGATGTCGTCGTTTTTGCGTCGACCCAAACTTTTTGATAGGCCACAAGCGTATTTTTAGAGCGAATCACCGCTGAACCCGGAAGGTCCGCGTAAACTTGAACGATCTCATACCCAGCCCGGTCTGATTCGTTTGTCAGCTCTAAAGACGCCTGAACAGATTTTTGTGAGGCGGATATATTTAATCCTTTATACGTAAACTGACTGTATGAAAGCCCGTGGCCAAAAGGGAATAACACGGGAATATCACGCCGGTTGACTGCCCGGTACCCCACATCAATGCTCTCTGTGTAGACCACTTGTTTAAGGCCACCTGGGAACGCTTGGTCGACCGGGAAATCTTCCATGCGTATGGGGAATGTTTCAGCCAGTTTCCCAGACGGGTTGATCGTGCCGAGTGTAATATCCCGGATGGCTTCTCCGGATGCTTCACCGCCTAAATAGGCGTCTAGAATGGCTGGTACATTGTCCACCCAAGGAAGTGCCACGGGTGAGCCATTCATCAACACGACCGTGAGCTTTGGATGGTGACTGAGTGCGTCAATCAAGGCGTTTTGATTGGGTGGGAGATGTAAGTGTGTGCGGTCATAGCCTTCACTTTCATAACTGTCAGGCAAGCCCACAATGACGATGACTTGAGTGGCGTTATCCGCCACACGCACCGCCTCATCAATCAGGGCTTGATCGACGGTATCCGTGCTTAACTTGTAGCCATCCGCATAACTAAGGCTTTCTTTAAACGTGTCTAAAAATGCGTCATAGGGTGTGACTAAGTGTTTTGGATTGATGTGCGATGATCCACCCCCTTGATATCTTGGGGCTTTCGCAAAGGCGCCGATGAGTGCCGTCTTCTCAGTGGGTTTAAATGGCAAGATGTGGTCATTTTTTAATAACACCATGCCTTCATGCGCTGCACTTAGCGCCACTTTATGAGGATCAATGGCTTTAACTTTTGGTTTTTTTGCCCGCGCTTTTTTTAAGAGAGTCAAAACTTCTAAGACGCGTTCATCTAGTGCTTTTTGCAGTGCGTGATCGGTTTTTAAGGCGGCTAACACCGCATCGTCATGCATTCCCCCACTGGATGGCATTTCTAAAGAAAGACCCGCTTTGATCGCTTCGATGCGGTCATTAACGGCCCCCCAGTCAGAGACTGTTGCTCCTAAATATCCCCACTCATTTTTTAAGAGGTCTGTGAGTAATTGTGGATGTTCACTGGCAAAGCGTCCGTTGACTTTGTTATAGGCAGACATCACCGTCCAGGGCATTCCTTCTTTGACGGCGATTTCAAAGCTTTTTAAATAGAGTTCACGGAGGGCTTTTTCATCGATGATGGCATCGGTCACCATGCGGCGCGTTTCTTGATTGTTTGCCGCGTAATGTTTCAGACTCGTGCCCACCCCGCGCGATTGGACCCCGCGAATTAAGGCGGCTGCCATTTTGCCAGAGACTAATGGGTCTTCGGAAAAATATTCAAAGTTACGCCCGTTATACGGGTGCCGCTTTAAATTGGCGCCAGGCCCTAAAATCATGTCGATGTCTTGCTCTAGAGCTTCATTGCCCATCGCTTCTCCGACTTTTTCGATCAAGGCATCATTCCACGTACTGCCCATGACGACCGCCGAGGGATAACACGTGGCAGGAATCGCTTTGGCGACTCCTCCCGCAAGATCTGGGGCTTGTTTCCGAAGGCCATGCGGACCATCGGCCATAAACATCGAGGGCACCTCTTTGTCTGGGATGGGGGAAGTTTCCCACATGTTTTCACCAGATAATAAGCGCACCTTTTCGGCGTTGGTGAGTGTTTTGAGTAATGTTTTAGGATCGTTCATTTAAGACTCCTCATAAGTGATTGACTGAATGATCATTTCTTGCGGGAAGTCGGCGTCTACGACATGACCACCGAGCATTCCACCTACCGCAATGTTTAAGAGTAGATGAAAGGGATGGTGAAAGGGCCAGCCAGCATCATCCGTGTCGCGGCCGTGTTCGCCTTTGGTAAACGTGTGAATCTTCTCACCGTCAATGTCTAAACTGAGGGATTCTGCTTGCCAGTCCAGGGTGTACGTATGAAACCCCTCAGGCGTCATGGGATGGACCGCGTGATAATGGCCGTCTTTGCGGTGATTATAGGTCCCTGTATGCAAGGAAAATAAGACTTCATCCGGATGGTTCCCGCGGTATTCAACGATGTCAATTTCGCCGGACTTCGGCCAGCCCCCAAACGGCTTGGTATCAGAAAGTAACCAAATGGCCGGCCAGGCACCCCGCCCCTTAGGAAGTTTTGCAGTGATTGATAAGCGGCCGTATAAAAAGGTCAGTTTGCCTTCAGTGGTTAACCGGGCGCTTTCATAGCGGCCATTTTGATACAGGGCTTTTAAGTGCATGCCTTGATCGGTGAAAAAAAGCGTATCCAATGAATCGGTATACGCTTGGATTTCTCGGTTGAACCATGTGTCTCCAGTTTCTACGTTGAAAAATTCTTTTGGCAGTGTGTGGATGGTGCGAAAATCAATGTGGACGCTCATTTTAAACCTCGCGTGGATTCTCCCGTAATTAAATAGGTGTCAATGGCCATCGTTTCACCTTGCTTATCGCGCGCTTTATGGTCGATCATCTCGAGAATATGATGGGCCGCAATTGCGCCGATTTTTCGTGAGTCTTGGCGAATGGTGGTGAGTCTAGGATGAATCAATTGACCGAGCTCAATGCCGTCAAAGCCGATCACTGAAAGGTCATTTGGGACGTTTAATCCCGCTTCTTGAATCGCTTCAATGGCGCCGATCGCCATCATGTCTGAGGCGGCGAATACGGCGGTTGGTAAGGTGTTTAGTTTAAGCAGTTTTTGCATCGCTAAGTACCCATCTTCTTTGGAGAAGAGGGGGCCTTCGACCATGTATTGGGGAGGCACATCGAGGCCGATATCACGCATGACATCTAAAAAGATGTCTTTACGCTGTCCGCCAATATACGTGCGATCAGATCCGTGAATGTTGGCAATCTTGCGGTGCCCTAAGTCATATAAATATTGAATGGCTTGGGAAATGCCAGTGCGGTTATTGGACGTAATATTCAAAATGTCGGATTGTTCAAAGTCAAGCGTCACCATGGGCAGTTTCGAGCGGTATAAATCAACCAGCTCGTGGCTATTAAAATCGGTACACAAGACAAACACGCCTTCCACTTGTTTACGGATGGAGTGTTGGAGGTATGTGCCGTCTTTCCCGTTTACGGTATTCGACAAAAACATGATGTCGTAGCCTTCGCTTTCAGCGACACTCTTGAAGCTTTCAAGAATCCGTGAGAATAAGGGGTGTTGAAGCCCAAGCCCCGTAATCTCATCAAAGATAATCCCAATCGTGTACGATTTTTGCGTGATTAAACTGCGCGCAGACGCATTGGGGATATAGGCCATGTCCGCGGCCAATTTTAAAATTTTGTCTTTGGTCTTTTGGGAAATGTCCGTGTAGTCATTGAGCGCTTTCGAGACGGTCGTAACTGAATATCCAGACATTTTTGATAAGTCTTTAATGGTAACCATCATCATCCTCGTGAGGTGTGTCGTCAGGGGGTCGTTGAGACAGTTGTGGTCACTGGTGAAGACGTCTGTCCCTTAAAATCAGTGGTAATGATCGTAATTTCATATTCAGTGTTCGCATCCAGTCGGTCGATAAAGATGCCGTTGACGGATGTGGTTTCATACAGCACTCCGTCTACAAAGACATCGTAGGCTTGGACCGCGACATCATCGGTTGCTTTGTCCCAGCCAAATTGCAAGGTACTGTCACTGACTTTTAACGTTTCTAACTCGGTAATCGGATTCGGCGGGGTTTCATCCATGCCCGCATAATCTTTTTGGAACACGCGGACGTAATCGACTTGCATGGTTTGTGGCCAAATCGAGTCATCGACACCGAGTGCACCGCCCCAAGTCCCGCCGACTGCGAGGTTCATAATCAGGTGAAACGGTTGGTCAAAGGGCCACGCATCCGTGTTTTTAACGTCAATGTTTGAGTTTGGGTTATAGCCAAAATAGGCAAACAAAATGTCATCGACATACAAATCAATGCGGCCGGGTTCCCAAACCATTTCATAGATATGAAATTCCTCTTCCACGGTTTCTACGCGGCGTTCAAAGGTCAGTTGTGTGTTAATCATATGATTGTATGCGCCCGTGTGAATTGATCCATGGACGACATTGGGCTCATAGCCCACATATTCCATAATATCAATTTCTCCACTGTCGGGCCACCCACCGTAGCGCCACTCCGTTGGCAACATCCATAAAGCCGGCCAAGTGCCCCGGCCTTCTGGCATCTTCGCACGAATTTGCACGCGGCCATACGTCATGTCCATGAAGTACTTAGAGATAAGCCGAGCCGATGTATAATTGTTCGATCCTTCACGTTCTTGAATGGCTTTGATATTTAACACACCATCTTCGACAAAAGCATTATCGATGTCGGCCCGGGTGTAATATTGAAGCTCTTGGTTGCCCCATCCCGATCCGCCGACATCATAGCCCCATTTATCCGCGGCGGGAATGCCTTCGTAATCAAATTCATCACACCAGATCGGTTGGTAATCACCGATATTGTCTAAGTGCACGCAGTCTTCATCGACGAGCGAGCGATCATCAAACGTATCTTCTGGGGGGCTGGTGCAGGCTGCAAGAAATAAAACAAGGGGAAGTAGTAATCCAATTTTTAGCATGTTATTCTCCTGTAATACCAGTACGGTCAATGGATTCAACGAAGTAACGTTGAGTGAAGAAGTAAAGGGTGAGTAACGGTAAAAGGGTGAGCACGTTGCCGGCCAGTTTCACCGCTTGCATGCGTTCTCTAGCCGGTGAGCCTTCGGGGTAAATACTCGTAAAGTTGGAAATGTATTGATCAATGCGGAGCGGCAAGCTCAAGAGATCAGAGCCTCTTAAATACAGGCCGGATAAATACGTTTCGTTGTAGTACCAGACAAAGCTAAACAAAAACACAATGATAATCGATGGGACGGCGAGGGGAATGATGATGCGAATAAATATCGTAAACGCATTCGCTCCGTCAAGTTCTGCCGACTCAATCAAGGATTTTGGCACCATCCGGAAAAACTGGAAGAAGATCAAAATGAAGATCGCCGCGTTCAATCCGTTCGACAAAATGGCTGGATAGACAAAGGCGCGTATCGAGCCTAACAAATTATACTGACTAAACATCCGAAACATCGGCAACATCGTAATTTGTGGGGGCACGATAAAGGTCATAATCATTAAGATAAAAAGCAGCTTTTTAAACGGAAAGTCAAACTTCGCAAACCCATACCCCACGAGGGCGGCCGATACGGTCGCACTAATCGCCGGAACGATGGCCAAATAGACGGCGTCAAACAAGGTCGAGAAATAGCCAATTTCACTAAAGACTATTTGGTAATTGACAAAGTTTAAGCTCGACGGAATCCATTGGACGGCCACATCAATGATGTCTTCCATCGTCATGAATGAGCCAGTGACCATGTAGAGGACTGGGTACAAATAAATGTAAGACAGTGAAATGAGTAAGGCATACACACTCACTTTATAAAACAACCCGTCGGTAAACTTCATCCCAAAGAGGATCTTCCGGAGGCGTTTATACGCCCGGCCTTGCGGGAAGTTTTTAACGCGCTTAGGGACCTCAGATAGCTTCATCATACGCGTGACCTCCGGCGGATGGACAACAGTCCAACAAACAGTAAAATAATTAAAACCATGACCGTAAAGTAAATCCAAGCGAGGGCGGCCGAGTAGCCATAGCCGGTGGTTAAGGTGCCCACCGTGGATTCACCAAGCATGACGTTTTGAATGTAAATAATGACTTCATTGAGCGAAAAGACACTCATTGAGACGGTCGTATAAATGACGATGACGGTAATTAAAGGCATAATTTGTGGAAGCGTAATTTTCCAAAAGCTCTCCCACGGTCCGGCCCCGTCAATCATCGAGGCTTCATAAATTTCTTTATCGATTTTTTGCAAGCCCGCTAAAAAGATGAGTATTTGAATGCCGGTAAACCATAAGACAAGCAGAATCGTATCAAACAAGGCTTGTAAGGGATCGGCAATCGCTTGGTTGAGATTCGTAATAATTAAGTCAATGATGCCGTACGATTCAATCGAGGGGAGCGTGGTGGCGCCTTGATTCATCAACTCCCGAATGACCGGTCCTGTGGTAATAATGACTGGTAAGAAGAAAATGGTTCGAAAGATCGCTTTGCCTTTAATCGGTTGATTAATCAACATGGCAATGAGTAAGGCAAAGACAATCGTGATCGGCACATTCAACAACATTTCTAAGACGTATTCAATCAAGATTTCAACGAAGTATGGATCGTATAAAAAGGCGGCTGCGAAGTTGTTAAATCCTTCAAACGTGAGGTCAATCGCCCCGCCGTCTAAGCGGACTTTAAACAGTGATAAGTAAAAGCTATACGCGATTGGATACAAGGCGAAAATGAGGTAGCCGACAATCCATAATGAAATGAATGATAACCCAATGACTGACGAGCGTCTTTTATGGGTGATTTGAATCCGTAAGCGATTAAATAAGATGACGTGGTCGTGATGCATATTAATCAGGCGGTTATGAAACAATTTCGCTTTTAAATTCATGCGTCACCTCCGTCATTGACCGCACTTAAAGGCGGTAATGTTATTCCGTCAATCGTGATGGCACTGGAGCGATAGTTGATGTACTGAGTGATGCCGTTATCAAAGACTTTTTTGACGACGCCTTCAACAAGGATATCGCGCGTCATCAGTTCGGCGTTTAATACCGGTAGCATGGCCGCTTGAATCATCTGGTAATCGGCAATAATGGAGGTTTCCCAGCGACTAAACTCGGTGGTGTAAAAGTCTGAGACATCGGTATTTTTCAGGCCACTCGTCGGTTGATCGGTCAAGATGTAAGCCGGGAACATGCCAAAGTCAATGAGTTTTAAAAGGCCCGTGTCACCGATGCTATTGAAGTTTAAGTAACTGCTGTAAAGGGGCATCACCCGGTTTAACACGGTGGCTGTAAAGGGAATCAAATCGTCAAAGTACTCGAGGGATGAATGATAACTCGGCATGTAATACGCTTTATCGAGAGCGTCCAGTAAGTAGGCACTGGGGTTAGCGACATTGAGGCGGCCACTTTCCACCATGGCTTGATAGATCTGTGCCGTGTCTGACCGAGGAATCACCTCGCCTTGATACATCGTTGAGAGCGTATGACCGAGGTATGCGTCAAAGTAGTCGATGTCGTGATCGTTTAAGGTGTCTAGATCATCTTCCATCATCGGCAGTGCGGAAGCGGCACTTAAGACGCCCGTTTCATTGTACACACAGTTCCCGCAATTAAAGGTCAGTTTAAAGCGGTCCACGGCTGAGACCATGTCTCGCCGGTAGGAGGCATCGGACGCTTCTCCCGCAAACACGTAACTGTTGGCTAAGGCGACGTCTCCCCAGTCATTTAAGTAGGCATACAGATTTGCGAAGTCCCGGCGATTACCGAGGCTGTTTTCAATGTCATAGGTTGTCGGCAGATGGCCACTATGCCCGCCTTCGTTCCAGCCCATTAAGATGACATCGGTCGTCGTAATGCCCGCGTCAATAAACCGTTGGTGCATCGATCTGACGGCGTCTGTGGTCGTCATAGGCACTAAGGTGGCCCCGAAGAATGAGGCTTCTGAATCACTCATTAAGTAAGAGATATGAAGCGGCACATCGGGGTGTTCTGTGGTGGAGAGATTTAACGCTTCACGCGTGGCATGGGCCATGCCGACGTAATGCGAATCGGCGGGGTCTAATAGCGTGTAGGAAACGTCAATGTCTTGAAATAAGGTGCGCAGTTCTCTTGGGGCACCGGCCGACCCATCGGTGGTGAAGCTTTGCCGGTAAATGCGCCGGTAATCGTATTTGGCAAACATTAAGTTATACGGTTGATTGAGCGAGCCGTTCGGATAGACGACTAAACGGCTCGATAAGTCACCGGAATGAACAAATCCTAAGAATCCGTGTTGATAGACGCCATGGACGGCGCCAAATACGGGCAGTGATAATGGATAATTTGAGACGCTTAAGCGACTGGCTGGAATGCCTAAGTCATCCCCGTAAAAGGGCGCTTCATAGGGACTAGAAAATGCCCCTGCGTTGTCTTCATAACGAATCAAGGCACCGGCGCCATCGGGAATCATCATATATCCAGGCACTTCATCCATCTTTGTGGCGCCAAATCCTGGGAAAATGGTGAGGCTGGCGAGGCGAATCGTGTCACTTGATTCTACAATCGAGTCAACGGGGATATGGACGTTGACGCCCGTTTCATCCAGCGTAACTTCAACCGTAAATGCAATGTCGATGTTGGTAAAGCCGACATCCAGCATTTCTTCAAGGGTATACGTGCCGTCTAAATACCCGGGGTAAAACCGTTCACAGGCCCGGGTGGCACAAAAGCCACCGATTGAGATATCGAGGCGGATACCACCTGGAATCATCGATTCGTTAATCGTGTGAATCGTGTCAGTCAGTCCGACGTTTTGCCGCAAATCATAATTGCGATCGAGGCGGATGAAATCGATGCCGACCGCACTGCTTAAAAGGCCGTTAAAGGTTCCAGCCTCAGGGTCTTCGATGTGAGAGGCAAACACATAATTGGTCGTTTTATTGAGCACTTTAAAGGTGGTCGCTGACTGGTTATAGTAAAGCGCCAGTCGATCGTTTTCACTGATTACTTCGTCGGTGTCATGAATCGTCATATACGATGCCTCTGGCACGTCCCGAAGGTCATCGACTTGGGTGTACTGAGAACTGGAGAGTTTGCGTTCTTCTAAATACTCAGGAAGCTCTGCGGTCGTCGCAGGCTCTTCTGTGGAAAACGCATATACAAACGGCGCACTCCCGAGAACCAGAAGGATGAATGCTTTTTTCGCGAGGTTAAACACGGTAGAACACCTCCAGTGCAATATCGGTAATCAATGTGACGAGTTCGGCCATGAGGATATAGATGATGAAGGCGCCGAGTAAGAGGATGAGCATCGTAAAGAAACTAATCAAGAGTGATACCAGCGTCTCTTTCATCGAATAATAATGGGTTTCTTTGACCATGAAGAAGAAGTAGATGACCGTCACAAAGAGTGCCACAAATTGCACGAATTGAATCAAGAAGGCTTCGTTAAAGGTGAGGCCTTGCGAAATGATCGCGAGTACCGGTAACACGATAAAGTAAGGCGTCACAGAAAAGATGGTCGTAATGTAGACGTCTTTTAATCGGCCTTCCCCTTCTCTGATCGAGCCAATCAGGTAGTTAGATAAGACAAATAAGATGAGCGGTAAAAAGATGCGGAGTATTTCTTCCAGTAAATTGATTTCGCTTATATCTCGTGGGTTAAACAAAAACCCGAGTTGATAAATGTAAAAGACATAAAAGCCGAAATAGATGAGTAAGAGTAGCGTCGCACTTAATACAGAGACGCGCTCTTTACGTTTGATTTCATACGTCGCATCGGCGGGATTTTTTAAATATCTGAACACATAGAGCAGTTCATCCAAGGTTCGCGATTTTTTCCGCACCCAGCCAATCCCTTGTTGAATGGGTGTCGTTACGTAGCGCATGAATTTAAGGCGTAAGTTCACCACATAAATAATCAACAGAATAAAGAATAGTGCGACGTAAGTGCCGACGTTTTCCAGTAAAAAGGCGTTACGAACTTCCCAAAAAGCATCGCTGTAACCGCTTTGGTAACGCGCAATGTCAAACTCTTCTAATGCTTCCTCGTAGCGGCCAAGCGAAAAGTACGCGTTCCCTAACCCGATGTGGGCCAGGTCAAACAAATCGTTTTGTTTGAGGACTTCCAGCCAAGGGCCTTCTGAGGCGGCGTATTGCCCTGCCTGATAGAGCGATAACGCTTCATGCACAAGATCTGAGAAGGCCGTGGGTAAGTAAATGTTGAGTTCCCCTTCAGCTTGATCGAGCGCATAAATCGTGTAAGAGTCATCCACAGCAATGCTGCTTGGGACGTTAAAAAGGCCTTGAATCTGGTTGGACTCGTCTTGCCCGCCAAAGGCAAAAAGCAAATTGCCTTCACGGTCGTATTCGTAGATGAAGCCGTCTCCCGAAATCGTATAAATGTTTCCGATGGGACCGACATAAATATCGAGTAAGTTGTCCCGGTTTTCTACGGGGCCTAACAGATTATCACCGTTAATGTTCAGGCGTTTAACCCCGACGTTTTCGACCCCTAAAGAGACCGTATGAATTAAACCTCTTTCGTCCAAAGCCATGTTGGAGACTTCCGGCGGGGTGAGTGAAAACAAGTTGGCGCGTTGTTCATCCGTGAAGAAGAAGTACTGCAATACGGTGCGCAGTGAGGCGTCAACTTGGTTGGTCCCGAAGTAGCCTAAAAAGACGTTGTCGTTGGTAAATTGGGCGAGCCCTCGAGACCCGTTGTTTAAAATATAGACGTTGCCTCTCGCATCGGCGATGATTTTCCGTGGTTGAAACGAATCATCACCAAAAAGCGGGGAATCGGGTTTCGTATACGTGACTGCAATCGCTCCGTCTGGGTTTAGTTGATAGCCCAGTCCCGTGCCGCGGTCAGCCACATAAATTTGGCCGTCTCGCACGTACACCCCGGTTGGGTTGACTAAAAAGTCTTGGCCGATGACATCGACGGTTTCATTGTCTAAATTAAAGCGAATGATTTTCCCAGACCCAGACGCTTCGTTGGTCGAGGCGATATAGATATTTCCCGCATCATCTAAGACGATGTCGTTGGGTGTATCCAAAGAGACGCCGTAAATGTCTGACACGGATGATAAGGGTGTGTAGGCCGTTTGTGTGCGGACAAAGCGTCCGTCATTTAACGTGAAGGTTTGATAGCGCACCCCAGTTTCAATCGGTGAACTGGCAATGACGCCAATAAAGACCGACTGCAAGGCTAAAAAGAGGCTAAACAACTTGATCATGACTTAATGCCTGAGTGGGCCATGGTATTCATGACTTTACCTTGTAAGAAAATGAAAATAATGATATTAGGGACAAACATAATGAGCGAGGCGGCGGCCATGATGCCTTGTCCAGCGATCATGTTGGCACCCCCTGCGCCCGCTTGATTGGTCGCAAGTGCGGCGAGGGTTTGAAAGTAAAAGGCGAGCGTCCGCATCGATTCATCGTCGATGAAGAGGTTCGGGCCGATGACATCATTCCACAGCAACTGAAAGGAAAGAATTCCGACGGTCGCGAGGGCTGGGGCAATAATGGGAATGATGATTTTCGTAAAGATTTGCATTTCTGAGGCGCCGTCAATCTTCGCGGACTCAATCAGTTCATTGGGCGTTTGATCGATAAATTGTTTGACTAAAAATAAGCCGACCGGCATGGCAATTAACGGAAGTATTAAGACCCAAAACGTATCGATGAGTCCCAGTCGCTCAATTGTTAAATATCTAGGAATCGTCACCGCAATTGGCACAAACATTAAGGCGAGTGTATTGATTTCAAAGAGGAGTTTTTTTCCTTTGAATTTCAGTTTGGAAAGACTATACGCCCCGAGACTCGTCACAAAGACGCTTAAAAAGACGCCGAGCCCAGTAACGATCAATGAGTTATAGAGGTATTTACTAAAGGGAATCCCCGATTGACTCGCCAGTTGCACGAGATCACGGAAGTTTTCAAAGGTCGGTGTCCGCACGAAAAAGCGCGGCGGGTAGGCAAACAGTTCGTTCATGGGTTTGAACGCATGGGAGATGATAAAAAGAATCGGCAAGGCCACAAAAATGGCCATAGGAATTAAGATGACGTAAAACTTCATCTGGTCTTTGCTGAACCCTTTAGGGTCGACTTTCATGGCTTGATATTTGGCCATCTTAATCACGCTCCCCGAGCAGTCCCCACGTCACTTTGGAGATGCCATAAATCATGATCAGTAAGATGACAGATACGGCGGATGCGTAGCCCATCAAAAAGCGGATGAAGCCAAAGTCTTCAATGTGATTGACCATCAGTTGCCCGGCGTACTGTGGGGTCGGATTAGACCCGGAGAGTTGGACCCCGATGGCGCCCACTTGAAAGGTGGCGACCACGGCCATGACCGCGCCAAATAACATCTGCGGTTTCATCGAGGGAATCGTGATGTAAAAGATTTCTTGCCAACGGTTTTTCATGCCGTCCATGACGGCCGCTTCATACAGCGTCCGGTCGACGTTTAAAATGCCCGCAAGCATGGCTAAAAAGCCCACGCCCATCGAGCTCCATAAACTGACTACGATCATAATATTCATCAAAAAGTCTGGACTCGTTAAAAATTGCACAGGTTCTGTAATCAGCCCGAAGTTCATCATCCAAGCATTTAAATACCCGGTCGCATCGCCAGAAAATAACACCGTCCAGACCACCGTCATGGCAATCCCTGCGGTCATTGACGGGGAATATAAGACAATTGCCAGGATCGTTCTTGGCCGGTGTGGAATCTGCGCCAGCATCCACGCTAAGATGAAGCTTAAAAAGTAGCCAATGGGCCCGACGATAAAGGCAAAGCGAATCGTATTTGGTAAAACGTTTTGCATGAAGACTTCATCACGCGTCAATAGTTCGATGTAGTTGCTCAAGCCCACAAATTCGGGTGTTTCGATGGTATTAAAGTAAGTAAACGATAACCCAGCCGCAATGATGACTGGGATAATGATAAATACCACAAAAAGTGTCACATACGGCGTAAAGAACCACGCTGGGTGATTCATTTTCCGCTGGACGTTATCAAGCATATCGATGAGTTTGTTAAAGCCGCTGTATTTTCGTATCGCGTTCATTCTTCATGCTCCGTCAGCCAGTCTTCGATGTTTTGAATGGTTGGGACTTTATACGGACGAACGATGACGCCGTCAATGACGTAGTCAAATTCTTCCATTTTATAGCGGATCTCTCGGTTTGCGATTTTCACTGCGTTATCTAAGGTGATGCGGGGGTTGGCATCGTCAAAGACGATTTTATTCCAGGCGTTTGAGATTTCCCGCTCCACCATGTAAGCGCCCGGGACGCGTGAAGCTTCAAGTGCGTAGTCCCACTGACTCATGATTGTATCGATGTGTTCTTTCGGCAATGGGAGATTTTGGAAGGCTTCTAAATTGGCCGTATTCCATAAATACTCGGTCCCGTAGGTGGTTTGCAACTGAATGGCAAAATCCGTTTGCACGGACGTGCTCATCCACCAGGATAAAAACTCCCACGATTCATCCGGCATATCCGTTGATTGCATAATCATGGAGGATTGGGCACCGGAAGCGGCCCAGCGTTCAATCTCTCCCTCGGCGTTCATTTTCCCAGGGTGCGCGGCAATGTTCCATTTCCCTGCGATTTCTGGAGCGGCGATGGAAAGTTGTAAATACGTCGATAAATCACTGATGCCAATCGGCATCGTTCCATAGCGGAAGTGTTGATAAAAGTTGGGGACTTCTTTGGGGAGATTATAGACGGTAAAGAGTTCACTCATTAAGGTGATGCCTTCAATGGAGTTTTCTTCGTTGATCACGGTGCTCATGCCGTCTTCGCTGTACAGTTGCCCGCCAAATTGGTAAATGAAAGGCATCGTTGAGACAAAGGGTTTAAAGCCTTTAAAAAAGGCCAATGGTTGATAGTAGTTCATGTCAAAGCGCTGCATTTCTGGGAGAATTTCGATCACGTCTTCCCACGTTTCTGGGACCGGAATATCTAAGGAATTCATGATATCTTCGCGGTAATACGTGACCCAGAAGTTTTGGGTTTCAGGGAGGCCAAACACACCGTCTTCAAAGGCATACGGCACCATCACACCCGGGTTAAATAAGTCGACGGTTTCTTCGTAGCCAGAAAACTGGCGAAGGTCCATACTGGCCCCACGAATCGCTAGCTCATAGGGGATCCAGTGGTTCACACCGACCGCCACATCGGGCGCATTGCCCGCCGCATTGGCGAGGATGAGTTTGTTTTCATCGGGCATTAAGGCAATTTGCACCTCGATGCCAGTGTCTGCCGTGAAGTCACGGTCAACCATTTCTTGGATGATTTCGATGTATTGGCGAGGGTGGTTGATCCAAACTTCTAAGACGCCGTCATCGACGTCTCCGACTTGGTATTCTTGGGAGCCAAAACTTTCAAAGAAGCGATAAGTTCCCACCCAAGCGCGGCCAAAGATGGTCGCATTTTCGCGGGGTAAACGCTCGTCTCCCGCGAGATAAATCGTTTGTAAGTCTAAGCCATTTTCTAAGAAACTTTGAATGGAGGCGCCGATCATTTGGGAGGCGGATGTATTCCCATCTGCCAAGAGTAACATCTCAGAAGGAATCGAATTGACGTCATCCCGTAATGTGCCTAAACGTTCGCTGGCAATATTTAAATTGGTTAACGCCCCTGGGTTATCTTGATAAGAAAATCCGGATAGGTGCGCATTAATCGCATCGAGTGTGTCGATCCAACGCGTTAAGCGGTCTTCCGTATCGGGGATGAAGCGCTCAATGTCCCAGGTCCGGTACCGGTCTTGGGTATTCCCGGTAAGTTTTTTCACTTCTAAACTTAAATCACTAATTTCTTGCATCATATCGGTCAAGGTGTGATAGACATCCCGGTACGGTTCCATGACCGCCCGTAAACTAATTTCATGCGTGCCTGCTTCTAAATAGAAGAGGTAAGGGTCCGGGTCTCCGAAGAGAAGATTGGTGTATGAAGAGGTGCTGTGAAATTGTAAGAGTCTCGCTTCTTCAAAGGGGATTTCTCCGTTGATTCGAAGCTCTCTAAAGGCTGGCATTTGCATCAAGTAATCTTGCCGGTATTTGACGCCTAGATGGTAGTAGCCACTTTCCGGTACGTCAATGTCATAGACGATCGTATCATTGCCTAAGCGGAAACTGCCGCCTTCTATGGCATTCAGCAGTAACGCATCAATTGCATAACGCTCTGCCGATGGGTCGTTATTGGACGTCAGACGGATGCTTGGATTATTCCGTCTGATCATCTCTGTCGCACTTTTGGCAATGGTCGTGTTTGCACGTGTGGCATCACGTGATAGAGTCTCTTCATATGGAACGAGGGTTTCAGCGGGGACTAACCGCACGTCAATCAGGTCAAATTGCCCACTGTTTAATTGAATATCAATCGTGTTCTCACCCGCATTAAAGGGAAACAGTAAGGCCATTTGATTGAGTCCTGTCGTATCAAACAAGCGCGTGGTTTTCACTTGGTCGATTTTGACTGACCGTGGCAACACTTCATTGTCATATCGATCACGCGGAAACTCTGTCGTGGTATACGCCCAATCGGCCGCAAGTTTCATGTTTTCACTTTCCGTAAACGGGGTTTCACCGTTAATCTGCACGCCAATTTCAGAGGGCATAATAAAATTCGTGACATCTAGATAAGTCACTTCAATGGTGTAAGAGGCCGCGCGCGGCAAGGCCACATTTAGCGTGACACGGTCCCCGTCACTCACAGTCTGCACCCCATCGTCGTAGATATCAAAAGTGTCAGTGCCTGCGGATGGGAAATTTTGCATCCGGT
>CAJXLP010000010.1 GCA_913056275.1 uncultured Mycoplasmatota bacterium
ATATATATAAATGTTTTGCATTAATCTCTTATATCATATTACAATAAAAGCGTTTCGTAAATGATTAAACAAATGCTTTTTTATGATAAACTTTATATGTGATTTATTCAACACTTGTATCTTTATATTATAGACTTAAAATTATTTGACCTATGGTGTTGATGGAGGAAATAACGGTGCATCGTTTCAGTTCATATAAAAATTTTGTAATTGGTTTCATCCTCACTAGCCTATTTGTACTGAGCTTTTTCAGCATGCCAAATTTAGCCGGTGAAGAAGGCAATACAGTGCCCGGGAAATTCACCAGTGAAGGGTTCACCGAACCGATCACCTTTGAAAGCACCGGCGGGGCGTCGGAAGGCGGCCATTTAGCGCTGACCAAAAACTTGACCGGCACCGCGGTCCAAAGCGGCGGGGCGATCACCCCGCAAGTGGATTACCGGCTTGCGTTTGACGTGGCCCGGCCGAACGGGTTGAATACGGCGGCCTCCATCACCGTGAAGATGTTTTACGCCCCGAATCATGACGGGATGACCAACGCCGAAATCGAACAAGCCTTCCAAGCGATTACTGAGACCGGCCGCGATGCGTTTGTGGCGACGATTGACTTTAACGCATCGAGTGCCGCAACATTCACGCATGTCTCCAATGGGGCGCTCACCTCATGGGAGCTTCTTACATCGAGTGCGGTGACGCCGGGAGAATCCTCAGGCGATGCGCACACAGAAGCAGCGGTCCAACTGGATTTTGTGCCCTCAAAAGTAGCGCGTGAAGATACGTTGGGCGATTGGCTCGTGATGGTTGAACTCAATGACATCAGCAACGACGAACCAATTCGCACGTACGACCGCATTGAACGATTAAGGATGCAGTGGTACGGCGAAATCACGGTCCCCAGTGGGGCCGCGATTGACTTTGGGACAATCAACGTCAACAACCTAGATAATACGGATAATGACTACATACAAATCAAAGCCACAAGCGATACAGGCATTCGCTTCATCGCCAATGGCGGGTACGTGCATACGTTAAAAGCCGCCGAAACCTGGACGAGCCCGAAAGGGCCCGCCCAATTAAACACGGAAGCGGCGACGAATTTGAATTTAACCGCGCAAGGGTTCGCCCTGCGCGGGAATGTCTTTGACGGCGTCCGAGACCTGAATTTAAAGACCGTACAATTACGCGGGGAATCGCAAGATTTTCATCCGCGGTTTACGCGCTCCGATGAAACCGGCAACATGGAAGATTTATACATCCATTTAAGGGTGCACCCTGAATTTCAAAACGCCGTCTATAGTGGCCAGATCACCTTTGGGATTGCGCCTTACAGCGAGCGCGCTAATCTCAATACCCAAACGGCCATTTTAGTCGAAAACAGCGGCATCCCCGTCACCAGTGATGATGACTTTAAAGCGATGGATGACGGCAAGGCGTACGGCGTCTTTGGCGTGGGTACACCCTATGAACGGCTGTATCCAGTCCATAGTACGAGTGCATTCATTCAAACAACCGATTTGGATTTATCCAGTCTTACGAGCCCGGTCTTTACCGGCAGTGCCTTTCAGGGGCATTACCACGGCCAAGGCCACCAGATTACTGGGGTGGCGCTGACGGTGAGTGATGAACCGGCGGGATTATTTGAACGCGCCGAAAACGCCATCTTCGAACAGATGGTGATCAGCGCTTCTTCAATCACGCAAACCGGGACCAACGCTCCCGCCGGGATGATGGTGGGTGAAGCCAAAAACATTACGATGGACGCCATCACACTCAGTGATACGGTGAGCGTTGATGGCCAAGACGTCGTGGGCGGCTTAGTAGGCCAACTCGATGGAACAAGTAATCAAACCCAAAGCCCTTTCTTGCGTCAAATTGACATGGGCGCCACCGTGCAGGGTGGAAATAGTGTCTCAAATATTGGCGGCTTAATTGGCCAGTCTCGCTATGGACTCACACTGAAAGAAAGCCTCATGCGTGGGACGGTCATAATTGGCGGTAATACGAACGTCGGTGGATTTATTGGCGGAACCACCATTGGATCGAATGACCAGTTCGTCATGACCGATAATTTGATGACGGGCTCTGTCACCGCCAGTGCCAGTTTCAGCTTAAATTCTGGACTCAATGTGGGCGGATTCGTCGGCAATTTAGCCTCATCCGTGTCCAGTGCGAATGATACGTTTGCGCGAAACCTTTTTATGGGCACCATCGCCTCCGCATTTTCAACTCGAAATCCCGATGCCTTTGTGGCAACAGGTGAAGATTATAACTCCGCGGTATTCCAAGACAACTTCTATTTAGAAGGCTCCGCCCCCTTCGGCCTTAAACAGGGGTCTGACGTCACAAACCGTTCTACACGCATCACCGGGGCGGCGGCGCAGACGGCGCTCACCTATGACAATTTTGACTTTAAAGACGTCTGGGGCATCAACAATGTCGAAGCCAGCGCCAACAACAACCTGCCCTTTTTAAAATGGCAAGGCTTTGAATCTTTTGACCTGCGGATTGGCCTTGACGGGCCGGATGGTCAGTTACAAGGCACGCAAACCTTCGTCTTAAACGCGGCCGCAGGCCCCGAACACCCCAATGAAATCGACGCTTGGACCTTGACCTTATCAGGCAGTGCTTTAAATGCGCCGGTCGTCCAATCGGTGAGTCGCAATGCGGTCGATGAAAACATCAACGTCGACATGGAAACTTTGAAAAATGGCACCTATACCTACACGCTTTTAATGCAAGATACCGCCGGCAATACCCGCAGTGCCATTAAATCCTTCTCCGTCAATAATCCCCTGCCGAATCTTAACAACTTTTTACGGGCACCTGAAGTGGGGGATTCTCAAGTCATCGTTGAGTTTAATAAATTAGTGACAATTGCCGATGACATAGCCTTGAACGATGAATTGATAGTCGAGATGGATGGAGCCCCTCAAACCATTAGTTCCTTTCACCCGCAAAATTTAGGGTCGAGAACACGACTCTATATTAATTTTGCAAATCCATTAATGGGTGCAGGTGGCACCGATGATGTTGACGTCATCGTCAGTGGCACAGGCATTCAAAAAATTCTAGACTTCAAAAATGACACACCGCTGAACGTTACACGTACAACCGTCACACTTGCGAGTCCACCGCCCCCAGACATACGCATCTTTGATTACATTAACGGTGGATTGTCTGAAGACGCTGGAGGCGCTTATAATTTTAATAATTATTGGGTTGGTTATGCCTTTTGGGTTCGGTACCCTCGTTCATCTCAATACATTCGCGATATCGTTGTGAAGGCCCATGAAACCTCAGAAGTGGGATGTGTGAGAGGTGGCATTTTTGAACTTCAATCCAATGGCCAATTTGTAAGGACACTGAATCGCACAAGATGTTACGATGTGATCCCAGGTGAATATCTAAGAATTCCTATTAATCGCTGGTTCTCAAGAGGCCCGATGTACTTCTTTGGTGTCTATGCCGCAAATGGTGTAAAACTCAATGCGACCTCATTTTCGAGTGTCTCACAAACATCGAATGACCATAATTTGTACTTCACCGGGGAAAGAGTTGGTTCATACTATTACTATGCAAGGACTTTTTCACGAGCAAATCCTCGGCAATACGATTGGTGGGGTAATAGTTATTGGATGCCAGATATCGGTATTGATGATTAAGGCCATGATAAGGAGAGCATATGCAACAATTCATGAATGATTCACGATTCTTCAAATACATACTCGTCATTATCAGCCTTGTCATAGGGGTATCTTTAATAATGCATTCACTGCTCGCGGACCAAGTGGTTTACGCAAGCACCCCCGATGATGATACGGTGGATGGTGAATTTCAATCATCGGGCTATAACAATCCAGTGAGTCTCACAAAGTTCACCTTAGAAGATCGAACTCGTGTTGGAAACATCATTGAAGTGGTGGACGAGACTACATCTCCCGTTAGTGTCACAACCGATGTAGCTGTGGCACGCGCCATCGAATCCTACGAATACATCATTCCGCAGCAAGAATACACGGCCGAATTCACCTTGCATGATCGCGATACGTATCAAGACATCGAAAGTGTCGAATTGCGGATTTTTTATAACGTCTCAGGGTCAGGCATGACCAATGGTGCGGTCATGGCCTCTGTTGAGGGCACCCCAGATTCAGGAACCGGCGCTGTGATTAAATGGCAGCGCAACGTCCACAACAACCAATTTTTTGTCCATAACACGCAAGCGTCTGTGAGCTGGGAAGTGATTAATTCCACCGTGCCAGCGCTGAATGTCACGTCTGAAAGCATGACCTTTGAAGTCACATTTATGGTTTCTAAGGTGGCCCGTCAAAGCAACGACCAAGAATGGCACATTGGAATCAACGTCATTGATTCTCTGACGGCCACGGGTATCACGGAATCAAACCTTTTCGCAGAAATCGGCATGAGCGATACGGATCCTATCAATGCGACGCCCGCCAGTTTCAACATGGCCTTTTACGGCGAAGTAGAACTCCCCGATGGAATCACCCTGGATTGGGGAGCAATTAAACCTGGCTCTGACTTTGCTGAGAATCAAGCCACGACGGGTTCGATCACCTTCTTATCGAACGGAAATTTCGACACCGAAATCAGTTCAAGTACGCTCTGGCAAGCCACCAATACGGCCATCGATGTGGGTGATGCTACGCTTGTGACTGATCCGGCGGTGGCCACAAGTACCACGCCCCAAGCTTTCGGACTGAGATTTAATGACTCGGATGGCACCCACGCATTAACAGGGGGGAGCCCAAACGCCGAAACCGTTAATGTCGAAGGCGTTGACTTAGATAACGGTCTACCTGCCACCGCTGAATCAGGGGTTCAACGTAGTTATGCGGTATTCTTAGCGATTTCAAAAGATTTTCAAAACGCGACATATAACGGCGAAGTCATCTTCTTAGTCAGCAATAATGTCGAGGATTTATCTTTAGTCGACGGAGGCGGACAATGAGAAATTTACGGATTGTCATGAGTTTTTTCGTTGGACTGTTCATCTTGACATATGGCATCATCACAGGCCTCACCCATGAAAATGTGACGGCCCAATCAGACGGCCAAGATGGTACGTTTGATGTAGTGGGTTACAACAACGCGCCCACCTTCATTTCATTCGAAGGTCCCGATACAAACGGGGCTACCTTGACGCCAAACCAAACCTATTCGGTGGCACTAGAAATCGAAGACATCGATGGACTTTCTGATCTCAAAAAACTGGACCTCATCATGTATTACGTCGACCCTCAACCGACGTCTTTAAGTGCGCTCGGGTCGGCGTTTGATGCCATCACAACCACAACCATTGACGGAACATCGTTTATCATGCGATGGGAAAATACAGCGACCAGTGCCGCTGTCAATTCAGCCGCTGGCATCTCCACGGGTGCGTCGGCCGATGCGCCAGATGCTGGATTTCATGTAGTTTCACAGAGCGCGGTCTCAAGTGATATTTCGTGGGAAATAATCAATTCAACTGTCCCGGCTATTTCAGGCACGGCCATTCCGGGTGACCGGTTCCGCTTTGAAGTGGAATTTAAAATCAGTAAAGTAGCCCGGGAAGCCGTGCAGTCTCAGTGGCGCTTTGGCGCTCGCATTGAAGATGCACGGATCATTGAAAATTTCGTCGCCGCCGAGCAAATCAACAACGGTAATACCACCGTTGCAGCCCTCCAATCTGACTTCAGCCCCGTTGCCACGGGGACGTCTATTCAAGTGTCAGACCGATATAATATGGCCTTTTATGGGGAGGTCAATGTGCCCAGTGGGTCGTCACTGACGTGGCTTGATTTATCCCCAGGAGTACAGTTTTCCGATGAAGAAGTGGTGTCGCTATCGGGGATTACTTTTATTGCGAATAGTGATCACAACCGAACGGTTAAAACTGAAGCCTTCTGGACGGCGACTGGCGCTGGAGTAGTGGGATCAGGAGAGATCACAACCAGCCAACCGAATAAAAATTATACAGGCGCATCCATCACTTCTGAGCTTTTTGATGCAACCACCGAACAAAAATTCCGCTTAGGTGTGGATACCACCAACGCCTATTCATCGGGATCGTTGGTGCTTTTGGATGACACATTCACGTTTAAAACCATTGAATCCGATCAGGCCACGCTGGAAGCGGGTCAATCCAGAACCTACTACTTTTTCATTGAACTTTCGAACTTATTTTACGACGCAGACTACATCGGGGATGTCATCGTCGGCATATCGAATCGAGTCATCACGGAATAAAGAGAGTGTCTATGCGTAATCAGCTTTTCAAACTTTACATATTTCTCTTTTTCACCCTCACCAGCCTATTTGTGTTGAGTCTTTTCAGCATGCCAAATTTAGCCGGTGAAGAAGGCAATACAGTGCCTGGGAAATTCACCAGTGAAGGGTTCACCGAACCGATCACCTTTGAAAGCACCGGCGGGGCGTCGGAAGGCGGCCATTTAGCGCTGACCAAAAACTTGACCGGCACCGCGGTCCAAAGCGGCGGGGCGATCACCCCGCAAGTGGATTACCGGCTTGCGTTTGACGTGGCCCGGCCGAACGGGTTGAATACGGCGGCCTCCATCACCGTGAAGATGTTTTACGCCCCGAATCATGACGGGATGACCAACGCCGAAATCGAACAAGCCTTCCAAGCGATTACTGAGACCGGCCGCGATGCGTTTGTGGCGACGATTGACTTTAACGCATCGAGTGCCGCAACATTCACGCATGTCTCCAATGGGGCGCTCACCTCATGGGAGCTTCTTACATCGAGTGCGGTGACGCCGGGAGAATCCTCAGGCGATGCGCACACAGAAGCAGCGGTCCAACTGGATTTTGTGCCCTCAAAAGTAGCGCGTGAAGATACGTTGGGCGATTGGCTCGTGATGGTTGAACTCAATGACATCAGCAACGACGAACCAATTCGCACGTACGACCGCATTGAACGATTAAGGATGCAGTGGTACGGCGAAATCACGGTCCCCAGTGGGGCCGCGATTGACTTTGGGACAATCAACGTCAACAACCTAGATAATACGGATAATGACTACATACAAATCAAAGCCACAAGCGATACAGGCATTCGCTTCATCGCCAATGGCGGGTACGTGCATACGTTAAAAGCCGCCGAAACCTGGACGAGCCCGAAAGGGCCCGCCCAATTAAACACGGAAGCGGCGACGAATTTGAATTTAACCGCGCAAGGGTTCGCCCTGCGCGGGAATGTCTTTGACGGCGTCCGAGACCTGAATTTAAAGACCGTACAATTACGCGGGGAATCGCAAGATTTTCATCCGCGGTTTACGCGCTCCGATGAAACCGGCAACATGGAAGATTTATACATCCATTTAAGGGTGCACCCTGAATTTCAAAACGCCGTCTATAGTGGCCAGATCACCTTTGGGATTGCGCCTTACAGCGAGCGCGCTAATCTCAATACCCAAACGGCCATTTTAGTCGAAAACAGCGGCATCCCCGTCACCAGTGATGATGACTTTAAAGCGATGGATGACGGCAAGGCGTACGGCGTCTTTGGCGTGGGTACACCCTATGAACGGCTGTATCCAGTCCATAGTACGAGTGCATTCATTCAAACAACCGATTTGGATTTATCCAGTCTTACGAGCCCGGTCTTTACCGGCAGTGCCTTTCAGGGGCATTACCACGGCCAAGGCCACCAGATTACTGGGGTGGCGCTGACGGTGAGTGATGAACCGGCGGGATTATTTGAACGCGCCGAAAACGCCATCTTCGAACAGATGGTGATCAGCGCTTCTTCAATCACGCAAACCGGGACCAACGCTCCCGCCGGGATGATGGTGGGTGAAGCCAAAAACATTACGATGGACGCCATCACACTCAGTGATACGGTGAGCGTTGATGGCCAAGACGTCGTGGGCGGCTTAGTAGGCCAACTCGATGGAACAAGTAATCAAACCCAAAGCCCTTTCTTGCGTCAAATTGACATGGGCGCCACCGTGCAGGGTGGAAATAGTGTCTCAAATATTGGCGGCTTAATTGGCCAGTCTCGCTATGGACTCACACTGAAAGAAAGCCTCATGCGTGGGACGGTCATAATTGGCGGTAATACGAACGTCGGTGGATTTATTGGCGGAACCACCATTGGATCGAATGACCAGTTCGTCATGACCGATAATTTGATGACGGGCTCTGTCACCGCCAGTGCCAGTTTCAGCTTAAATTCTGGACTCAATGTGGGCGGATTCGTCGGCAATTTAGCCTCATCCGTGTCCAGTGCGAATGATACGTTTGCGCGAAACCTTTTTATGGGCACCATCGCCTCCGCATTTTCAACTCGAAATCCCGATGCCTTTGTGGCAACAGGTGAAGATTATAACTCCGCGGTATTCCAAGACAACTTCTATTTAGAAGGCTCCGCCCCCTTCGGCCTTAAACAGGGGTCTGACGTCACAAACCGTTCTACACGCATCACCGGGGCGGCGGCGCAGACGGCGCTCACCTATGACAATTTTGACTTTAAAGACGTCTGGGGCATCAACAATGTCGAAGCCAGCGCCAACAACAACCTGCCCTTTTTAAAATGGCAAGGCTTTGAATCTTTTGACCTGCGGATTGGCCTTGACGGGCCGGATGGTCAGTTACAAGGCACGCAAACCTTCGTCTTAAACGCGGCCGCAGGCCCCGAACACCCCAATGACATCGACGCCTGGACCTTGACCTTATCAGGCAGTGCTTTAAATGCGCCGGTCGTCCAATCGGTCAGCCGTAATGCGGTTGATGAAAACATCAACGTCGACATGGAAACTTTGAGAAATGGTACCTATACGTACACGCTTTTAATGCAAGATACCGCCGGCAATACCCGCAGTGCCATTAAAACTTTCTCCGTCAATAATCCCCTGCCGGAGTTAAATCGTGTTTTATCTATTCCTTACATAGGTGAACGTTATATTGACATTGAATTTAATAAAATTGTGGATGTGTCAAACTTAGTGATCAATGAGGATATCACCGTACGTTATTTGGATACGTTTGCGACTGACAATGACCCATTCAATGCGACGATTACATCCATGACTACCTCTTTAAATGGGAATAACACCAAAACCACCATGCGTTTGTATCTAGAAAATCGTATTTTTACCGGTCCGATTGCTCAGTCATCTTATAATCGTAGTTCGGATAGAGAAGGGCATTACAGTGATGGGTTTGACCATACTAATGCGATGAGCCAATATTCAGATAGAGACCCCGCATATAACGGATGGGTTGCGTCGCAAAGGTATCAAATGGAAGTGCAAATCTCCACCAGTGCCATCCAAAAAATCAGTGACGCCAAAAGTGGGGAACCTCTCGCTTCAGCCAAAAATGTGACTCGAGCCGTGGCCCGGCCCGCTTTGCCTGATGTGGTCTTCAATGATTACGCAGAATCGGGAAATAATTGGGATTATGGACCTCAAGGAGGTTGGTACCAAGCCGGAGATCGGTACGGCGTTTGGTTCTGGGCGAGGAGCGGGTTTTGGTTAGATGAAGTTTTAGTTCGAGCCACCCCTGGATCGCATCTTCGCGTGGAGGTCTTTGAAACCGATACTTGGGGCGATCGAATCTCATCATGGTCAAGAAGAGCAACGGCTGTGAGTGTCTCCGATGAAATCTATACATCGCTTGATATAAGTGATCTTTATATTGGCTCCCGTAATTATTACGGAGTGGCTGTGACGTTACTCAATCCAACGACCCCAGAAGCACGCATATATCGTATCCGAGGGGATAAATTTGAATTTGCGGAAGGTAATAATAACAATGGTTGGACCCGAACTGATCTATTGGATAGAGAACACATAAGCATCAGAAAAGACTTTGGAGAATATTATTATGGAGTTCGATGGGGGAGTGGGTCTAGGTTTGGCGATTATCAAAGTGATAGTTCTTATTTCCCGGATATCGGTTTTGATTAAAGTTATCTTAAATCCATCGATTATCAATCGTATTATAAAGCGGTCTGCTTAAACGATAATTTGTGCTGTAACTAACGTGTAAAAAAGTCATTATGTGATCGAGATTAATTCGTATTCAAAGTCCTTCAGAATCTTATCACATGAAAAAACACCTCTATTCTAGAGTTATCTAGCAAGAGGTGTTTTTTATAGGATTCAAAGTGTATGAGTGGATCCATCACATATAATTAATGATTCACAAATACGTAGAGACTGGTGGGTTAGCTGGCTGCTATCCGTGGTCGTGCATGATTCAGCGTCAAGACGTAACGGCTGGTGATATAACCGTGGTACACATGCATGAGCCGATTTATGTCGTCATGATATTCCATTTCGATGAGTGTTCCTGCATGGCCCGGTGTCACATTGAACGCCGCACTCACAAAGTCCGGAAAAAGCACGGCCTTATGGGAGTATGTTTTATGTAAAACATTCACATGTGGCTGGTACAATTCGTTGAGTCGGTCCTTTTTGGCCATAAAGTCGTCGAGGTTTTTCGTCAAAAAAGCGGGCACATAATTCAAGGTGATCCCAAAGACGAGATGATCCGCATAATAGTCGACCCGAATTTCATAGAGGTCACCGATGCCTTTGAAGCCTGGATGGATGCGGATGGCTTTGTCCGCTTTGATGAGCCGGCTATTGTGTTTAACCATTGACATGGTAAATCCGTTATGCGTAATCGCATCGGCAATACCCGAATACTCCGCATTTAAATCGTAGGTAAACGGTGCGTAATTGACGTGCCACTCCGTGTCTTTTTGTTTTAAAAATCCGTGAGCACGAAGCGAGTCAATCACAGATTCCACAGTTTGCATCGGAATCTCTAGGGTTTCGGCGAGAACATCCTGTGGTGGTAAGGTGGCTGAACTGGGTATTTTCGCTTCTGAAATCAATCGGTAAAAGTGTTTAAAAAGTTGCTGATCTAAAGGAATCTTTGAGCGCCGATCTAACGGGAATGCTTCAATTAAAGGTAATAGGTTCAAGTGATTCCTCCCAAATAAAATGATCGGCAGGATAGACTGAATCCAATACCCCGATCAATGTCTCATCGTCAGAAAAATGGACCGTATGAATAAATGTTGGCCCCATAGAATTCAAACGTAGTAGACTTGCTTCAGAGTCTTTCAAGTTAGATACTTGCATTGTCGAGGTGACTTTAGAAAATTGTTTAAGTTTAATGTTCAAGCGAACATTAGAATTCCACCCCTCATCGAGAAATGCTTGTTTGAATTCTTGTTTCATATGTAGGGTTCGTAATGCCACAGGGTGATGGATGCGATATAACACTTCCCGGACCGTCCATAATGGGCCAATTGGTTTACCGACATCACGCTCATTCGTTGAGGATTCAAAATAATTAAACCGCCGCTTAAAAACATTTGGCTGATCAAACAGCCAAAACGCATCATGAATATCAATTCTAAATGGAGGTATGGGATTAATGAAAGTCCCCCGTCCCATCTCTCGACGGACTAGCCCTTGATCAATCAAAATTTGGTAGGCATTTTTGACGACGCTGGTAGATACTTGAAATGTTTCGCATAACTCATTTTCTGTTGGCAATAAGTCGCCCGCTTTTAAGACATTGTTGTCATAGGCTTGGATAATGGCATCGGCAATCTGGATATACAACGGCTTTTTGAGTAGTTTATTGAGTGAAATAAAATGCATGAAAATCCCCTTTTCAGTCATTTAATACACAATATACATACATTTACTATAGTGGGATTATACAATAATTCGTTTGTGAATTGAATGTATATGCACGGGGTTTACCCGCTATATAATAAAAAAAGATGGGGCGACCCCATCTATTTACCTAGATTGCATATATATGTAAATAACGATTCTAAAATTTCAAAAAATCCCCTATGGACGTAGTCGAATGATCTTCACTTCACCGGCGCCTAGGTGTAAATCAAGCGTGTGCTCACTCAGTTGATCAAACGGCCTTGGACCCTCATGCGTGGAAAAAACGAGGTCTGGGGTTTTTTGAAGCGTGGGGAATGCATCTGGTAACGCCACTGTTTGATACATCTCACCAAATGGGTTGAGATTGGCTAAGACGACTAAGCCATCCAGAGGCTTAAGTGTCTTCATCACGACATACCCAACGAAAAACGGATGATCCGATTCGATGAAGGTGACTTTATTCGCCTGCATCAGCGCCGCTTGAAAATGGGCTTTGAGAGGTTTTAAAAACGACAGCATATTATAAATATCAAAGCGCTGGGGGTGCATATAATGCAGTTGATAGCGATCAAATAAAGCGAGTTTCCCGTAAAACGGATCCGACTGATCTAAATGATATAAATCGTCTTCGCTACTATCCAGCCCTAAATTCATCGGTTGGGGTTCATAGACTTCAAGGCCGGTATTCATAAAGAAGACCCCGTTCGGCATGAAATAGTTGAGCAGTGTGAGCGTATTCGAAAGGGTCCGGCCGCCCTCCCGAGAAGCTAGACGCGGTGTATCATGCGTTTCCGCCGCCGCAAAGACGGGTAAGCTTAAGTCTTTGGATTCTAAGAAAAATTCTTTTGCGTCCCCCGCAAAGACGCGCGGTTGTTTCATGAAACCATTGGAAATAATTAAGTTATAGCCTTTGTCTTTTGCCTCATCCACATAGGTAGGGTTGAGCTCTTCTGCGATAAACCCAAAATCTGGATCGACATCCCGGGCTTTTTGAATGATTTGATTGAGTAAGGCTTTTGGGAGCGCATGCCCCATGTCAATCCGGGCCCCATCAATCCCAAAGGTCCGCTGGAAATAGGGAATAATATCGGCCAGCATGTCCCACAAAGGTTGATTGGGAATCTCCCCGGGGTATAGATTCGCTTTAATCGTGTCAAACAAAATATACGGGGCTTGATCCTTTTGAATATAGGGTTGCGCGGCTTTCGGATGATCGAGATACAATCTAAAAAAGGTAATGTCGGTCCATGGTGGTTGGGGGTCATTGATGTGATCGGAAAATGCCGGGGCAATTTTTAACCCATACGCGGTTTCAATCGCCGCCATTAAGTCATCGGCTTCTTTGATCGTTTCCCACCGTTTAGAATCAAGCGTTTGAGGGTTTTCACTAAAATATGAAAGATGTTTTTTCACAGATTTCGCGGCATACATCTCAGGAAAATCGGCGGGGCGCGGTTGAGTCACCGGCGGAATGCCTGCGACAGCCGGTGGGAAGTAGTCTTTGTAGGCGGACGTTTTAATCCAGTAGAACCACTCCGGGTGATCTTGGATGAATGCACTATCCACCGCATTGGTCCGTGGGATAATATCAATCATTACACGCATCTCAAGCAGATGACAGGCTTCGACAAAAAAAGCAAATTGGTCATCGAGCGTTAAAGCATCCGCGATTAATGGGTCATTTAAATTCGGATCAATTTTAAATAAGTCTTTGATGCCGTAAGGGCTTCCCAGTTCTCCTTTTTTATCTTTTAAAGAGTACTCAGTGAGCGGAAGCAAATACATGGTATTAATGCCCATCGCTTTTAAGCGGGGTAAGAGCGCGAGCATTTTCAGCAAAGTGCCGGTTTCTTTAAATCCTCCAATGTTGGCATCTTCTAATTCCCCTGACCGGTCATGATCCCAAGCCGCAGTCGTGCGGACTAACGCGGAATAAATGGCGGCGCTTTTCAGCCAATCACCGGCTTTGTTTTTCACCGGCTTGAGGCCGTTTGATAACGGGGTGGTGGCGTCTTTTTTAACGGGCAAATACACGTCTTCTAAGAGTTTGACAAAAAATGGGACGGGGTCAATTAACACCTCGCCACTTGGGACTTTTTTTCCCGGATAGTCAATCATGTTCCAATAATCGGGAATCACGTAATTAACGGGTGTCACGGGGACTTTTTTTAACGCGTCATAAAGCTTTTTTAAGTGCGGTGCTTGCATAATAAGCCTCCTAGCCTAATTATACATAAACCCGTCACAAATAATCGAGTGAGTTGAAAATAAGTAAACGCTTACCTAGATGGGTGTACCCTATAATAATGCCTTGAAAATTGCTATAATATAGGCGAGGAGATGACTCATGAAAAAACCTGTAGCACTAATCATAATGGACGGCTTTGGGCTGACTGAAAAAAGTCCTGGAAACGCCGTTAGTCTTGCCAATAAACCGGTATATGACCGGTTAATGAACACGTATCCCCACAATACACTCACTGCTTCGGGCTTAGCCGTTGGCCTCCCAGACGGACAAATGGGAAACTCCGAAGTCGGGCACTTAAACATTGGCGGAGGCCGGATTGTGTATCAATCGCTCACCCGGATTAATCAAGCGATAAAAGACGGCAGCTTCATGACCAATGAGGCGTATGTAAAAGCAGCTCACCACGCGAAAAACAATCACTCTAAATTGCACATTATGGGCTTACTCAGTGATGGGGGGGTGCATTCACACATCAAGCATTTTAAAGCCCTATTAAGTCTCGCGAAAGCCGAAGGCGTCAAAAACGTGTTCGTGCATGCTTACTTAGATGGCCGGGACGTACCTCCGCAATCCAGTTTGGAGTACATCAAGGATCTAGAAGCCTTCATGGCGGAAGAGAAGATCGGTAAAATTGCCACAGTGCATGGCCGGTATTACGCGATGGACCGTGATAAAAGATCGGAGCGGACTGGACAAAGTTACGACCTGTTGACGGCCTTTGACGGTCCAACGTACGCGTCCGCAAGCGAAGGCATCCACGCCAACTATGAAGCGGGCGTCCATGATGAATTTATCGTGCCGTTTGGTCTTGATAAAGCGGGTGTGATTGCCGATCATGATGCCGTAATCTTTACGAACTTCCGTCCCGACCGGGCCATTCAAATGTCCGTGGCCCTCACGCAGCCTGACAAATCCATTGTCAAGCAAGCAAAACCCTTCCATGACTTATTCTTCGTGTCTACCATGCATTACAGTTATGATGTGGTCGGTGACATTGCTTTTGACCTGCAAACCTTGGATAACATGTACGGGGACGTCATTGCGAATGCTGGGTTGACTCAACTGCGCGCCGCGGAAACGGAAAAATACCCACACGTCACCTTCTTTTTTGACGGCGGGGTCGATAAAGAGATTAAAGGCGCGAAACGGATCTTAGTGAATTCACCGAAAGTCGCCACGTATGACATGCAGCCGGAAATGAGCGCCTTTGAGCTGACCGATCGGGTCATTGATAGCCTCAAAAACGACGATATAGATACGCTCATATTAAATTTCGCCAATCCCGACATGGTCGGCCATACCGGTGATATTGACGCAACGGTTAAAGCCGTTGAAACCGTGGATACGTGCATGGGCCGCGTTGTGGATACCGTATTAGAATTAGGAGGCGTTGCCATTGTTACCGCTGATCACGGCAATGCGGAAAAAATGATTGCTGAAACCGGCAAACCGCATACCGCCCATACGACCAACTTAGTCCCTGTGATTATCACTGACAAACATGTTAAGATAAGAGACGGTGGAATTTTAGGAGATTTAACCCCGACGATGCTTGACTATTTAGACGTCAAACACCCCCAAGAAATGACGGGGAAATCCCTCATTCAAAAATAAAGGAGATTTAAAATGCCATTTATTTCAGATGTTTATGCACGAGAAGTCCTCGATTCAAGAGGCAACCCAACCGTAGAAGTTGAGATTTATACCGAAAGCGGGGCCTTTGGCCGCGCCATTGTTCCAAGTGGGGCCTCCACAGGTGAACACGAAGCCGTGGAACTTAGAGACGGTGACAAGAATCGTTACTTAGGAAAAGGCGTGCAAAAAGCCGTCGAAAATGTCAACAAAGTCATTGCCCCAGAACTGTTAGGCTATGATGTGACGCGTCAAGTCGAAATTGATCAATTGATGATTGATTTAGACGGAACCCCGAACAAATCAAAACTCGGAGCCAACGCCATTTTAGGCGTCTCCATGGCCGTCGCTCGTGCGGCGAGCGAATATGTCGGTCTCCCCCTGTATCAATACCTGGGTGGGTTCAACGCGAAAACTTTACCGACCCCGATGATGAACATTATTAACGGGGGATCGCATGCTGACAACAATGTCGACTTTCAAGAATTCATGATCATGCCCGTTGGCGCCAAAACCTTCAAAGAAGCACTCCGTACAGGTGCGGAGGTGTTCCATGCTTTAAAAGCGGTACTAAAAGGCAAAGGGTACAACACAGCAGTCGGTGATGAAGGCGGGTTTGCCCCAAACTTAGGATCCAACGAAGAAGCCTTAGAAGTCATTTTAGAAGCGATTAAAAACGCCGGGTATAAAGCCGGCGATGACGTCTTACTCGCCATGGACGTCGCATCCAGTGAGTTTTATGACAAAGATAAAAAAGTCTACAACCTCGCCGGAGAAGGCAAAGAACTTACGGCCGAAGCATTGGTTGATTTTTACGCCAACCTCGTTGAGAAGTATCCGATTGTTTCCATTGAAGATGGCCTCGATGAAAATGACTGGGATGGCTGGGAAGTCTTAACCGCTCGCCTCGGCAAAAAAGTTCAACTCGTGGGGGATGACTTATTTGTCACCAACACGAAAAAATTGGCGGAAGGTATTGAACGCTCAATCGGCAATTCAATCCTCATCAAAGTCAACCAAATTGGGTCACTCACAGAAACTTTGGATGCCATTGAAATGGCCAAACAAGCTGGCTATACCGCCGTGGTATCGCACCGAAGCGGGGAGACCGAAGATGCAACCATCGCCGATATTGCCGTCGCGACGAACGCTGGGCAAATTAAAACGGGCTCGCTATCACGCACTGACCGGATTGCCAAATACAATCAGCTCTTACGCATTGAAGATGATCTAGGCGATACCGCCAAGTACTTAGGCAAAACCGCATTTTATAACCTCAAATAAATGGAAACGGCCTTCGGGCCGTTTTTTTATGACATATCGCGTCGCGATTAATCTATGAGTTATGCGTGGACATCCAGATGTTATTTGATACAATAAACGTTGGGTGAAATGATGATTTATATTCAATATTTAGTGGTGGCCGGTGTCATAGTATTTGCGACGTTGAGATTGTCGTATTACGTCGATGTCATCGATCGCCGTACAACCATATCAGGCGCATTATTAGGCGGGGTGTTACTGGCGGCCATTACCAGTTTGCCAGAACTCATTACTTCACTGACCAGTGCGCTCTATTTAAATGAAGGCGCCCTCGCGTATGGCAACGTATTAGGATCGAATCTGTTTAATATCTTGATTCTTGCGGTGGCGGATTTCATCTTTATTAAGCACGTCTTTTTTAACGAAGTAAAAGCCACGGTCAAACCCAATCTCATTGTCTTTGTCATGTATCTCACGTTCTTGATTCCCTTGGGGCTTGATGCACTCGGGATATTAGACAGCAGTGCTTGGACGTTAAATCTTGGGTTAACGATTAACGCGTCCAGTTTAATCATCATAGGGCTCTATGTATTTTCCCTGCAAAACTTGAATACCCCCGAGGCCCGCGAGGATACAGATGATTCAACACTTTCCATGCGCGGCATCCTCTTACGGTTATTCCTGTGGGGCGTCATTGTGGTGGGGGGAAGTATTTTAGTCACCTTGTTGACTGAAGACATTGCGCTTCGCTTAGGCTTGGCTCAGTCCTTTGCGGGAGCCATTTTCCTAGGGGTTGCGACGAGCTTGCCAGAACTGACCGCCGTCATCGCCTTATTTAGACTGCGCAATTACACGGTGGCTTTGGGCAATATTACGGGATCGAATGCCTTTAACTTTTTAATTATTGCGCTCACCGATGTCGTGGTATTACGCGATGATATCTTTCAAACAGCGATTAATGATCTAGCAAGTGCATCCAACTTAACGTGGCTCTTGCTTTTAGGGGCGTTAAACACTATAATACTGGGTGTTGCACTCGTCAAAAAACCGACGCAGAATAAATGGATCTATTATCTGTTCCCAGCGAGCATTGCCCTGGTCTATATCGGGTACTTGCTGGCATCGATTTAGGAGGCTTTCATGGGATTCGTCAACATTTTATTACTCATTGTTTCCATTGTATTGGTGACACTGGTGGTCATTCAAAACTCAAAAGATAATGCGGCAAACGCATTCAGTGGTGAAAAATCCGACCTTTTTTCCAACAAGAAAGAACGCGGGTTTGAACTCATCTTGTCGCGAGTCACACTCGCCACAAGCGTGTTATTCATCCTTGTATCCATTTGGGCCATGACCAACTAAGACACTGACAAAGTGTCTTTTTTTTCGCACTGAAAGGAGTCAAACATGCAAGAAAAAGTCCTCGCATACTTAAAAAAACACCGCCAATCATTTTCCATTGACGCCCTTTTTAATGCACTGAATTTAAAAGGATCTGCTCAATTTAAAGACCTGGCTAAAACACTGAATCACTTAGAAGAAACTCGAAAAATTAAACTCGATGATCACTACCGATACCGCTATTTAAAACCGGCCCAAACGTTAACCGGGCACCTCGATTTAAAAGCCAAAGGGTACGCCTTTTTAATTCCTGATGACCGTGATCACCCGGATGTTTACATTCCGAAAGGCTACACCTTAAACGGGATGAATAAAGATTACGTAATGGTTGAAGTGATGCCTTCTAGAGGACCCAAGCAAGAAGGCAAAGTTTTAGACGTGTTAAAGCGGCATTATTCAACCGTGCTTGGAACCTTGAAACTGAAAACCAAGCGCCCCTATTTAAAACCGAAAGATCGCTCCATCAATGTACCGATATATATCCAAAAGAAATCCTTGAATGGGTACACACATAACGACGTGGTGGAAGTAAAAATTAAAGCGTACGATCCCTTACATTTACTCGGTCAAGTTACTAAGAAAATTGGCGCGAAAGATGACCCGGGTCTCAATATCATGACCAAAATCATCAGCGCTGGCTTTGACCCCATTTATCCAGAGCACGTATTAAAAGCCGCCGACCAATTAACACTTAAAGAGACAAGTTACCGCACCGATTTAAAAGCCTTAGAAACCTTTACCATTGACGGTGCTGACGCCAAAGACTTTGATGATGCCATCAGTTTTAAACAGGATGACTCAGGCGTTACGCTGTATGTGCATATTGCCGACGTGGCACACTTTGTGGACGCAGAGTCGGTGATCGACGAAGAAGCCTACCGCAGAAGTACGAGTGTCTATCTACCCACTCAGGTGTTACCGATGTTGCCAGAAAAACTGTCCAATGATTTGTGTTCACTCAAACCGGGCGTCGACCGGTTTACAGTCACTTGTGAGATGCATTTTAATCACGCTCATCAAATGGATGACTATTCGCTCTATGAATCGACCATTCATTCGAATGCGAGACTCACCTATACGCGGGTGAATGATTTATTCAAAGGCAAAAAACCCACTGAAGATGAACTGCATTTACTGAAAACCCTTAATCCGTTATTAGAGTTCACGAAAACCTTGCGGGCGACCCGGATGACGAAGGGATCTTTAGAGTTTCATACCGATGAAGTGGGCTTTGAGTTTGATAAGTCTGGCCAAGCCAGCAGCATTCACCTGCAAAAAACAGGCGTTGCTCAAGAACTCATTGAAGAATGCATGTTGGCAGCCAACCAAGCGGTCGCGATGTATTTAAACACGCATGATTTACCAGGCATTTACCGGGTCCACGATGCCCCCGAGCGAGACACCTTAGAAAAACTTGCCTTAGTGGCCAAACACCTTGGCTTTGACGTGAAAGGCGACATTGAAAATCACCAAACCATCCAAAAAATGATTCAAGCATTTAGAGAAACTCCGTATGAAAAAGGGCTCACCATGTTGCTATTAAGAAGCATGCAAAAAGCGGTGTATCAAGATCATCAAACCCCCCATTATGGCTTAGGGTTTGATGATTATTTACACTTCACTTCCCCGATTCGCCGGTACCCGGATTTGATGGTCCACCGAGTATTAAAACGCCTCGTATTCAATCACGCATCGCCGGCGGAACGCAGTACCTTAGAAAGCCAGATGAAAGACGTCGCCACGCACACCTCAGCCCAAGAGCGCAAAGCCTTACAGCTTGAGCGTGACGTGGTGAGTATGCACAAAGCAGAAACCATGCGCTCAAAAGTTGGGTCATGGTTTACCGGTATCATTACCTCGGTCGTTCCGTTCGGATTTTATGTCACCTTAGAAAATACGATCGAGGGGCTCGTGCATATCTCAAAACTCGGAGATGAATTCTTTCAATTTGACGATGAAACCTTGTCGCTCAAGTCCTTAGAAAGTGACCAAAGCTACCATCTAGGCGATGAAGTCGTGATACAATTAGTTAAGGTTCACGTCTACGATGGGGAACTGGATTTTGTCTTAGGAGACCCCAATGAAAGTCATCGCCCGGAATAAAAAAGCCACGTTTAATTACTTCATCGAAGAAAAGTTCGAAGCGGGCATTGCCTTAAAAGGCACAGAAATCAAATCGATTCGCGCCGGCAAAGTATCCATTGGGGATGCCTATGTGCGCGTTCGTAACGGCCAAGCCTTTATCGTCAACATGCATATCGCGAAATACACCGAAGGCAATCAGTTTAACCACGAGGAAACCCGCACTCGCAAACTCTTACTGCATAAAAAAGAAATCATTAAATTACACAATGCCATGCAACTCGAACGAAAAACCATCGTTGCCACACAGGTCTATCTCAAAGAGGGCTTGGCAAAACTGGAAATTGCCACCGCAACGGGGAAAAAATTGTACGATAAACGGCATAGTTTGAAAGAAAAAGATCAAAACCGCCGCTTGCAAAAAATTAACGCGCGTCATTAGGAGGGTGTATGGTATTTGGAAATGGCCCGCAAGGTCAAGGAAACCCACATGATCAAGCAAAATTTACCATTGAACAGTCACGCGAAAATCACACCCATGAACTGAAAAATAATCGCTACAAAAAAGGCTCATGGTGGACTTTCTTTTTACTCCTCGGAGTGGTTGGAATTTTCTTTGGCCTGATGCTTATTTTCACCTAAATTTGGTATAATCAATGTATGGGGTTGTTCATGGATTCGACAGGATAGCTAGCGTTTGATAAGCATGCCTGGGTGATGCCAGTCAAACATCAAGGTTAAATATAACCGGAAACACTCAAACCGCTTTCGCAGCTTAAGTATAAGCGCGACTATGCATCTGGGAAGTCTACGGCCCAGCTTTGCATAGACAGCTTAGTAGACTATATCTAGAATCTGCCGTCTTAAGAGCCTAGACGAACTGAATAAGACTCGCATTTCACTTGGACGTGTTTGGCCTGGTGATTTGTTAAATCAAACTAAACACTAAGCATGTAGAAAGTGAAATGGCACCTATTCTGGACAGGGGTTCAAATCCCCTCAACTCCACCAATTTGATCCCTATCCCAACTTATAAATTCGTACAAGATGATATTTGACACTTTAAGTTGGGTTTTTATATGGCCAATTATTATGGGTTAACGGTTAAAACGTCTGTTCTCAGGGGCAGTTAAAATATCAAAAAACTTACATTTATTTTAGGAGGAATTAAGGATGCAATCTATCTTCATTGTTTTACCGATGATGATTTTTATCGTCATCGCATCTCTTTTCATTACGGGGGCATTCAATACCCATGGGAAAAAGGATTTGCACGTCCGCATACTTCCTGTGGCGCTTGTCGTCGTGGCGATGGGACTGACTGGGGTTGGTCTATTTGGGGGGTTTGAACAGCTTGCCCATATAATTAGCAGCACCTTCAGTCGTTTTGTTGGAACCCAATCACATGGATTTGGGGTCTTTGGAGCTTCTTCAATGCCAGGTGTCAGTGCGCTAAGTGTAGCTTTAGCCATGGGAGCCGCCGCCCCGGCGTCTGACGAACTTCTCACCTTAAAAGAGCTTGCTGAGCTCGATCAGCCATTCACCGCGGAGACTGCCGAACTTTTTGCGTCGGTCCGCGACCACGACTTTAAAACCTTGTCGGCTCGCTGTGACGATGACTTTGGGATCATCGATATCAACCCAGAGGGCGGCAGTGAGCTTATTCGTACGCGAGCTGAGTGGGAGAACTGGTTTACCACCCTCTTCAAACAGCTCACCGCCATGCAAGCAAAGACCGACACCTTCATCGCGAAGTATGATGCGGTAAATTGGGGCGAGACAGGCATGAGCGTCGTCGAGTTTGCCCAAATGCTAGAAGTGGGTGGAAAGACCGGCCGCTTCAATGTCATTGTCACAATTGTCTGGAAAAAGGTCGAAGATCGCTGGATCGAAGCTCGGTGGCATTCATCACTCGTTTCCACAGAATTGCCTGAAGGATTCGGCGCCTAATTTAAATAAGGAATGCGCTTGAGTTGCCCGGTGTTTTCATCAGGATGGTTCAGTTAAGAAAGTGCTAATAGACTTACCGTTAGAGTCATCACCAGCACATTGAAAACACGTCCATTGACACACTGCCCACTATGGATAAATATTAGGAGTTTCAACTCCACGATTAGTGGTGCCACACACATGCCAACGAACCATGTGCGCGTGTCTGAATATATGCAAAAATTATTTGCAGAATATGAGAGAGAATGGAAAAACCATCATCCTGTTATAAGGGCCTTTTTATTACATGGCGAATTTGTAAAAATCCATCCATTTATTGACGGTAATGGCCGAACAGCTCAACTAATACTTAATTTTGAATTGATGAAATATGGCTATCCACCCATTGTCATAACCAAGGAACGAAGAGCGGAATATTACGACGCTTTAGACATCGCCCATACGACGATGAATTACGAAAAATTCATCCGGCTTATCGCTGATTTTATCGTTGCTTTTGAATCATTATGGCCTAGAATCATCACTTAATCGATCAAGTCATGAATCTCTAACCAATGATATTGATTGATATGCACCTTTATAGTGGCCATGGGAGTTTATCCTAAGCGGATAAGACCATTATCCACGCATAAAAAAACTTCGTTCATCGTAGTTGGAACGACGTTTTTTATTGGCCTTTTTATGGATGTGAGATTCCAAAGATTTAGGATGACTGAGATTCCAACAGTGGGGATACATGCGTTCCCAACAACTCAATGGTTGTTAATACTTTTTCATGACTCATAGGACCCACTGGCACATGCATGGTAAACCGATCGAGCCCAAAGGCTTCTCTTAAAATTTGAATTTTTTTCGCGACGTATTCGGGGTTTCCCACATACAGTGCGCCCGCTTCGCTCACCGCATGGTCATACGTCGCATTCGTATAAGGGCCCCATCCGCGCTCTTTGCCGATTTTCGTCATGGCCACTTCAATGGATGGGTAATAATCTTTAATCGCTTGTGCGTGGTCTAAGTCAATATAGCCGTGGGAATGGACGCTGACGAATGCCTCATCCGCTGGGTGGCCATAGCGTTCCCACTCCCGGTGATACAAATCTACAAACGGTTTAAACCGTAAGGGTTCACCGCCAATAATCGCTAACGTGAGTGGTAACTTGAGGCGAGCCGCCCGCTTGACTGAGGCTGGTGTCCCCCCGACTGCGACACTAATGGGCAACTTATGTGAGGGTCTTGGATACACCCCTAACGGCCCAAAAGCCGGTCTTAAAGGCCCTTGATGGGTCGTTATTTCTTCATCTCTTAAGCGCACTAATAAGTCGAGTTTTTCTTCATACAAGGCGTCATAATCCGAGAGGTCATAGCCGAACAAGGGAAAGGATTCAATAAACGATCCCCGTCCCGCCATAATTTCAGCCCGTCCATCGGTTAGGGCACTGAGGGTTGAAAATTGTTGGTAAATGCGGACCGGGTCTTCACTGGAAAGGACGGTCACGGCACTGCCTAAACGGATGGTTGATGTCAGTTTAGCCGCCGCCGCTAAAATCATTTGCGGCGAAGATACCGCAAAGTCTTCCCGGTGGTGTTCGCCGATTCCAAAGTAATCAAGCCCAACGGTTTCTGCCAGCACAATTTCTTCGACAATCCGGTTAATCCTCTCATCATACGTTGGAGTTTCTCCGCTGACGGGGTCTTTCATGACTTCTCCGAATGTGGTAATACCGAGTTCTAAACGTTTCATGGATGTATCCTTTTTCTGTGATTTGTGTCAAAATGACGGGGTCTGAGTGACCCCTTTTACTATATCAAAAGGGGTCTGAAACGCGTGTGATGATGCGCCGTAAATAAACCTCTAATCCCATCCTTTAATGGGGGTGCGTGAATGCGCTATAATAGCAGTATATCTTGACGCATCGATGGCACGTTTGAATCGATGATTACGTTGAATTGAGGGTCCTATGGATACACCCAGTCACCTACTCAAACCACTCACCCTTCCGTGTGGTGTCACCGTTTCCAATCGCCTTTTAAAATCCGCCATGAGCGAAGGGTTTGCCCACAAAGATCACGCACCAAACGCGCTGCATGAGCAGTTATATCAAACATTTGCCGAAGGCGGCACGGGCATCGTCATAACAGGCAATGTGATGATTGACTCCACCGCCCTCGGTGAACCGGGCAATGTCGTCATTGAAGATGACCGACACATGACCGCTTTAAAGCGCTGGGCAAAGGCCGGTCAAACCAAAGAAAGTGCCCTGTGGGTGCAACTCAATCATCCTGGTAAACAAGCACCCAGGTTTATTACGAATGATCCCGTCGCACCGAGTGCGATTCCTTTAGAAGGCACGATGAAACGGGCCTTTAAAACGCCCAGAGCCTTAACTGACGAAGAAATTAAAGCGCTTGTCAAGCGCTTTGCGACCAGTGCGAAGATTGTTAAAGACGCTGGCTTTTCCGGCGTTCAAATCCACGCGGCTCATGGCTATTTGATGAGTCAGTTTTTATCTCCCAAACACAATCAGCGAGAGGCGCCTTATGGCGGTGACTTAAAAAACCGCATGCGGTTTTTAATCGAAGTATATGAAGCCATGCGCGAGGCAGTGGGAGACACGTTTCCCATTGGCGTTAAAATGAACATCGACGATTTTATTGACGGAGGCTTTTCCAAAGAAGATGCTAACGTAGTGATGCGAGTACTGAGTGAAAGAGGCATCGATCTCATTGAACTTTCCGGAGGCAGTTATGAAACGCCGGTCATGATGGGTCAATCCAATAAGGAAGGGTTTTTCTTAGACAGTTTGACCGCTATGGATCAAACCATATTAGCGCCCCGTGTGATCACGGGAGGTTTTCGTTCAAAAGTGGTCATGGAGTCGGTGATTGAAAAATCATCCGCCGAGATGATTGGACTCGCTAGACCGTTGGTAATCAACCCGGATTTAGTGAATCATATTCAAGTGGGGAGCTTTGAATCTATGTCCTTACCGCGCATTCGTTTTGGCGTTAAACGGCTGGATCGAAAGCTTGGCCCCATCGTCGGTTTGAGTGCTTATGAACTCGCCATGAAGCGCTTAGCTAAAGGCAAAACCGTGAAGATTTCAACGTGTGGATGGCGCGTTTTAGGGCATGTATTAATCGCTCAAGGCGTCAAAGCATTCATCCGAAGACGCCCTGCCAAACATCCAACCCGTTAAATTGTTTCCAATTTACACATATTGCATACATAAATATGTTAAAAACCATCACATACACCATAAAGGGCCTTTTATAGGCTCTTTTTTTACGTATAGTATTTACAGAGTAATTGTATTAATTCAATCAATACTTGAGTTAACACCGCTTGAGTTAACACCGTCTAATTTAAACCTAAAGTACATATGAGAGGACCCTATGAAGCAAACGACTAAATGGGTGATAATGGGTTTTTTAATTTTTAGCGTGACGATTGTAAGTCTCACGGGCATTTCACTGCGCGCTGAGAGTGATGATATTGATGGCACGATTGATGTGGCCGGAAGTAATAATGATGTCATCGTCAATACGTTTGAACTCCAAAATCTATCGGGCACAGCGCTAGTCACAGATTCCGCGGTAATTGACCCTTATGAATCTTACCGGATGCACTTAGAGTTACAAGACATTGATGGGTTAAGTGATGTCACATCCATCACATTCAAATTGTTTAACCTAGACCGCCCTGCATCGCAAATGCGCGATGCTTTTGATAGTTACACGACCACAGGCATCCGAGAAATTGATGGGGCCAATTACCCAAACTTTATACGGTCGGATGATGCGTTTATTGTCACATGGGATGGTGCCACGGACACATTTTCAATGACCGGTGGATCAGGCTCAACCTGGCAATTATCCGAGGGTGCGATTCAAACTGGGTCGAACAACACATTTACCTTTGAAGTAGATTTTCGTGTGGCCAAAGTCGCACTTAATAATAATGCGTGGTACATTGGTGCACTGATTGAAGATGGCTTTAATAATGATTTGACGGAAGAAACCTTTGTGACCAACGGCAACTACGGCGTAAATTGGTTCGGGGAACTACAGGTTTCTCAAGATGCGATCATTCGTTGGGCAGATGTCGATGCGGGGACCGACTTTTATGGTGTAGGCACGACCACAACCATGATTACCGCAAATTCTGATCCAGTGACAACCGAATCCGTAACGTTTAAATCCAATGGATTTTATCAACAACGCATGAGCTCTTCAACGACCTGGTCCGCAGTGGGCGATATCCCGTTAAATGAGATTAATGGCAATGAAGCCAAACTGACGACCAAATCCGCGCAATCGACCTTCAGTCCGCAAGAATTTGGGCTCGGGGTGGCACTGAATTACGATGACGTCTCGGTCAACACACGTCTGGACACGCAGCCGATTACCATTCGAGGCCATCAACTGGACACCGAAAATTACAACGCTCAAATCTGGCGCGCCCGGACGCGTGAGGCGGGCGATGAGTTTTCAAATATCGTCTTCCGTGTGGCATTGGCGGATGTTTTTCAAAATGCGACGTATGAAGGTACTCTAACGATTGGAATTAGTAATGAGACCGATATTTTAGACGCTGCTACGGCGCTAACTCAGGCCGAAAGTGGGTTAGTAACATCAGGGTCTGTGGTCGGTGTGTATGCCACCTCTGAACAAGAATTAATTGATCTTTTAAGCAATAGTAGTATTCAAGTACCCATCTATTTACAGAATGGGTTTATTGAATTGACGACGGCTCCCTCAATTACCGTCGCGAACACTGCATTAAAACCAGTGATTGGGGATATCTTTATTACCGGTGACGACATTCAAATCACCAATTTAACCATGCTCTATGGCGATTTA
>CAJXLP010000011.1 GCA_913056275.1 uncultured Mycoplasmatota bacterium
CGATATTTTACACCGGACGCACGGCTCTGCTTTATTTACTCGCGGTGAAACCCAAGCCTTATCGATCACCACACTTGGGGCACTCCGTGAACATCAAATCATTGATGGCCTCGGCGAGAGTGAGACGTATAAACGGTTTATGTTGCATTACAATTTCCCCCCTTACAGCGTCGGTGAAAACGGCCGTTACGGCCCTCCTGGCCGCCGAGAAATTGGTCATGGGGCGCTTGGTGAACGTGCCCTACGTCAAGTCTTACCAAACGAAGAAGAATTCCCGTATACGATTCGTATCGTCAGTGAAATTTTAGAGAGTAATGGCTCGACCTCTCAAGCATCGATTTGTGCAGGTTGTATGAGTTTAATGGCCGCAGGGGTTCCACTTAAAGCCCCGGTTGCTGGCATTGCCATGGGCTTGATTAGTGACGGGACTACGCACCGCGTGCTGTCTGACATTCAAGGATTGGAAGATCATCTCGGCGACATGGACTTTAAAGTCGCAGGGACCGCCAAAGGCATCACTGCTTTACAAATGGATATTAAAATAGAAGGACTGTCGCAAGAGATATTGGAAGAAGCCCTCGCCCAAGCGAAAGTCGGTCGCTTACATATCTTAGATAATATGTTAAGCGCCATTGACGCACCGCGTGCAGAACTCAACGAATTTGCACCGAAAGTCAAAATGATGTTCATTGAACCCGACAAAATCCGTGACGTGATTGGACCTGGTGGCAAATCAATCAATGACATTATTGAAAAATGCGATGGCATTAAAATCGACATTGAACAAGACGGCCGAGTGACCTTCATGCATCCGCGCTATGAACCCATTGACAAAGCGATGGCTATTATTGAAGAAATTGTTAAAGTTGCTAAAGTCGGAGAAATTTACGATGGGAAAGTTGTACGGATTGAGAAATTCGGATGCTTTGTGGAATTGTGGCCAGGCACCGATGGACTCTGCCATATTTCTAAATTGGCCCATGCGCGTGTCGAAAAAGTCGAAGATGTTGTGAAGTTAAATCAAACGTTAAAAGTCAAAGTCATCGGGATTGACGACCGCGGCCGGATTGACCTGTCGCATAAAGCGCTTTTAGAGCGTCCTGAAAAACGCCCCGAAACAAAGCAATAATTCACCCCACTTGCATTGTAGGCAACCGAGCCAGTAATGGTTAGGAAAGTCCATGCTAGCACCGGCTGCGATTGCCGGTAGTGATTGTGATAGAGGAAACCATAACTCTATGCACCGTGCAAACGGTGACGGCTGAGAAAGAGGCTTCTTGAAGTCTTGAGTATCTTTAAAAGTGCCACAGAGACGAGCTCTTTTAGTAATAAAAGAGGTGGAACGGGTAAACCCCGCAAGCTAGAAACCCAAATTTTGGTAGGGGCACTTGGCGTAAGGAATTGAACTTAACGCCGAGGTACATTGTACAGATAAATGGTTGCCACCCTTTTCGTAAGGGCACAGAACATGGCTTATGCAATGCAAGAAAAAGAGACCTCGTTTGGGGTCTCTTTTTTAGGCCAAAATGTCTCTTCAAATTTGATATAATAGGCTAGAAAGGATGTGCTCATTTGGACAAAAAACAGATCCAAGACCGGATGCAACGGACTCGCAATTTCTCAATCATTGCGCACATCGATCACGGCAAGTCAACGTTGGCCGATCGGCTTTTAGAAATGACCCAAAGTGTCACGAAACGGGAAATGAAAGCCCAACTGTTGGATTCCATGGATATCGAGCGTGAACGTGGAATTACGATTAAGTTAAACGCCGTTGAATTGACCTATCAAAAAGGTGATGACACCTACATTTTTCATTTAATTGATACGCCTGGACACGTCGACTTTACCTATGAGGTGTCTCGCTCGTTGGCCGCCTGTGAAGGCGCTATTTTAGTCGTGGATGCGGCACAAGGCATTGAAGCGCAAACCTTAGCCAATGTCTATTTAGCGTATGACAATGATTTAGAAATCATCCCAGTCATCAATAAGATCGACTTACCAAGTGCCGACATTGAAGGCGTCAAGGCGGATATTGAAAACATGCTGGCGCTAGATACGACAAATGCGCCGCTTGTTAGTGCCAAAGAAGGCATTGGCATCGATTTGATTTTAGATGCCATCATCGAGCAAGTCCCTCCGCCGCAAGGTGATTTTGAAGCATCCTTACGCGCTTTGATATTTGATTCGTACTATGACCCCTACCGGGGAGTGATTCCGTCCATTCGGATCGTCGATGGCACACTCAAAAAAGGCGATAAAATCCAAATGGTCGCATCTGGCGCCACCTATGACGTCATTGAGGTGGGAGTCAATACGCCAACAGCAAAACCAAAAGAGATGTTAATTCCAGGGGATGTTGGGTATGTCGTCGCCAACATTAAAGATCCTGATGATGTCCGTGTAGGCGATACAATTACAGAGAAGCAACGCCCCACACATGAACCCTTACCTGGATATCGGCCGCTAAACCCGATGGTGTATTGTGGGCTTTATCCCCTCGATGCGAAAGACTATGAACCGCTCAAAGACGCTTTAGCAAAACTCCATTTAAACGATGCCTCCTTGATATTTGAACCGGAGACATCCGGCGCATTAGGCTTTGGATTCCGGGTGGGTTTTTTAGGCATGTTGCATTTAGAAATCGTCCAAGAACGCTTAGAGCGTGAATTTAATCTTGGTATTTTAGCCACGGCACCTTCGGTGTCGTATCACGTATTCTTACACGATGGGTCGATGCAGGTCATTGATAACCCGTCTTTATTGCCAGACCCTTCAAAAATTGATCACATTGAAGAGCCCATCATGAAAGCAACGTTAATGACGCCGAAGGATTATGTCGGGAACGTCATGGAGCTGTGCCAAAAGAAACGCGGCACCTACATCAAGATGGATTACTTGAGTGATTCCCGGGTAGAAATCACCTACGAGCTGCCTTTGTTAGAAATCGTCTATGACTTTTTTGATAAACTCAAATCAACGTCTAAAGGCTACGCTTCGTTTGATTATCTGTTTGAGCGGTATACGACCAGTCAGCTTGTCAAAATGGACATTTTGATCAACGCCGAAATCGTTGATGCCTTGTCGAGCATCGTGCACCGAGAATTTGCCTACGTGCGCGGGAAGAAGATGGCCGATAAACTCAAAGAACTGATTCCCAGACAAATGTTTGAAGTCCCCATTCAAGCGGCCATTGGCGGAAAAATCATTGCCCGCTCAACGATTAAAGCACTCCGCAAAAATGTCATCGCCAAATGTTATGGAGGCGATATTTCAAGGAAGCGAAAACTGTTAGAAAAACAAAAAGCTGGGAAAAAACGGATGAAAACCGTCGGCAAAGTCGACGTGCCACAAGAAGCATTCTTGAGTGTCCTATCGTTGGATGATTAACTGAATTTTAATCAAATTTTGAAACAAACATGCTATAATTTATGAAACATCTTAGGAGTTAGGCATGCGTTATAAATTCCGCCATCGTGTGACCTTTTCGATTTTTAGAAAAGTGTTTGAATGGTACGCACGATTCAAATACAATTTTACGTTTGACCGTTACGAAGAGACGAACGAGCCGTATCTCATTTTGGGAAACCATACCCAAGCGCTTGATCCCGTTTTTTTATCGTTCTCTTTTAAGCGGCCCATTTATTTCGTTGCCTCCACGATGATTTATAATTTACCCGTTCTTTCTAAATTGGTGGATTACTTGGTGGCACCAATTCCGATCAATAAATTTCGGAGTGATTTAAAAAGCACAAAAACCATTTTAAAAACCCTTCGTGAAGGCCAACACGTGGCTCTGTATCCGGAGGGAAATTCCACATTTTTAGGCACCCAAATGCCGATTGGCATTGCCATTGCTAAACTCGTCAAGAAAGCCAAAGTCACCGTCTTGTTTCACACGGTTGAAGGCGGACACTTGTCACACCCTAGGTGGGCCAAAAATGGCCGTAAAGGCTTCATGAAAGGGTCTGTCAAAAGCCGCTTAACTGTGGAAGAGATTGCCCAAATGGACGTTGATTCACTCCATCAAACCATAAAAAGCCGCTTAGCAGTCAATGATTTTGAGGTCTGTGAAGGCATGTCTTACACTGGTAAAAATAAAGCGCTGTATATTGAATCTGCATACGTTGTCTGTCCCCATTGCCACGGCATCGAAACCGTGGTATCAAACGGGGATCATGTGACATGTGTGGCCTGTGACTTTGACGTCTCCATCAATGACTACGCGCGGTTTGTGCCGCATTTTAAAGGCCGATATTTTGAGAAAACACCCGAATGGTTTGATGATCAAATTGCGGTATTTAAAGCATTGGTTGAACGGGCGGATGATGATGCCATCATTTTTCATGATGCCGGAGAATCGCTGTACGAAATTCGCGATTTAAAACCGAAGAAGAAGTTGGACCAAGTTTCGATTACGTTGACCAAATCGTCGATTGTTCTAGTAGGTAAAACGGTTCAAGAAACCTTAGACCCACAACTGGTAAATCCCGCCGTCCAACATAAAAATGGCCTTATTCTCTATGATCAAAAAAGTATGCGAACCTTTTATTTATTAAGTGACAATACGCGCAGTGCTTTAAAATACGTGTCGATGATTAAAATCCTCCAAGGAGCGTCTCATTATGTTTGATTTTACTAGTCCAGAATCGTGGCAAGCCATTTATTATTTTGGTCTCATTGCGGGGCTTTTATTGCTGGGTAACACCTTGCGTCGCAAGATTCCTTTTTTAAAAAAGTCGTTACTCCCAACAGCTGTCATTGCTGGGTTTTTAGGACTCTTACTGAAAGAACTCGTACTGACACAGTTTGTCAGTGAGGATGATATACTTGCGCTCAACCGCTATTTCTCGATGATTACCTATCACGCGATTGCCCTTGGGTTTATTGCGCTTGGCTTAAAAGTGAGTGAGAAAGCGCGCTTTCAGTTAAAGCGTGGTCAAAGTTTATTTAGTGGGTTACTGATCGTCTCGACGTATTTAGTCCAAGGCATTGTCGGTTTATCAGTCACGCTCTTTCTATCGTATACGTTTTTGCCTGACCTCTTCCGCAGTAGTGGGATCTTATTCCCGCTGGGCTTTGGTCAAGGACCGGGTCAAGCACTCAACATCGGCACAGTCTATGAAAACACGTACGGCTTCACGGGCGGGGCCAGCTTTGGGCTTGCGATTGCTTCATTTGGCTTTTTATGGGCCGCCGTATTCGGCGTCTTTTATCTAAACTATCTCGCCAAAAAAGGACTCATCACGCGCAAGGACCAAGTCAACGATACGTTTAATTCTCCGCAATTAAACAGTGCGCCTGATGAACTGCCCCTCGCAGAATCGATCGATAAATTCACCGTCCAAGTCATCATTGTCCTGTTTGTCTATTTCTTTACATACGGCGTCATTCGTGGTGTCACGACATGGTTAGACGGGGGCGCACTCGGTGCGTTTGGCTCAGATACAATCGCTCCCTTGTTGTGGGGCTTTAACTTCATCTTTGGGATGTTATTTGCGTTGTTATTAAAGAAAATTTTCTTAGTTTTAAGGAAAAACAAAGTAATGACACGTCAGTACCCAAACAACTTTTTACTGAACCGGATTAGTGGGTTTACCTTTGACATCATGATTGTCGCGTCTATCGTCGCCATTCGCGCAGCGGATTTGCTTGAATATTGGTGGTTATTATTAAGCCTTGGGTTACTTGTGGGGATATCAACGGCGCTTTACATGACGTTTATGGCCAGCCGGATTTATCCCGAATATAAAAATGAAGCAACGCTTGGAATGTTTGGCATGTTAACAGGCACGGCCTCCACCGGAGTTATTTTGATTCGAGAAATTGACCCCGAATTTAAAACCCCTGCGGCCACGGACCTAGTTGTTGGCTCATCGACCGCCATCATTTTTGGCTTTCCGATTATTTTAATCGTTGGACTTGCGCCAATATCAGACGCGTCTACGTGGCTTGTATTAGGCATCATCGTTGCCTTATTTAGTGTTTTTGCAGGCGTCTTACTCTTTTTTAATCCGAAGGTGAAACTTTAGTGTTTGGCACATACATTCATATCCCGTTTTGTGAGAAATTATGTACCTATTGTGACTTTGCGAAAGAAATCGCCAAGCCCGAAAAAAAACGCGCCTATTTAGAGGCGCTTTTTTACGAGATGGCCCTCACTCACTCAACGCTTAAACACTCTGATACCGTGTATATTGGCGGTGGAACACCGACGGCACTCAGCGACGCTGATTTTGCCGCACTGTTAAAAGAAATTGCCCGCTACGTGGATGTGGCTTCACTGAAAGAATTTACCGTCGAAGCCAATCCATCAAGCTTGACCGCAGAAAAAGCACGGCTGATGAAACTCTACGGAGTGACGCGCGTCAGTTTAGGCGTTCAAACATTCAACGATGCGTACTTAACGCTAATTAACCGGGACCACCGGCAAGCCGACGTCTTAACCGCCCTGAGCCATTTAACTGCCCACGGGTTAGATAATTTCAGTTTGGATATTATGTTTGGCTTACCCACCCAAACCATGCAGGCGTTTGAAAAAGATCTTGATGCATTCTTAGAGATTAAAGCCGCTCATTATTCGATTTATGCCCTCATTTTAGAAGATCATACGAAGTTGCATCACCAAATTAAACACGGATTATTGACCTTGCCCGATGATGACAGTGTCGCTGACATGTATGGGTTGATCATCCAACGACTCACAGACGCGGGCTATGAGCATTACGAAATCTCGAGCTTTGCACGCCCGAGTAAACGGTCGCTGCACAACCAAGTTTATTGGCGGAATGACCGCTACATTGGCCTTGGTGCTGGGGCGCATGGTCGCCTCGATCACCGCCGCTATGAAAACATTCGTTCGGTCAAAAAATATACCGAAGGGATGATTGAAAAGGGCTTAGATACGCGGATTTATTACGCATATAAACCCATTCATGATACACTAATGATGGGTCTGAGGATGCGGGATGGCATTGATTTGAACGCCTTTCAAGCCGCCTTTAATACGCATCCATTGACACGATTTCCTGGCCTTAAAAAAACGCTTGATGATGGCTTGATTCGGATTCAAAATGACCACTTACAATTGACCGATAAAGGCTTATTCTTTGCGAATGACGTATGGATGGAATGCATGGATGATGAGACAACTTCTGAAGGAATTTGAATATGATTTAAAGGCAGCCTCCGGGCTTTCTTTAAATACGCAAGCAGCGTATATGCGTGACCTCACGCAGTATGTGACTTACCTCACCGAAGTTCGCTTGTTGGATGCAGTCACTCAAATCACCCCGAAAGATGTTCAAAATTATCTAATGACACTTCGCAAGAAGCATTACCAAGCATCCACATTGTCCCGTAAACTCTCTTCCATCAATCAATTTCACCAATACCTATTGAAAGAAAAGTTGATTGATGAAAACATTATGACGCGTGTGGCAAAACCGAAGCAGAAACAGCTGTTACCCAACGTTTTATCACTGGCTGACATTCAGGCAATACTCAGCCAAACCAGCGGCGAGAAACCGCTTGATCAACGCAATCAAGCGATGGTTGAATTGCTCTATGGCTCGGGGCTTCGGGTGAGCGAACTATGCGGGCTAACGACCAATCAACTGCACGTGAATGAATCCTTGGTTGATGTCACAGGTAAAGGTGGCAAGCGCCGCATTGTGCCCATATCTGCCTATGCGAAAGAAGCGCTAGTCCACTATTTAGAACACGGACGTCTCACGTTAAGCAAAGCGCCCAGTGCGTACGTGTTTTTAAACCGCTTCGGTCAGCCCATTTCGCGGGTCGGATTTTTTAAAGTCTTAAAAGACCTTGCCCTACGAGCGGGCATTACGCAAACGGTGAGCCCGCACACGCTGAGGCATTCATTTGCGACGCATTTACTCGAACAAGGCATTGATTTACGCTACGTGCAAGAAATGCTTGGCCACACGGATGTGTCCACCACCGAAATTTATACCCACCTATCAAAAACGCGCCTCAAAGACATTTACGATCAGTACCATCCCACCAAATTTAAGGAGTGATTGTGTGTTTAAAAGAACCTTCCTCATTGTCATGGACTCAGTCGGTATTGGCGAAGCCCCCGATGCCGCGGCCTTTAACGATACGGGCACGCACACGTTTACCCATACGGCCCGCGCGAAAGGATCCATTCACGTTCCAACACTCGCCTCACTCGGACTGGGTCATTTAACCGAGATTCCCGGAGTTCCTGCAAAGGCGTCCCAAAGTGCCTACGGGAAAATGCAAGAAACCAGTGCAGGAAAAGATACGATGACCGGCCACTGGGAGCTCATGGGGTTATACATCGATGTGCCCTTTCAAACATTCACAGAGACTGGCTTCCCCGATGCCCTTATCAATCAGCTTGAAGACTTATGGGGCCGCAAATGCGTCGGTAATAAAGCCGCCAGCGGGACAGAGATCATTCAAGAACTCGGCGCCCATCACGTAAAGACCGGAGATCTCATTGTCTATACGAGTGCCGATAGCGTCTTGCAAATTGCGGCGCATGAAGACGTGGTCCCACTCAATGAATTGTACGATGCCTGTGAAAAAGCCCGGGCGATTACCTTAGAAGGGCCTTATAAATTAGGCCGCATCATCGCTCGACCGTTTAAAGGAACTGCCAAAGAAGGATTTGTTCGAACCGCGAACCGTCACGATTATGCGCTTAAACCGTTTGCAAAAACGACGTTAGACCATTTAAAAACCGCCGGGTACACGGTGGCTGCATTTGGTAAAATTGCCGACATTTATGACGGAGAAGGCATCACCGAAAGTAAGCGCCAAGCGTCAAACGATGAAGGTATGGATAACTTCACCGCCTTTTTAGATCGTGATTTTGAAGGCCTCGCGTTTTTAAATCTCGTTGATTTTGATGCCTTGTACGGGCACCGCCGTGATCCGTTAGGGTATCACCGCGCGCTAGAAACCTTTGATCAGCAACTGCAGCACTTCATCACACAGATGCGGCCCGATGATTTACTAATCGTGACAGCCGATCACGGCAATGATCCCACGCACAAGGGGACCGATCATACCCGTGAATACGTGCCTTTACTCATTCATTCCAAACAATTTAAAAAAAGCTTAGCACTCGGGACGATTCGCTCATTTAGTGCAGTCGGGGCGACCATCGCAGATATTTATAACGTGCAAGCACCCGATTATGGGTCATCCGTATACGCGCAAATAAAAACCCTCATATGAGGGTTTTTTATAAGGCTTTTTTATCTTTTTTAAATTGTTTGTGAAGTTTTTTATACGATTCACTGACAGCTTTACTTTGCAGAGTTTCGATTTTCTCAACTTTCATTTGCGTTTTCACCGACACATCCACCATGCGGTCTTTAATTTTTGATTGTGTGCGTGCTAACCCGTTTAACCGTTCATTTTTCTTCATTAACCGCTCACTACGGAGCTGTTCATGCGTGGTTTCTAAAGTTTTCTCTTGCGCCGCTATCGAGCGATTAAGCGCGTTGAGTGCGTCACGGTCAGTGGCGAGTGGCGCGGCTAATTCTTTGTCGATGGCCGCTAAAATGCTTTCTGTTTCCGCCACGTCTTGATCACGTTTAGACGCCTTTAACGCTCGTTGACTGTTCAGCGTATGTTCAAGTTCTGCCATGCGTTCAGTGAAGGATGCATTGAGATTTTTTTCTTGCATCGCAAGTTCTTCCACAGTCGAACTTTTCAAATCACCTTTTTCCAGTTCAATAATCCGTTCTTTAGCGGCCGCCAAGCTCACTTTTGGTTCTTCAATTTTTTCGTGCAGGAAATTCTCGGCGGTGTTTAACATGTCTTGCAGGCGCTCACTGGCTTGGTCATTGACTTTTTCATCGTGATAAGGCAATAAGTCAGGACCCGCCATCATTTTTTCAACGTTGGCTAAGCGGGCCAATGATTCATTTTTCAATTCCGTAAAGCTTTCGATGTTTTCATCGCGAAGAGCCGTGGCATCACGTCGGGCTTTGTCCGCATGATCATGGGCTTTTTGAATTTGTTCACGGTAGCGTTTGATGGTTTCATCATTGGCCAGTTGTGCGTCAAACTCGGCTACCCGGTCAGCGTAAGCGTCGTTGATGTCTTTTTCTTCAGCGATCACTTTTTTGAGCATCGGTGAATGTTCAAAGAGTTTTTTCTTTTGGCGGATGGAATGCAGTTTTGATTCATATTCTTGCTGCATATCCTTACGTTTGGCTTCGTAATTTTTTTCGTGATAGCCAAGCGTTTCTTCAGTATATGACAGTTCTTGATTCAAGGTGTATTCAATGTGTTCCATGCGGGCTGCGTGTTCAGCCTCGGCAAACTTAATTTGTTGATCAGCGAAGTTGACTTGGCGTTTAACCGTCGCTTGCACCATGGCTTTGTTGACCCGTACCCCGGCATCTATCCGTTCCGATTGCACTTTGTTGATGGCTTTTTCGTGATCATACAATGACTGGGCTTTGAGAACTTGGATGTCGTATTCTTTTTCCGCAAGTGCAATGTCCGCTTCATCTTGAAACAGTTGGAATTTGAGGTCTTTGAGTTCATCCATCCGTTTCACTTTACTCTTGCCGATGAATTGAACGCGCTTATCGAGTATTTTGTGGAGTCCATACAGGCGATTAATTTCTAAGCGTTCTTTATTAAGTGTGAAATCTAATTGCAGTTGAATGTCTTCAAAAACACCATGTTGAGTGTGTAAGTGATTCAATGTTTCAACTTCTAGCTTTTGCACTAACCGTTGGTAGCGCTTTAAGACATCGGCTTTTTGCAACCGGAATTCTTGCGCTCTTTTGTACGCTTGGAAACGTTCCATTTGGATGGTTTGATCAAGGGCAATCACACTGAGTTCAAATTGATAGCCTTGGTCAAGCAAACGCTCCATAAATTCAAACGTTTCAAGCAGCGTTTCTTCTTGGTTTTCTAAGTAGGTAAGCAGGGTCCGCATTTTCAACGATGCAATGTCGATGAGTGCTTGAATTTGTCTCTCTTTGTGTTGCATGCGAATTTCGTACGATTGTTCCAAGTGTTCCACGCGCTTAGTGAGTTTATCGGCATCGAGTTGCTTGCGCGGAGCTTTAAACGATTTATCGACTTTTTTGGCAATCTTCCCAGGCAGTGTTCGATAAAAAGCTTTTTGTGCCTGCTTTAATGCCAAGCGCAGCTCTTTATAAGCTGGGTCATTGGGGGATGCAGTGATAGAGGCATGTTCGGCAGCCACCACAGAATCATATAGAGCTTTGTTTGCATCGCTAAGTTCGTGATTGTTGGCTGCTAAGGCGTCTTTAAAAGCCTCCGCTTTAGCGGCTTCAAACGTATCATTAAGTCGTTCAATCTCGTCATTGAGCGAGTCGTTCACGACTTTTTCTTGATCGGCTAATTGACTGAGATCGGTCGCTTTTGTAGATTCAATGTCATCAACTAAATCATCAAGTTCACTCGTATCAAAGAACCCGAGCAATGTATCAAGTTTGTGTTTGAATGTTTTAAAGATGGTGTCGGCAAATCCTTTGAGAGGCTCCAACGCCTCTTGAATGGTTGTTTGAGACGACGTCAGTTGGGTGTAAGATTCTTCGAGTGTGCGTTCACTCACGTTGAAGTCTTGCGTAATTTCTTGGGTCATGAGTGTTAAGTACTGCTCAACTGGCGCCGAGAAATCTTGCAAGGGAGTGGTTGCATCTTTAAAAATTTGTGAAAAGCTACGTTTTAGATCAGCCAGGTGCTTGCGAAGTGGGTTAGCAAAATGTTCTTTCGCATCAGACAGACGCATCTCTGCAAGCGTTTCAAAGTATTGATCTTTGGTCTCACTTAAAAGCTCAAGCCGTTTTTTTGTGACAACGTCGTCTTGTTTTTTAATGGTCCGACGTATGCGTTGCACTTCTGAATTGAGTACTTTAAGTTTTGCTTCGGTATCTTCAACCCGCTCAAAGTGCGCGTTTTTAATTTTTTCATTGGCCTCAAGAATTTCTTTGATGAGCGCTTTTAGGAGTTCTTGCTCCTGTTTGAGATCATCGTCAATGAGAGTCGTTAGTTCTTGGTTAATTTCTGCTTGTTTAGCAATCGCGTTTTTCATTTATTTTCCCTCACTCTCAAAGATTTTCTTGAAATGCACGCTTTTTATCGGCAATCCACATCGTTATTTGATCGCGATGGGCATCGAGCGCTTTTTGTTCTTCAGCCACAGCGGTTTCAATGGGCAGTAATTCAAGCAGCGGCGGTAGGTTGGTCAAATCGCTTTCTAATCCATCGAGCAGTTCTTGTTTGCTTCTTAAAAGCTGTTTACGCAGTATGTCAGTTCGTTCGTTTAAATGCTGCATACGCGTTTGTTTATCGAAGTAGAGGGTGTCATATTCGCGGGTGACTTTTTCTAAGCCGGCCTCTAACTGTGTTTCTTTCGAGCTTATCTCTTTTTGAATGGTGTCGATGGTGCGATTTAAGAGGCGTTCGATTTCAATTTTTTTACGCGCCATTTCGCGTTTTGCTTCAGTGATTTGATCTTCTAGTTTACGGACCTTCTCACTGGACGTGCGCTCTGCATTAGCGACTTGGTGATCGTAGACTTGCTTGTAATAATCTGAGGTCTGTTTTTCTGTGGTTTGAATGGATGTTAAGACGAGTTTCGCTTGTTCGAGTTTCGCGGTAATCCGTTCGGCCTCTAAGTCAAACTCAGCATTGATGTCTTCAATGCGTCGATCTTCTTCCAATTGAATGTTGTCTGCGATGCGATGATGCTCACTTTCGATCCCTTGTACATCGGCTTTAAACCGTTCGAGTTTCATCGATCGTTCATTGTTTAAGCGTTCTAAGTTGCGTTCAAGTGCTTCAATTTCAACATCGTACTTTGCCAACTCTTCAAGTTCTGCATCGGAGTAGATTTTAATCGATGTATTGCGCTCAGCTTGAATGCGGGTGTTGATCAAGGCAACTTGCGCTTCGCTATCCTGACGCATCTCGGCATATTTAGTTTGAATGGTTGCAACGGCGCTTTCAGCACCATGTTTAATTTCTTCGATGAATTCTTGATCTTGCACACGAATGTAGTCGAAAAGGGATTGGATTTCATTGAGCACCGATTGCGTTTGCTCTTCGACGAGTTTCAATGCTTCTTCGTGCAATTGCTGGGCCACACGAATTAAATTTTTCGGTTTATCAATGGTTTGATTGGTAATTTTTTGCGTGAAACGTTCGAATATACTATTGACTTTTTGTTGGGAACTTTTTAGATATGTCTCAAGACTCTCTAAATATTTTTCTTCCGATTGTTCGTGGCGGCGAATCTCAGTGGTTTGTTTTCGCGTGCTTAACCCATTTCTTTTAATGCGGCTAATCTCTAGTTCGCTGTAGTATTCTCTCGTCCAACGCAGCGTCTCATAATCACTTTCTAACGTCATGTTAATTGCATCTTTAAATTCTGGAGACGCGACTGCGATTACTTTTTCATAGGAGCCGTCAGGGTCATCGATGGTGGAAGCAAGTTTATCAAATTTTTTGAGCAGCGATTTGTATGGTTTGTTGATTGATTCGTAACGGCGTTTCAACGCCCGATCAAATTCTTTAAGTCGGTTTTTCGGGACCATGATCTCGTCATTTTTAAATTTTTCAATGTCCCGCAGTTCGGTATCTTCTTCGAAGTCTAGTCGTCTGATTTCGAGTTCATATTCATCGCGCTCTTTTTTTAATTCAAAAATCGTATTTTGTTTATTTTCTGCATGTTTTTGCTCGAAGTTCAAGGTGACTTGGTGTTTTTCTTCTTGATGTTGAGCGAGTTTATTTTCGGCTTGCAAAATTGAGCTATCGTGCGCGTCAAGTTCAGAATTTTGCTGAACATTCATCGCATAGATGGCATTCTCTTTCGCTTTTTCATTTTCTAGACGCTTAAGTTCAAAGCGTTCGTGCTCTCGGCTAATGACGTATTTACGCTTGTCATCGAGGAGTGATTTTTCGACATCATGATAGGCTTTTTTTAATTTATAATCAGTTTTGGCTTCGTCAATCACTTTCTGCGATGCTTTTTTCTTTTGGTCTAGTTCCGCTTTAAACCGAGCGGCTGCCAATTGTTTTTCAGCGCGAGCGACCTTTTCTAAGTAGTCGCGTTTTTTCTCAGCAAACAACACCGATTGTTCGGCTTCAAGCATATCCACTTCATAGCGTTTTTTGGCAGTTTCAATTTCGATATTGAGTTGGCTACTTTTTTTCGTAATATGCACTTGTTCGTTTTCAAAGGCTAACGCTTTTTCTTCATCAAACGAATCGAAGAAGGATTGAATTTCGTCGAGTTCGTCATAAATGCCTTTAAATTCTTTGTATGCTTTTAATAATTTGGCATGCCATTTTTTTTGCATGTCTATAAAGGGTTGCAATGCGTGTTCAACATGTTCGAGGATGGCATTTTTCGATGGCCCAATCCGCATGTGATGAACGGGGGCTTCAGGTGCATCCCACCAACCGCGGTGTTCACTAACGAGTGTTGACTCATCGATGAGATCGCTGTAAACGGCTAAATGGTCGTTCATCAATGTATGAACGGTAGACCGATAGCTGTCACGAATATCTCGCACATAACTGGTTAAATCACTCATAAAACGAAAGAGTGATTGATACACCTCTTGATAGGCGTTGTGACGAATCTCATTGGACGTTGAAAGTTCTTTAGCGATGATATTTAGCGTGCGAGTATCCAAATCAACGGGAGGGTTTTTGATGAAGGCTTTTTCTTCCGCATTCATCGTTTCAATAGCCGTTTCAATTTTTTTCTCGATGACTTTATTACTTTTAACACCCGCTTTAATAACGTCGTTAAAGCCATCAATCATCTCGTCGTATTTTTTTGTTGATCGGGTGAATGATGCCTTGATTTTCGCTGCAATCGCGGTGATGCTTTTGCTGTAATCTTCGATTTGGCTGTGCATGTCTTGCGTATGGTCAGACGTTTCCTTAGCAAAGGCTTTTAAAAGGCCATCTTCTTTACGTTCGATGGCTGTGAGATCTTTTCTTAATGCGGCCAGTTCTTGTTTGAGGTATTTTTGATCGTCTTTTGCACCATCCGCTAGACGTCTCATGTAGTAGTTCAGTGATTTATTGAATGGTTCTTGAGCATTTAAAAATATTTCAGTCGTTTGCGTTTTGACTGATTGCAGTTTTTGTTTCGCTTTTTGATAGTCATCGTTCAGCGCTTTTTCTTGCGCTTTTTTCTTAGCTTCAATGTTTTCAAGCTCATCTTTTTTGTTGCCCAGTGCATCTTTAAAGCCTTCTTTAATGACTTTTTGTTGGTCGGTCCATCTTTGTTTCGCTGTCTGCTTAGTTGCTTCTTTATTTTTTGTCTCTTTGATACCCTTTTCGGTCAAGGCTTTGGTTTGCTCGGCATATTTCTTAGCGATATCTCTGAGCGATTGAGCGTGCGCTTTTTCGGCGCTTTTATACGCTTTGTCCACGGTGTTTAGCGATTTCTGATAGGCTTTGTTCGCTTTTTGGACATCTATCGACAAGTCATACGCATCACTTTGAAATTTCTTCTCTGCAGACTGTAGTTTGCTCTGCAGTGAGCTGTAATTAAATTCTTTGTCACTTGACATAAGAGCCTCCATGGGCATTGATTAGACATGTAAACTATTGCTTAATTTTATCATATTTCAGGGGTTTTTTTCAACGCTAGGCTTGCATTTTATCAACCCTTTCAAATAGACTTATGTTGCGTGTATAATGCATGTAATAAGGAGTCAATTCTATGGATGAACGATTAATCTCAGCGGAGCGTACATCGTACGATGATGAACCGTTTAGTCTACGGCCCAAAACCCTCAAAGAGTTTATCGGGCAAGATGACGTCAAAGAGATGCTAGATATTTTTATACGGGCCTCTCAAAAACGTGAAGAATCACTCGATCACGTGCTTTTTTATGGCCCACCTGGACTTGGCAAAACAACCCTTGCAAACATTTTAGCCAATGAAATGGGCGTTCAAATCAAAATTGCCTCGGGCCCAGCCATTGAAAAATCCGGCGATTTAGCCGTGCTTTTAACCGCCTTGAATCCAGGGGATGTGTTATTTATTGATGAAATTCACCGCTTACCGAAAATCGTTGAAGAAGTGCTCTATCCTGCGATGGAAGACTTCGCGATCGATTTAATCGTTGGCAAAGATGAAACGTCCCGCGCCATTCGAGTCGATTTACCCCCCTTTACATTGGTCGGGGCGACAACGCGTTTTGGCGATTTAACCGGACCGCTGCGCGACCGTTTCGGGGTCGTACACAAGCTTGATTTTTATGATGCCAAAGCCTTAGAAACGATTTGTCACCGGACGGCTGAACTTTATAAAACGCCCATCGATGCCACGAGCATCGAAGAAATTGGCCGCCGCTCCCGCGGTACGCCGCGCATCGTCAACCGGTTATTCCGGCGCATTCGTGATTTTGCTGACGTCTTAAATGACGGGGTCATTGACCCAGGCATTACCGATCAAGCCTTAGCAAAATTAAACATTGATCCGTTTGGACTCGATCAAAAGGATTACCTCTATTTAGAAACGCTCATCGAGCATCATAAAGGGGGCCCGGTAGGCATTGATAATTTGGCATCGGGAATGAGTGAAGACGTGACCACGTTAGAAGATGTCTATGAACCGTACCTTTTAAAACTTGGGTTTATTGCCCGTACGTCGCGCGGTCGTGTGGCCACAGACAAAGCCTACAAACACTTAAAAAAACCCTTTCAGTCAGGACTCTTTTAAATGAAAACTAGCGATTTTACATACGACCTTCCGAAAGAGCTGATTGCTCAAACTCCCTTAGAAGACCGCACGCAATCGCGCTTACTGAGAGTCCAACGCGAGTCGCAAGATTTAAGCGACCATACGTTTAAAGATTTGCGCGATTTTTTATCCCCAGGCGATGTTTTAGTGCTCAATGATTCAGCCGTTATTCCAGCGCGGTTATACGGAGTCAAAACGGAGACTGGCGCTTTAGTTGAGGTATTGTTACTCAAACCGCTTGGCTTGAAACGGTATCAAGCGCTTGTCAAAAAAGCCCGAAAAATTGACGTGGGCGATCAAATCAGTATTGGTGAAGGCCGCTTAATTCTCACCTGTGACAGCGTTGAAAACGAAGGGATTCGGACCTTTCAATTAACCTATGAAGGCGATTTTTACGTGCTCTTAGATGACCTCGGAGAAATGCCTTTGCCGCCTTATATCCACGAAAAACTCGCTGATCAAACGCGTTATCAAACAGTTTATGCCAATGAAAAAGGCAGTGCCGCAGCACCGACGGCGGGGCTTCACTTTACACTCGAATTTCTTGATGAACTCACCCAAAAAGGTGTCATTGTCACGGCCATCACGTTGCACGTGGGGTTAGGGACGTTTAGACCAGTCAAAGTCGAAGACGTCAAGCAGCACACAATGCATGAAGAATCCTATCAAATCAATCAAGCCACCGCCGACATCCTCAATCAAGCACGGGCGGAGAGTCGCCGAATTGTCGCAGTTGGGACGACCGTCATGCGGACCTTAGAAACCGAGATGACCAAACGCGACACGTTCGAAGCGACGCATGATGTCAGTGAACTGTTCATTTATCCAGGCTTTAACTTTAAAGCTGTTGATGCCTTGTTTACCAACTTTCATTTACCAGAATCCACCTTGTTAATGTTGGTGAGTGCGTTTGCGTCAAAAGCATTCATCATGACGGCCTACGCCCACGCTGTCAAAGAAAAATACCGATTCTTTAGCTTCGGTGATGCGATGTTTATTGAATAAAAAAACGCCCTACACTGGGGCGTTTTTTAATGATTCAAGAAGTTGATTGACACTTTTTGACCGAACAAATAGTAGCACAGGTAAGAGTCCGATTCCGGCAAAAATGAGTAATACCACCGGCAGTGTCAGTAGTTCTAATAAGAGTCCTGTCATAAATATTGCGACCGGAATAAGGCCTTGTGCAAGGGTTGAAATCAAGCCCATTACGCGGCCTCGATAAGCCGCATCCACCGCCCGTGTTAACCCCGTGTTAAAGGGAATGTTTATCCACATATTGGCAATGGCAATGACGAACGCGATGGCCAATATACTCATCAGAAATACGGCATATTCAATGCGGTCTAATACGACCAAGACAATCAAGGCATGATGGACCATTAATAGAGCATAGAAACTAATTAAACCCATCCGCATGGAGCGTTTAATAGACGCTTTTAAGCCGATAGTTCCGACGAGTAATCCGCCCAATATCGCCCCGATGCTAAATGCCACTGAGACTAATGATAAGTGAATCGGTGGTTTATTAAGGACGAGATTAAAGACGTATGGGTGTATGTTGGAAAAGATGGGGGCGACAGCGAAATTTAACAAGATGATGAGCATAAACATGCCAACCAACCCATCTTTGTCTGTCACATAGCGAATGCCACCCGATAAATCACGGAAATATTGAGCAACCGATTTATCCGATGTGTGAGACGTGTGATCCAGCCGTATCCAAAGTTCAGAAATGGCCGAAAGAATAAAACTGACTCCGTTGACAACAAAGATGCCAACGATGCCTAATAAGCTATATAAGACGCCCGCAAGCAACACGCCAACGAGCTGTTGAATGCTGTTGATAAAACTATTGACTGAATAAGCTTGTTGAAGCAATGTATCCGGAACAATTTCAGGAATGATCGCGCTGACTGCTGGGGTGAATAACGCGTGGTTAACCGCAATCACAAAAGCAGTGATATATAACGTGGGTAAGACGATTTCTGGTGACTGGTACTGCCACAAGATAGCCCCGGCCGCCAAGATGACCACGCCGCGAATGACATCGGTAATCACGAGAATTTTCCCTTTATGCCAGCGGTCCGCATACACGCTTAAAAACGGGACGAGTAAGATTTGAAAGATGCCTGCAAATCCGAGATAAATCCCGGCTTGTAAGGTCGATCCAGTGAACGATAAAATGAACCAACTGATGCCAAAGTTATACAGAGCACTCCCGATTTGACTGACCAAATTACCGGCAAAAAGTAGCCGGTAATTGCGGGTTTTAAATAGTGCTCGCATTATTCGATGGAAATTTTAACAACGTCTCCGTCGTTGGTTTCAATGTCGACCAAGTTGCCTGTGGCGCCTTGTGCGATGAGGTCTTGAATCATATCCCAGTCAAGATCGATATCAAGCTTTCCAAGTTTTGAATTGTTAAAGACGATGTTTTTCCCAGCGCCTTTAGCCATCGCCATTTTGGCAAATTCAAGCGGGATTTGCACGTTGACTTTATCGCCATCATGACTGAGGACATACACTTTAAACATGCGTAACGTTTGTTGTTTGGGCGCCCTAGGGGCGGGTGCGCTATGGAATGGCGTGTCCAGTGCTTTTAAGAGTTTGGAAGCTTCTTCTGGGGATATTTGGCCATTTTCAACCATTTCTAAAATCTTCATTTTCTCATTCATTTGTCTCTCCTAATTGTTTCATGACGTCGGCTTTAGATAGCTCACCGCGCGATAGTTTTTCCAGTAATTCTTGCCGATTGGGTGATTTGACAGCGATGTCTTCTTCAGGCGTATACCCAAGTTCCACAATGATTTCATCCAATTGCTTTTTAACCGTGGGGTAAGAAATACCCAGTTCTTTTTCGACTTTTTTAATATTGCCTTTATTTTTCATGAAGATTTCAATGAAGTAGAGGTTCTCTTTATTTAAGTAATTGAATTTCGACAGTAAGAATTCCCCTTCAATCTTCGTCTGGCAATTCGGACATGCGAGCTTTGTCACATGAAGTTCGCTGGTACACACCGGGCAGTGCCCGATTACATGATTGTGCATGATACGCTCCTTTAGATAATTGTGATGGCGATTTGTGCCTCTTTTGAATCAACGTGAATTTTTGTACCTTTGGCGTAGTCGATGGCGTTTATAAGTGCTCTGGTCTCAGGGTCTTTAATGCGCCGAGTAAACGGTTTAATCACCGCGAGTGGTAAAGGGACTGCGAACATGGTATTTAGCATGACACTGACCGCTTTTTGATCTTTCACCCAAATCCGCAGCTTAATAAACCGGGCCTTTGGGACTTTGAGTGTTTGCGCAGTTAAGCGCAGGTAGGCTTCAGAAGCCGTGATCTCTTGATCACTGAGTTTTTGTAAGACGTTACGTGACATAGGCGCCTCCTATTCATAATTTAACAAATAAAATTAATAAAATCAATATATAAATTAATAATATTAATAATTAGTAAAAATTAATTAATTATTAAGCCTTTTTATATCTAATAATTTATTATCGATGATAATACATTGAATGCGATTAGACCCGTAGTGTATAATATGACCGTTAAAAAAAGAGAGGCACTGATGTTAAAATTCACCGTTCAAACGACTGATGGTAACGCCCGGACTGGGATAATGGAGCTTGCAAGACAGACTGTTCCGACACCCGTATTTATGCCGGTTGGCACGCAAGCGACAGTTAAACTGCTTGACCCCGATGAAGTCAAAGACGTGTCAGAAGGCTTGATTTTAAGTAATACGTATCATTTATGGTTACAACCCGGCGACGAAATTGTCCGCGATCAAGGGGGCTTGCACGCGTTCATGCAATGGCCCCACGCCTTACTCACTGACAGTGGTGGATATCAAGTATTCTCCTTGCAAAACGCCCGAAAAATCTACGAAGAAGGGGTGCACTTTAGACACCACAAAAGTGGAGAAAAACTCGTATTAACGCCGGAAAAAAGCATTCAAATTCAAAATAACTTGGGTGCCGATATCATCATGAGTTTTGATGAATGTCCGCCGTTTGATTCTCCCTATGCCTACCACGCCGAGAGTTTAGAGCGAACCTTGCGCTGGGCGAAGCGTGGAAAAGCCGCCCATGCAAGGCGTGATCAAGCACTCTTTGGCATCATTCAAGGCGGTCCGCATATGGATTTGCGACGCCACTCCCTCGCCTCCTTAGTCGAGATTGGCTTTGATGGGTATGCCATTGGTGGACTCTCCGTGGGCGAATCACGTGAAGAGATGCACACTGCACTCTATCAAATTGCCCCTGAGATGCCAGACGACGCGCCGCGGTATTTGATGGGTGTGGGGACACCCGAAGATCTCTTGGCCGGCGTTGAAGCAGGCGTTGATATGTTTGACTGCGTCAACCCCACGCGCATTGCCAGACACGGGGTGGCGTACACATTTGAAGGCCCCATCACCATTAAAAACAAGCCGTATGAAAATGCCTCTGAACCGCTTGCAGAAGGGTGCACGTGTAAAGTTTGCAAGCGCTACTCAAGAAGCTACATCAGACATCTGTATAAAGCCCAAGAAAGTCTCGGGCCACGCCTCGTGAGTTACCATAATTTACACTTTTTAAAAACCTTGATGAGCCATATCAGAACGGCCATTGAAGAAAAACGGTTTAACGCCTTCAAGGCGGATTTTCTAAAAACCTATGAGACCCTTAAAAAGCACCCCTGACATGTGATAAAATAATAGAAGGACCTGAAACGGTTTCAGGAGGCACGTATGTTCGAAACGAACGACCATTTTAACCAAAAGCCGGTCATTAAAGTGATTGGCGTCGGGGGCGGCGGTGGAAACGCCGTAAACCGAATGATCGAAAACGAAGTTCAAGGGGTAGAATTTGTGGCCATCAATACCGATGCCCAAGTCCTCAGACTTTCGAAAGCCGAAACCCGCATGCAAATTGGCAAATTACTGACTCGTGGGCTGGGCGCTGGTGCCGATCCAGACATTGGTCGGCGTGCGGCCATTGAATCCGAAGATGAATTGAAAGACATGATGACCGATACCGACATGGTATTTATTACTGCCGGCATGGGCGGCGGCACCGGAACCGGTGCAGCACCCGTCATCGCCAAAATTGCCCGTGAAGCTGGCTGCTTAACCGTCGGCATCGTCACGAAACCATTCAAATTTGAAGGCCGCCGGCGGGTTGCCACGGCGTTAGAAGGCCTTGATGCATTAAAACCGTATGTGGATACGTTAATTATCGTGCCTAATGACCGCTTACTTCACGTCGTTGACCGGTCCACATCAATGCTCGAAGCGTTCCGAGAAGCCGATAATGTCTTGCGCCAAGGGGTGCAAGGAATCGCTGAAATTATTACCGTTCCTGGCCTCATTAATGTCGACTTTGCCGACGTCAAAACAGTCATGAAAAATAAAGGAACTGCCCTCATGGGAATCGGCATCGCTTCCGGCGATGAACGGGCCATCGAAGCAGCTAGAAAAGCCATTCATTCGCCATTATTAGACGCCAACATCAACGGTGCGACAGATGCCATTGTCA
>CAJXLP010000012.1 GCA_913056275.1 uncultured Mycoplasmatota bacterium
AGCGCCAATCCGGAATCACTTTGACGTGCAAATCTAAAAACACTTTTTCTCCGAGTAACGGAACGAGTTCTAGGCGAGCTTGCCGGCCAATTTTTTTAATCAGTGCGCCCCCTTTACCGATGATAATGCCTTTTTGTGAGGCTTTTTCCACGACAATGCTGGCATATATCTCCAGCAAATCATCGGCGCCGCGTTCGATCGTTTCAATCGTCACAAAGACGCTATGGGGAATTTCTTGTTGGGTTAAGTTGAGAATCTTTTCCCGAATGAGTTCAGCCATTAAAAAGCGCTTTGACCGGTTCGTCTTCATCGCTTCGGGGTAATACAAGATGCCGTCATCTAAGCCTTCGAATAAATCATCGACGAGTTGGGCGGTGTAGATGTTATCTTTGGCTGAAATGGCCACGGTTTTATGAAAGTCATACCGTGCTTTGTATTTCGCGATGTGCGATTCTAAGCGGTCTAAGTCGTGGGCGAGGTCGAGTTTATTGAGGACTAAGTAGATTTTCGCTGTAACGCCTTTAAAGCTCTCAATGATTGAGGCGTCAATGTCATCAAAGGGTTCCACGGCATTCACCATATAAATAATACTGTCCATGTCGCGAAAACTCTTTTTTGCAATGGCTACGAGTTTTTCTCCGAGTGGGTGTTTCGGTTCGTGAATGCCCGGGGTATCGACAAATATGATTTGACCCCTTGGGCTGTGATAAATGCCTTCTAAGCGGTAACGCGTCGTTTGCGGTTTGGACGACGTAATCGCCACTTTTTCCCCGAGGACCGCGTTTAAAAACGTAGATTTACCGACGTTGGGCTTGCCAATGATGGCCACAAAGCCACTTTTCGCCATTATAAATCGTCCTTATCAAATCCAAGTGGTAAGAGTGCATCATTGGTGATCGTTTCTGTACTTTCTTTCGAACTTAAATAAATCGGAGTATCGAGTGGCATCAATTCCCGCATAACTTGCCGGCACGCCCCACACGGTGACACTCGATGGGACTGCGGGGTGGCGATGGCCATGGCTTTAATGGACGGTTTTTCAACCCCGGCACTGACCGCATGAAATAAGCAATTGCGTTCGGCACACATGGACAGGCCATAGGAAGCATTTTCGACGTTCGCCCCCGTTAAAATGGAGCCGTCTTCTAATAAAATGGCGGCGCCAACGGGAAACTGTGAATAGGGGACATAGGCACATTCATACGCCTTATGCGCCGCTTGAATGAGTGCTTTCATTGGGACCTCACTAAATTTAAAGGTGCCAAAATGGTTTCTTGAAGCTCGGTCATTTTGGCTAAGTCTTCTTCGGTTTCATGGGTATAGCCCAAACAATGCAAGAGCCCGTGAACGGTTAAAAAACCCACTTCGCGCTCTAAAGAGTGGCCGAGTTCGTCCGCTTGCAAAGTCGCTTTATCAATCGAGATAAAAACATCCCCCACTTCATCGTCTAAGCCAGAGGGAAAGCTCAAGACATCGGTGGTGGCGTCTTTTTGGGCAAACGTTTGATTGATTTCTTGCATGTGCGCATCATCGACGATGATGACGTTAAACACATGCGTTTCGTTAAGATTGAGCGCTTTAAAGGCTTCTATAGACACTTTGCGTACGGTGTCAGTGAGGCCAGTCTCTTGATGATCGTGTATGTTAAGCATCATAACGCTCCAAAATGACTTGAATTAACGGATGGCGAATGACATCAAAGCGGTCAAACGTATGAATGGCGATGTCGTGAATGTCTTTGAGGATTTGGGAAGCGTGGACCAACCCACTTTCGACGTTTCTCGGTAAATCGGTTTGGGTAATATCCCCGGTGACGACCATTTTCGAATCAACACCCATCCGTGTTAAAAAGAGTTTCATTTGGCCTTGGGTCGTGTTTTGGGCTTCATCTAAAATCACGTACGCCCCTTCCAGCGTGCGACCACGCATGTAGGCGAGTGGGGCAATTTCAATGATCCCTTTGTCGATGTATTCTTCGACCGTTGAGCGCCCTAAGACTTGATATAACGCGTCGTATAGGGGTCTTAAATAGGGGTCGATTTTTTCCCGTAAATCGCCCGGTAAAAAGCCTAAGTTCTCACCGGCTTCAACGGCCGGCCGGGTCAGTAAGATGCGTTCAACGCTGCCGCGTTTTAATGCGGCGACCGCGTGCATGACTGCGAGATACGTTTTCCCCGTTCCGGCTGGGCCCATGCCAAAGACAAGGGCGTTCTGTTTAAGCTTTTTTAAGTAAACATCTTGCGAAAAAGTGAGGGGAACGATGGGTTTTCCATCGAGCGTATGAATGATCGCTTTGCGTGATTCGTAAAACGCTTGAATGGTTTTTAAATCATGCAGTGTGACGAGCTCTTTTAAATATAAAAAATCACGATCTTTTAAAGGAATCCCCGCCTGCAATAAGTGGACAATCGTATTCAGCAGGGTTTCTAACGGTTCTATGGCGTGGGCATCGTCGGTATAAAACGCGCCATCTTTGGCCCGGATGACCGTGTCAAAGAGTCGTTCATAGAGTTTGATGTGTTTATCGTGGGGACCGAGTATCGTTTGATACATCGATTGACTAGTGAGCGTGACATCGAGTTTTTGCAGAGAACGCCTCCTACAGACTTTTTAAGTACGTTTATTATAGCATAGCTACGGCCCAAGAGGCGGTTATGTGGCAAAAAAAAAGGGTGATTTTCATCACCGTTTTTTCTTTGCACGTTTCGCTTTTTTAATCTTTTTTGCGACGCTTGGTTTGACGTAATATTCACGTCGACGAGCTTCAGCAAGAGCGCCTGATCGGTTGACGTCACGCTTAAAACGCTTTAGTGCATCTTCTAGCGTCTCATTATTGCGGACTACAGTTTTAGCCATTAGGTATCACTCCCTTCACTCGTAAAATCGTCTTTTAGTGTATCAAACTATCGGGTTTTTGTAAACGTTTAATACGGATTTATGCTTTGAATATGGATTTAAATCGATCCCACGCCGACGCGTCACTCGCGTTGAGCTTCGTTTCGCTGAGTTGTTCAAAGAGTTTGCTTTGCTCTTTAGAAAGCTTCGTGGGGATTTTAATTTTCGTAATGATGTGTAAATCACCCGTCACTGACCCTTTAGCGCGTAAGTTAGGCATGCCTTTGCCTTTCAGTCTAAAGGTTTTTTCACTTTGCGTGCCCGCTGGTATTTTCAGTTTCACGTCGCCATACGGGGTTGGGACTAACACTGAATCACCGAGTGCGGCCTGTGAGACCGTGAGTGGCATTTCGATGATTAAATCATCGCCGTGGCGCTCAAATAAGCCGCCTGCCTCCACTTCGAAGACGATGTATAAGTCACCGGCAGGTCCGCCGTTGACGCCTTTGTGGCCATAGCCTTGCATCCGCAGTTGGTTATTTGTATCAATGCCTTTAGGAATTTTGACGCTGACCACTTTCTCTTTGGACACCACGCCGTCACCACCGCATGTTTTACAGGATTTCTTGATCGTTTTCCCGCTCCCGCCGCATTTGGGGCACGTCGCTTGAGTACGCGTCCGGCCAAAGATGGATTGGGCTTCCCGTATGACTTGGCCCGAGCCCCCACACTCATTACACGTGGTAATGTCACTTTTTGAGTGAGCGCCAGACCCATGACAGGTGGTACATTCTTCATAGACGTTGGTTTTGATTTTCTTTTCCGCCCCAAAGACCGCGTCTTTAAAAGACACTTTCATCCGTTTGTGGATGTCTTGACCTTTTCTTGGGGCATTCGCTTGCCGTGCTCCGGCGCCCGGACGTCCACCAAAAAAGGAAGAAAAGATATCGCCAAAGTCAAAGTCACCGAAGCCTTCAAAGCCAGCCCCGCCACCGCCTTGATTGGCCTGGTGGCCAAACCGGTCGTACTGCGCTTTTTTTTGCGAGTCACTTAAGACATCGTAGGCTTCTTGGACTTCTTTAAATTGGTCTTCAGCCCCTTCAGATTTATTCACATCGGGGTGAAATTCACGGGCTTTTTTGCGGTACGCTTTTTTGATTTCGTCTTGAGAAGCCTCTTGGCTGACGCCCAGTACTTCATAGTAATCTCGTTTACTCATCTAGCGTCACCTCACTTTCAAAACGGCTTACAATCATTCGTCTTCGTCCACTTCTTCAAAGTCCGCATCGATGACATCATCACTGTCGCTTGACTCATCACTGGACGGCTCACTTCCCTCTTGTGGGGCTTCTTTTTGTGCTTTCTCATAGGCTTTCGCACTAAACGCTTGAGCCAATGTATTGAGTGCGTCTTTTTCTTTTTTAATGGCCTCTAGATCATCGTCATCGAGGGCTTTTTGCAGTTTCTTAATTTGCGCCTCAGCGTCTTCTTTTTCTTTCGCTGTCACGTCATCACCCAAATCGGTGATGGCTTTATTGGTGGCGAAAATGAGTTGTTCTGCTTCGTTTTTCGCTTCCGCTTGCTCTTTTAATGCTTTATCTTTTTCGGCGTTTTCTTCGGCTTCTTTAATCATTTTCTCGACGTCTTCTTCACTCAGACCGTCTTGGTTTTTGATCGTGATTTTTTGTTCTTTGCCGGTGCCTAAATCTTTCGCCGTGACATGGACGATGCCGTTGGCATCGATGTCAAAGGTGACTTCGATTTGCGGGACACCGCGGGGGGCTGGGGGGATATCGGTGAGTTGGAACTGACCGAGTGTTTTGTTTTGATTGGCCATTGGACGTTCCCCTTGTAAGACGTGGACGTCAACGGCCGGTTGATTGTCAGCGGCGGTTGAGAACACTTGGGACTTTTTAGTCGGGATGGTCGTATTCCGTTCGATTAATTTCGTCGCGACCCCGCCCAGTGTTTCGATGCCTAAGGAGAGTGGTGTGACGTCTAAGAGTAAGACATCTTTGACGTCGCCTTGTAACACGCCCGCTTGAATGGCCGCACCCATGGCGACAACTTCATCCGGGTTGACCCCTTTGTGGGGCTCTTTACCAAGTTCTTTTTTAATCGCGTCTTGGACGGCTGGTATGCGGGTGGATCCACCGACTAAAATGACTTGGTGAATGTCGTTTTGGGTCATTTCAGCGTCTTTTAACGCATTGCGAACGGGACCCATGGTTTTTTCTACAAGGTCTTCGGTGAGTTCGTTGAATTTGGCCCGGGTTAAAGACATTTCTAGATGTACAGGGCCATTGTCAGTCACGCTGATGTAAGGCAAAGACACTTGCGCACTGGCGACGCCGGACAATTCGCGTTTGGCTTTTTCCGCCGCGTCTTTGATCCGTTGCATGGCCATTTTGTCTTTGGTTAAATCGACGCCTTGTTCTTTTTTGAATTCTTTGACCAAGTGGTCAATGATGCGTTCGTCAAAGTCATCGCCACCTAAGCGGTTATCGCCCGATGTTGAGATGACTTCAAAGGTGCCATCTGAGAGTTCTAAAATCGATACGTCAAACGTTCCGCCACCTAAGTCAAAGACGAGGACGGTTTGGTCGTTTTCTTTATCGATGCCGTAGGCAAGAGCGGCAGCCGTCGGTTCGTTGATGATCCGTTTGACATCAAGGCCGGCAATTTTACCGGCATCTTTCGTCGCTTGACGCTCCGCATCATTAAAATAGGCCGGAACCGTGATAACGGCTTCAGTCACGTCACCGCCCAAGTAGCTTTCGGCAGTTTTTTTCAAGTTTTGCAAGATCATCGCACTGACTTCTTGCGGGGTATATTCTTTATTGTTGGCGGATACTTTTTCGGTCGTTCCCATTTTTCGTTTGACACTGGATACGGTGTCAGGGTTTGTGACGACTTGGCGTTTTGCCACTTCGCCGACTTGGATTTCTCCGTTTTTAAAGGCGACCACAGATGGTGTGGTACGCCCCCCTTCTGGGTTGGCAATAACTTTCGCTTCGCCGCCTTCCATTACGGCGACGCATGAGTTCGTGGTTCCTAAATCAATTCCAATCATTTTAGGCATAATCGTATTCTCCTTTTTTATTCGCTGACTTTGACCATGGACGGTCTTAAAATGCGGTCGTGATAGCGGTACCCTTTTTGAAATTCTTCAATGACAACACCGGCCTCTACGCCGTCTTTCGCTTCTTGCATGACGGCTTCATGAACGGTTGGGTCAAAGGGTTTACCTTCGGCTTCGACCGGTTCCAAGCCACCGTCTTTTAAGGCTGTTAAGAAGTTTTCGTGCAGTTTTTTAAAGTTCGGATAAAAGGCTTGGAAATCCTCTTTTTGCCCTTCTACTTTTAATGCGGCTTCTAAGTGATCAACCACGGGTAATAGGGTTTTAAATAAATCGGCATTGGCAAATTTCCGGTCTTTAATTTTCTCATCGGTAATCCGCCGTTTAAAGTTCACAAGCTCCGCTTGTTCCCTTAAGAGTTGATCTTTGAGGGCGTTTACTTCTGCGGTTAGGCGAACAATCTCGGCGTCTTTCGCGGTGATCTGTTCATCTTTGGTGGGTGACTTTTCTTTTGTTTTTTTCGGTTTTGAGGCTTTTTTCTCAGCGGTCGGTGCTGAATCTAAATCTACAGATTCCTGTGACTCGGTAGTTTTACTGGCGTTCACCGGTGTGTCAGGTGTGGGAGAGGATGTCTTATTGTCGGGCATCGTCTTCCTCCTTTTTATTTTTTGTAAAGTTTCGATAAGTGTGAAGCGATGTATTTCAAGATGGGGATGACTTTTTGGTATTCCATGCGGGTCGGTCCGACCACAGCAATCGTACCGGTTTCACTGTCTGATAAATTGTATGGGACCATAACCACGGAACAATCTTTCATCGATTGCACTTGGTTTTCGGTGCCAATGCGGACGGTCAGACCGTTACTTTCGGTATGTTCAACCAGTTTTAAGACTTCGTTTTTCTCAAAGAACTGCATGAGCTCACGAACCCGCTCTAAATCGTTAAATTCGGGTTGGTCGAGCATCTTTGATTGGCCGCTTAAATAGTATTTGCTCTCGGCAAACTGCGTGAATGCTTCTAAAAACGCGTCCAGGATGGATTGGTTATAGGCCATCAGTTCTTTAATTTGCGCCGTATCAATTTCATAGTGCAGTTTTTCTGACACGTTGCCGATGGGCACATCCTTTAACACATCATTCAGTAAGTTGACCACGGCTTTCGCGTCTTCAATGTCGACGTTGTCGGGGAATGTGATTTGTTTGTTTTCTAAATGGCCTTGGTTCGTGATGACAATCAAGACACCGACTCGGTCATACAGGGGCACGAGTTCCAGTTTTTTGACCGTCGAAAATTTCGCTTGCGGGCCTAAGGCAAGCGTCGTGTAGTTTGTCAGTTCTGATAACCGCTTCATTGCTTCTTGAATCGCTGTGTCTTGATCAGTGGGTAAGCCTTCGAACATATCTTGAATGACGCTCAGATCAAGGGCAGTGTCCATGTCTTTCATTAAGACATCCACGTAATAGTGGTAGCCTTTTTCACTGGGCACCCGTCCACTGGACGAATGCGTCTTTTCTAAAAAGCCATCTTCTTCTAAGTCGGCCATTTCATTTCGAATGGTCGCGGGGGAAAAGGACAATTTTTTGGAAAGGGTGCGCGATCCGACAGGTTCAGCGGTCGATACAAATTCTTCAACAATGAGCTTCAACACTTCTTTTTGGCGCGTTGATAACATGCGCGTCACCTCATTTAGCACTCTCATACGGACAATGCTAAGTTGATTATAAAGGGGTTAATTAGCACTGTCAAGTGTTGAGTGCTATTTATCCCATAAAAAAAAGCCTGACGGCTAATTGACGCAGTCAGGCGCGCTTGGCGTGTACCCGTTGAGTGCCACGGTGACACGTTCCATCACGATGTTTTCATTCGGTTGATCTTGAAAGCCTGTGGCGGTGGTGGCGATGGCATCCAAGACGTCAAACCCTTCAATCAGTCCGCCGAATCCGGCATACTGACCGTCTAAGCTCGGCGTCTTTTGGTGCATGACGAAAAACTGGCTCGTTGCACTATCTGGGACACTGGTCCGGGCCATCGATAAGACGCCTCGGTCGTGCAAGAGGTCGTTTGCGAACCCATTGCTATTAAATTCACCGGCGATGGTGCAGCTGACAGGGTCTTTACCCATGAGTTCGCCCCATCCCCCTTGAATCACGAAGTTCTCAATGACCCGGTGGAAGATGAGTCCGTCATAATAACCATCTTCGATGAGTTGAATCATGTTGTTGACACTGTTAGGAGCCACATCGGGAAAGAGTTGCATCTTCATTGTGCCAAGACCCGCAACTTCCATGGTGACCACGGGATTACTATCTTTTAAATATGCGTTATATGGAACATCAATCATTAAACTATTCTCACTTTCTTCTTCGGTTGGTGGGTCTGTGTGTTCACTGATATTGCCTTGATTATCCGCATCGGATGATTCTGGCTCTAAGTCTGAGCCACATCCAGCGAGGACAAACAAACTCGCGACTAATAGGGTCCACTTCATGCTTCTACCTCTTTTTTCACAGAATGATACGCCCCGTACATGCCCGCATTATTCCCCAGGATGGCCAGTTCTATGGGAATGTTTCGGGTATTGGAAAAGGCGATTTTATCAAACTTTGCTTTGAGTTGATCGGTTAAGAAACTACCCGCCTTGGCCACCCCACCGCCGATGACAAAAGCATCCGGGTCGATGATGACCGCAATGTTTTGCAAGGCTTTCGCTAGAACGTCGGTGACATAATCAATGACGTCTACAGCAAATGCATCACCGTCTTTGGCAAGGTCAAAGATCACTTTCGCCGTCATCGTATCTTTAATTAAAGCGGTCGGTGTTTTAAAGCGCTCTTGGGCAATGCGAACAATGCCTGTGGCGCTGGCTACGGTTTCTAAACAGCCCGTTTGCCCGCAATTACACGTGACGCCGTGTTCAACCACTTGCAAGTGACCGATTTCACCGCCCACCCCGTGGGCGCCCTCGACGATTTTTTGATCGATGATCACGCCGCCCCCCACGCCTGTACCTAACGTCACAAAGACCATCGACTGGTATGCATCCGGCCGGCTCATGGCTTCACCGAGCGCGGCGGCATTCGCATCATTTTCTACGGTCACAGGAACGTCTGGAAACTTTTGTTCAAAAATGGCTTTTAAATCGACGTTTTGCCACCCTAAATTGACCGCTTCGATGACGAGTGATCCATCCACTGGACCGGGTGCGGCAAAGCCAATGCCTTTTAGCGTATGAATGGCCACATTGTCGCCAATCGAGGCTTCAATGTCATTGACGATAAACATGCCGTCAAACTCACGGTTTGTATCAATGGTCCACGTTTTATCGAGCGCTCCCGACGATTTAAACAAGCCAAACTTAATCGTCGTGCCGCCAATATCAATGCCTAAATACATAGAAAACTCCTGGTAAGATAAAAATAAACTTCCAACGGAAGCTTATTTTTTTTCTTTATGAATCGTCTGCTTATTACACTTCTTACAAAACTTTTTAACTTCCATCCGTTCGGGATGAGTCGTTTTATTTTTGCTCAGATAATAGTTTTCGTTCTGGCATTCAGTGCACTTTAACACGAATTCTGCGCGCATACAATCGCCTCCATTTCTTCATTAATGTACCACATTTTTAGCGGCTTGACAATGCTTTTAAGGCTTAAGGTGTGCATCATACGTAAGTACAGGGTGTCTCGCTGCAGTCGCTTCGTCCAAGCGTCTGACGATGGTCGTGTGCGGTGCCGTTTTAACGAGCTCAGGCGACTCTTTGGCTTCTTTAGCGACGGTCCGCATAATCTCAATGAATCCGTCAATGGTTTGTTTGGATTCAGTTTCCACGGGCTCAATCATTAAGGCCTCTTTATATAACAGAGGGAAATAAATCGTTGGCGGATGCACGCCGTAATCAAGCAACCGTTTTGCTACATCGAGTGTCGTAACGTGATCCGACTTATCTTTTAAGCCATTAAAAACAAATTCGTGCTTACAGGCCACCGTCGTGGGCAGTTCGTACACATCTTTCAGCGATTCTTTGACGTAGTTGGCATTTAATACAGCGTAGCGAGCGATGTCTTTTAAGTGTTCGCCGTTCGTTAAGATGAACGCGTAGGCTTTAATGTAGACACCAAAGTTGCCATAAAACTGACTAATTTGGCCAATGGTCCCAGGTTTATCCCGGTTGATGGCATACCCATCTGCTGTTTTTTCAATCACTGGTTTGGGTAAAAATTGGGCGAGGTCTTTTCTGACACCGACGGGTCCAGAGCCAGGACCCCCGCCGCCGTGCGGGGTGGAAAATGTTTTATGCAAGTTGATATGCATGATGTCAAAGCCCATGTCACCGGGTCGGACCATGCCGAGTAAGGGGTTTAAGTTGGCGCCGTCGTAGTACAACAAGCCGCCTTTATCGTGAATGGCTTGGGAGATTTCTAAAATGTTGCGTTCAAATACCCCAAGAGTATTCGGGTTTGTGAGCATAATCCCCGCAACCTCATCGTCTAATTTTGCGTAAAAGTCATCGAGGTCTACGGTGCCATCATGATTACTTTTAAGTTCAACGACTGAAAAGCCAGCCACGATCGCACTTGCTGGGTTTGTTCCGTGCGCGGCATCCGGCACTAAGACTTTGGTTTTTCCGGTTTGGTGGGCGTCATGCCAACGTTTCATGACCATTAAGCCAACCAGTTCACCGTGCGCACCTGCGTAGGAGTTGAGCGTAAATTGATGCATCCCACTGATTTCTGATAAGTACGTTTGTAAGTGATCGTAGATTTCTAAAAGGCCATCAACGCCTGTTTCTTGGTAAGGGTGGACCCCCGAAAATGCGGGCATGGCCGCGATATCCTGATGAATTTTAGGATTGTATTTCATCGTACAAGACCCGAGCGGATACATGCCTGTTTCAATGCCATAATTTTTCATAGACATATTCGTGAAATGGCGCAATACGTCGAGTTCATAGACTTCTGGGAGTTTGGGAGCGTCTGAGCGGAGTAACTCAGCGTCTAGCGTCACAGTTTTAAAAGCTTTTTTCTCAAGTGAATACGCTTTTCGCCCCGGGGTGCTTTTTTCAAAGATAAACGATTCATAGGATTTCATGAGTGACCCCCAAGCGCTGCCACTAAGGCGTCAAGTTCATCTTGCGTGCGTTTTTCAGTCACCGCAAAACTCACGTAGTTGTCTTTAAGCCCCAGTTTTTTCAAGGGAAATGGTGCTAAGAACCCAGCTTTTTTTGCGTGGGCTTCTAAGTCACTAATGGATGCGTTCGTTTCTAAGGTGAATTCTTTAAAGAACGGCTTCTTAAAGGGATCAGTAAATAGTCCAGTATGTAGTAAGGCCTCATATAAATAATGCGCCCCATCGATGGATTGCTGGCTCGCTTCGATTAATCCTTCTTGCCCCATGGTGGATAAATAAATGGTGACAAACAAGGCCAGTAAGCTTTGATTGGAACAGATGTTTGAATTGGCTTTGTCGCGCCGAATGTGTTGTTCACGGGCTTGCAAGGTTAAGGTGAAAGCCGGTTTACCATCCACATCTTTGGTCATCCCGCAAATCCGACCCGGCATCTTGCGGACGTATTTATCGCGTGTGGCCATGTACCCAATGTACGGCCCGCCAAAAGCGAGTGGGACCCCGAGTGTTTGGGCTTCCCCGACCGCAATGTCCGCGTCGTAATCGCCGGCACTCTTTAAATGGGAGAGCGTTGCTGGATCTTGGTTGATGACCAATAAGCTTTTATTCTCATGTAAAAGATCGGCAAACCCACTGTAAGACTCGATGAGCCCATAAATATTTGGAGTTTGGACGATTAAGCACGCTGTATCAGGACTGATTGCATCCTTTAAGGCCGCCAGCGTAATGACTCCGTTCTCAGGGGCGATCGGTTTTATCGATAACCCTTTGTAATGAGCATACGTCTCCAAGACCGACCGCGTTGCTGGATGCAGTGTGTGGGAGACCAGAATGTCTTTTCGTTTGGTGATGGCTGAAGCCATAAACATCGCTTCCGCCGTGGCCGTTGAGCCATCATACATTGAAGCGTTCGCCACATCCATGCCGGTTAAGCGGGTGATCATGGACTGAAACTCAAAGATGTAATGCAACGTGCCTTGGGAAATCTCTGGTTGATACGGCGTATAACTGGTGAGAAACTCTTGCCGCTCGATGAGTGGTCGGATGATGGACGGCGTGTAATGGTCATACGCCCCGGCCCCAATGACAGGTGTGAGTGGGTCTACTTTTTCTGCCAAAGACATAAAATGCCGCACGAGCTCTAGTTCAGAGTGGGCGTGCGGCAATCTAATATCTGGATTGAGTAAATGCGGTGGGACGTCTTCAAAAAGGGCTTCGATGGAAGCTGCGCCAATCGTCTTTAACATCGTGTTTATGTCGCCCTCAGTATGGGGCAGATACTTAAACATGGTGCCTCCTACAAATTATGCGTCGTTTTCTTCACAAAAGCGTAAGTATGCATCGGCATCGAGTAGTTCACTGAGGTCGGGAGCTTCTTTGAGTTCAACTTTGATCATCCAATGGGTGTAGGGATCTTCGTTGATGGATTCGGGTTCATCATCAATCGCCTCATTGACTTCAATGACTGTGCCATTGACTGGACTCATTAAGTCAGAGGCTGCTTTGACCGATTCGACGGTGCCAAAGTTGATGTCTTTGGTAGTTTCATCGCCGACTTCAGGCAATTCAACGTAGACGACGTCGCCCAATGAATCTTGCGCGTAATCCGTGATTCCAATGGTCGCGATGTTACCGTCAATTTTGACCCATTCATGGGATTCTTGATACATGAGTGTATTTGGTGCTTTCATAATTTCACCTTTTTCTTTGTTTTATTTTAGCGGTTTATAAACGGCATGTCTACTGTTTTGAATGCTTTTAATTTTCCCCGGATGATAAGCAAGGCATGCTCAGAAAGTTCACCGCCAAATACGTACGCCATGGCGAGCGATCGGCCTTGGCTTTTGAGCTTGTAACCGGTGGTCACATACCCCACGAATTCATAGCCTTGTGGGGCCTTTTCAAAGTCTTCTTCGTCTTTATAAGGGGTATCGAGTTCACGGTCGGGTTCAACCACATCGATGATTAAATCCCCTTCGCGAATGATGCCTTTATCTAACAGTTCTATACCAAATAGTTTTCTCGACTTGGGAGGAATTTCTAAAGCGTCTTTGCCGGTGAATGATTTGCTCATATCCAACGCAAACTCTAAGCCGGCCATTGGGGGTTGCGTCTGTTCAGTCAGTTCGTGCCCATACAGTGGCAAGCACGCTTCGAATCGTAACGTATCTCTCGCCCCTAGACCAATCGGCTCAATGATGTCTGTGGCAATTAGATCCTCCCAAATATCGCGCAAGCGATAACTTGGCACATAAATTTCATAGCCGTCTTCCCCGGTATACCCTGTGCGGGAAATCAGCAATGAGTCATCGTCATAGTCCACGTAAATGAATTGAAATCGTTTGATCGGAGAAAATTCCCAGTACGTCTGTACAATCTCCTCTGCTTTTGGCCCTTGCAAGGCAATCAAGCCATACTCAGTCGTCACGTTTTTCATGTCATGAGGGCTAATGAAATCCGCCATGTGCGCGGTAATCTTATCGGTGTTACCCGCATTGACTACAAGCATAAAGGCTTCATCGAGTAACCCGTATACGAGCATGTCATCTAAGACGGTGCCATCGGCTTTAAGCATCATCCCGTACTTGACGCGACCAGGCTTGGGCAAGGTATTGGTAAATAATTGGTCCAATTGCTTTTTGGCATGCGTGCCTTCAATGCGAATTTCTCCCATGTGCGATACGTCAAACATGCCCACGTGCTCGCGCACGTGCGCGTGCTCTTTTTCAATGCCTGCATACTCTAAAGGCATGTCCCAGCCGCTAAAAGCAACCAGAGATTTTGCGTGTGTTTTGTGCCATGAATAAAGGGGTGTTCTTTTCATTGATTTAAGTCCTTTCTTAACACCTATTAGTATAAAGAACTCTCATCTAGAAGACAAATAAAAAAAGCCTTGTTTATAGGCTTTCTAAATAAGCAACCTACCAGCAGTCGGAGTCGAACCGACACGTCCTTACGGACACAAGATTTTGAGTCTAGCGCGTCTACCAATTCCGCCATGCTGGCTAGGCATGAAAAATTATATCATATTTTACCGTTCGGTAAAGGATGCATCGTGATGAATCGACGTGATTAACAAGTAAGTTAAATGATTGTGACTGTCTATTTTTTACAGGTTTTCAAGGATTTTTGGGTATTTCATGGTATATTTATCTAAATATTACATGTTAACCGAGGTGGGTATGTTATCAATTAAAGATTTACATAAATATTATAAGTCAAAAAAAGGGGAAGATTTTCATGCCTTAAAAGGGATAGACATTGAATTTCCGAAAACTGGGTTTGTTTTTATCATTGGGAAGTCAGGGTCTGGAAAGTCAACCTTATTAAATGTGCTCGGGGGACTTGACCGATATGATTCGGGTGAGATCCTCATTAAAGGGAAATCCTCCCATAAGTTTTCTGCGAAAGAATGGGATTCTTACCGGAATACCTATTTAGGCTTTGTCTTTCAAGATTTTAATATCATTGATAGTTATTCGATTGGTGCCAATATTGCGCTCGCCTTACAACTACAAGGCGTTAAAGCCTTAGAAGCTAAAACCCGCACATTAGAAATCTTAAAAAATGTGGAAGCGGAAAATCTTTATGACCGTAAACCGAATGAACTCTCCGGTGGGCAGCGCCAGCGGATTGCGATTGCCAGAGCGCTCGTTAAAAATCCTGAAATCATCATTGCCGATGAACCGACCGGGAACTTAGACTCTGAAACATCCGCCGTCATTATGCGGATCTTACAAAACCTCGCCAAAGAGCGACTCGTCATCATGGTCACGCACGACTTAGATTATGCCAATGACTACGGACAGCGCATTATCGAAATGAAAGACGGCGAAGTGATCAATGACTCGACCATCGCCGGCAAATCAGCGGAAACTGTGGAAATTAAAACGGCATTAGGTGCGTCAAATGATACCGTCATTAAATTGCCAAAAGGGACCTCACTGACGCAATCAACAATTGATGCACTGAATGCGTTAGTCCGGGACAATGCTGATCAAAACATCTATATCACGGCCAGTAAAGCCCCGAAACTTGCAAAAATGATTGACCCCAGTATCGATCAGGCCGCATCGGTGGGCACGACTAAGGAAGCGGCTGATCTGGACTATAGCTATGCCCACGACTTTAAACTGATTAAATCGAAGTTACCGTTTCGCAACAGTTTAAATATGGCACTCAGTGCCATATGGTCCAAGAAGTTTAAGCTCTTGTTTGCCTCGATCTTATTTATCGCCGCGATTGGCCTATTTGGCTTTTCCCGGACGGTCACACGGTTTGATTTCCCGATGGCGGCCACACTGAGCTATCAAGAATCACAGACGGACCGCGTGTTCATTTCAAAACAAATTGAAGTGGAACAACCGTGGGGGGACATTGAAAAAGTCCCCGACTTATTTACGGCCGCAGAAACCAATCAACTCGCCAGTCAAACAGGCCTTAATTTCGGGAATACCTATGACTTTATGGCGCCTGTTGCGACGCTTAATAACCCGGGAAGCACCTTAGTTCAAGGGAAAGCTTTACGAGGCATCTTAGAAGTCGATAGCCTTTCCGCGATGAACCTTACTTTAGCGGCGGGAGAATTTCCTCAAAATACCAATCAAGTACTGATTACTGATTACATTGCCGATGAACTGATTACGACGACGTATCAAGCGTACCTTGATACCAACCCGACGCTTGACTTACCGTTTAAAACGGTGGATATCGTCGGTGTTGTTGGCACAGATTACAGAGATTTTACATTTTTAAATACGCTTAATGATTCACAACTCGTCGGGGAACAACAGGCAGTCTTGTCATTTAGAAACAATGATGCGGTGTTATATTCACGGATCATTGTCCCTAAAGGGTTTTACAATGCGTACGACGATGCGGTCACAGCCATCATCAATTATTATCAAGTCAACCTCTTCTTAGATGGGGTCGACCCCGATGATGATTTCCCGTACGAGTACCTTGGCGGCACCTTATTAAGACAAGATGAAGCGCTCATGGAATCGGGATATGTCGCTTACTTTGATGGCTATTCATCGGTGCCTGACAATGGCATATTACTCGATATTTTCACGTATCAACGGGTGCTCTTTAGAGAGGGTCAAATTGCCAGTGAAGATGGCTTGAATTACTTAAATGAGTACGATTCAACACTGGCTCAAAAAGTCAGCCGCTTAGAAAGTGATGGATTCGGGGCATTGCCAATTACGACCACATTAAATAACTCGGTCAATAATTCATGGAATGATAACGAAGCGATGATCGTCGTTGGGGTGATTGACTTTGAACGCTACAAACAAGACGTCATTTATCCAGCGTTATTCTTAGGCGCCCTGGATGAAATGGGGATTGACTATGTCGATGAGGCGTCGTTTACGCGCTATGGGTATAGTGGCTATTTGGATTACTTGAATTCTTTAAGAACCATTCATCTACCCGGTTTCCCAACACTCTCAGAGTATTTAGAAACAGCGGAGAATGAAAGCTGGCAATACCGGGAAGAGTTAGTTGAGGCTTTGTTTGATGAAGCGGTAGACTTTGTGCCGGATAGCCAAGCGTATGGGTACTCCTTGTATCTGACAGATACATTGAACGATGCCAATGAGAGTTTTCTCTCATTTGCGAATTACCAGAATGCTGAATCAAATGACTTTTACAGTTACTTAGAATACTTACAAGACACCTTAGATGATGCCAATGAAGCATTCTTAGATCCCGATGATTTCCGTGACACCTATTTAAATTATGGGGAAGAATATGTCTATTACTTAAGCGAAATCGTGCGTACGAATAACGTCGATGTAAGTTCCATTTACGAAGACGCCAATGGCGGTGTCATCATGTCAAACAGCATGTATGACGAAGTAAACCCGTTTACCGCCGATAAAGTCCATGGACTGGTCATTCAATTATCGGATGATACCGAGCAAAACTATGAGTTCTTTACGGCCGCGGCCGGCGTTGGCATTTCCCACCTCACCCCAAGTGGTGAACTCCTTCAAGTTTTCTCAGACTTTACGACCGAAGCCGACGCCATCTTTGGCTATGTCTCGATCGGATTTGCGGGCTTTGCGGCCCTTCTGCTTTTCTTGAATATTTCACAGTCCATACTCGCTAAGAAAAAAGAGATTGGAACACTTCGTGCGATGGGCGCAAGAGGCAATGATGTGGCAACGATTTTTATTAATGAAGCGTCCATCTTAGGGATATTCAGTGCCCTCTTAGCGGTGGTGGGGATCACCATTGCGACGGTTCAGTTAAATGTCTTCTTATCGAATCAACTTGGATTAGACTTAAGCATCTTTAACCTCTCACCGATTATTACGTTGGAGATGTTAGGACTGACCATGGTGATTGTCTTACTGGCCGCATTCCTCCCAGTCAAACGCGTATCGTCGATGAAACCGATTGATGCAATCAAGAATAAATAAGACTAACAAAAAGCCCTTTTAGGGCTTTTTTTATATAAACGAATCTATAACTCTTCTACAATAATGTGTTCTACTGATCCATGTTCTGCAGAGTATACAAAATCTTGATAATTGACTGTAAAAATACGGTTGTCATTAGAAATGAAGTACTCTTTTTTAGTGGCCATAGAGCTCTTATATTCGATGATTTTTTCATCCCTTTTTAGAGGAAAGATATGGGCAATTTGTATTGGGAAATCAACAAATTCTACAGCTCTTTTGAAATTGTGGATGCCCCAAAAATACATTTTTCCATCTTCTGCCATTAAAATTGCGAGTGTATTCAGCCATGTTTTTTGAATACGTAGTTCAGATAATTGTAATGGTTTTAATAAATCATATGATTGGTAGCGGGATTGGGTATCAAAAATACATGAGTAAAACTGGTCTACTTTACCCGAGAAATATAGAAGATTATCTCTGAGTAAAACAATGTAACTTTTGTCATAGATGGCATAATCAATGATGTTTTCGGCATTTTGATTGCTTATACTTAGAGTGTTTGAAGGGCCTATAAAAATTTCTTTTGGCGTTGTTAAATATTGTTGACCCAACATCCCTTTGTTAATGTTTTCTCCGAGAATATATAGCTGGTCACTCATCTTGTGCGTTTTTACTTTCGCAATCAACGTTTGCGTGCCAATATTTAAGTCTAAGACTTCCGATTTGAACATATCATTTTTTCGAATCTCGTTGGGGGAAAATGAATGAATCAATATATGGTCAACATTGTAAGACCATTCGTAAATATTATTTTGATTACTTAGCATGTAAATCGCCATATAATCATCTGTCGTCAAAACTTTAGTAATTCGCTCATCGTTAAGTAAAAAAGCCTTCGCTTTGAATTTAACAACAGGATTGGAGTCATCCTTTAAATGCAAATAATCTTTTAGATGCTATAGGTATCACAGAGTCAGAAGAAGGAGCTATTACTGATGGTCAAGTGAACTATGTGAGGGCAAGATCAATTACG
>CAJXLP010000013.1 GCA_913056275.1 uncultured Mycoplasmatota bacterium
CACTGTTTGTCATAAGCATTCCACTCGGTGAGTGTTGACCAATTTTTGAAAAGTTTTCATGATAGTATTGTAAATATTTTTTTTGAGTGTTACACTGACAAAAAATACAGGAGCTTCCCCTTGAAAAAGTATGCAATGCAACGATTACATTGGTGGTTTAACCCTTAAAAGTTTGTCTACTCTGACAAGCTTATTTTGTTCGTTTAAGCCTGTCAGTGAATCGTCTGTGAATTGTCTGCATGAGCGACGCTGATAAGTGTCGCTTTTTTTTATGGGAAAATGCTCCAATTGAAAGGATGGAACCATGGATATACCTGCAAAGAAATTTGGCTTTTTTACGGCCAGTGCGATGGTCGTTGGGATCGTTATTGGCTCCGGCGTATTTAAAAGCGCTGGCGATGTCATTAATGCGTCGGGTGGAAATTTAACCGTCGCTTTACTCGCTTGGTTCATCGGTGGACTGATTATTATGATTTCTACCTATGCGTTTAGTATTGTCGCTTTGAAAAATACAAAAGCCTCCGGCATCATCGATTACGTCGAAGATTATTTTGGTGCGAAAATGGCCTACATGGTCGGGTGGTTTGTACAATTTGTCTATTACCCGGTCTTAGTGGGAATCTTATCGTGGCTCGCCGGCGATGTGACACAAATTCTCTTTGGGTTAGACAATGCTATATGGCCCCTTACCATTCTCTATTTCATCGGCATTTATGCACTCAATTTAATTAGCCCGAGAATTGCTGGGAAAACGCAGGTGAGTACGATGGTCATTAAACTCATCCCGCTTGTCATGATTGCGGGGGCTGGACTTGTGGTGGGGCTCTTTAATGGCAATACCTTGACCGCACTCAGTGAGCGGGCGACCAACGTCACTGCGGGAACCGGGGCGGGCCTTGCTGCCGCAGTCGCCGTGACCGCGTTTGCCTATGATGGATGGATCTTAGCGTTATCGATTACTCAAGAGTTAAAGGATGCGAAAAAGATATTGCCGAAAGCGTTATTCTTTGGCTCTGCTTTTATCGTCGCCGTATACATGCTCTTTTTCCTAGGGTTATCGGGGGTGGTTTCCAATAACGAAGCCATCGTGAATGCCGGTAGTCTCGATACCTCGGTCATTGCGGCTGAGCGTCTGTTTGGCGTGTTCTTTGGGAACGTGGTCTCGGTGATGATTTTGATTTCGGTACTGGGAACTTTGAATGGTCTGACTATGGGGGCGGTCCGCGGCATGTATCAAATCGCGGTCCGCGGCCACGGACCAGCCACCAGGCATTTTACAGATCTCGCAAAGAATGATGCCCCGGTGAAAGGCGGTCTTTTAAGCGTTGCGGTGAGTGTCTTTTGGCTCGGTGTATGGTACGGGAATTTCCAAGGATGGTGGGGGGGATTTATCGACACGTCCGTGCTTTCCATCGTCTTTTTATACATCGCCTACATTCTAGTCTATGTGGATATCGTTAAGAATTTTGATGAACTACCCAGTTGGAAGCGGTACGGAGTTCCCATACTTGCTACCATCGCTGCGTTGTATCTCATATACGGTGCGTTTACGTCAGCTCCCTTAATGTTTGTGTATTTTGCAGGCATCGTATTCGTCATTTTGGGGATTGGCCTCCTCCTTTATGGACCGACTCAGTCAGCGCTAGATACCGGCAAGAAAAACTGAATGTCAATTCACCTTTAAAGCCCTTAAAAAAGGGCTTTTTATTTGGTGAAAACGCGCCAATTTGGTATGCTAAATTGAGTTTAATTCTATTACCTAAAGCGAGCGTTTATGAAACCAACTGAACATACCGAAGTACCGACGCAGTGGGTCGGTCCGATTGCCTTTAAAGCCTTAAATGGACGATCCTTTAACGCCACGGATGTCAAGACGAATGTCCCGTTAGCCACCTACGAAACAACGTTGTTTCCATCCGTCGGACGAGGCGCTAAAGTCAGCCGGCAAATCGGAGGCCTAACTGCCACACTCGTCGCCGATGGGATGACCCGGTCTTTACTCATCGAAACCCCTTCCGTGAGTGAAAGTATGCGGGTCGCAGAATATACCCACACACACATTGATCGTTTGCAAGCGGAGGTCGTGAGTCAACACTCAAACCACACCGTCTTAAAAAAAGTCGACCCCACCTACGTTGGAAACTTACTCTACTTACGGTTTTATTTTTCCACAGGCAAAGCAGCCGGCCATAACATGACGACCTTTGCGGTTGATGCGATTGCGGAATCGTTATTGCGTCAATTTCCAACCATCGAATACGTCTCTTTATCTGGCAATTATTGCACGGATAAAAAGGTCAGTGCCGTAAACCGTATCTTAGGCCGCGGGAAACACGTTATTGTGGATGCCATTATCCCAAGAGAGATCGTTGAATCAACGCTCAAAACAACGCCCGAAAAAATCGTCCAACTGCACGTAAAGAAAAACATGATTGGCTCACTCGTGGCAGGCTCTTTAATGAGTGCGAACGCCCATTATGCCAACATGTTGCTTGGCTTTTACATGGCAACGGGTCAAGATGCTGCAAATATTGTCGAAGGCTCACAAGGCATTACCCACGCGGAAGTCAAAGACGGCGATCTGTACTTTAGTGTCAATCTCCCCAACGTGATTATGGGAACCTTGGGTCATGGCAAAGAAGCGTTTCAAGCACGCTTTGAAGCGATGGACATTACCGGTGATCATGGCGCAGAAAAGCTCGCATTAATTGCGGGTGGAATTGTCTTTGCCGGTGAACTATCACTGCTTGCGGCACTGACCAATCAACACGAATTAGTGAAGTCGCATACGCACTATGAAAGGAATTAGAAGAATGGTTGGAATTGATCGTTTAAATTACTATACACCCAGATCGTATTTAGATATGCATACACTCGCCGAAGCCCGCGGAGTGGATCCGATGAAATACATCAAAGGCATCGGCCAAGAAAAAATGAGTGTCATTGGACCTCATGAAGACATTATTACGATGGCTGCGGAAGCTGCGGCGCCGATTTGTGACGACAAAGCGGCCATTGATTTAATTATTTTTGCGACTGAGTCTGGTGTTGACTATTCCAAGGCTGCCGCCATTTACTTGCAACATCTACTAGAGATTCCCAATCCTGTCCGAGTCATTGAACTTAAACAAGCTTGTTACGCCCTCACGAGTGGGTTGCATTTAGCCCGTGATTTTGTCTTAAGTCATCCCGGAAAGAAAGCGCTCGTTGTAAGTAGTGATGTGGCGTGGTACGGGTTTGAAACCGCCGGGGAAGTGACCCAAGGAGCCGGTGCAATCGCAATGATAGTTAGTGAAAACCCGCGCTTAGCTGTCGTGAATAGCGGCACACCGTACACCTCCGATGTTCCAGACTTTTACCGGCCCAATACGCACGATGTCCCAATTGTTGATGGCAAGTTTTCCATTGAGTGTTACAACACGGCGCTCAAACAGACATTCACACCCGGTGGATACACCTACATCGGCTTTCACATGCCGTTTGCCAAAATGGCCGATAAAGCAAACCGGATTTTACAAGACGACGCCATCTCTGATGACGCACTACTCCACGTAAAATCGTTTTCCAAAGAAATTGGCAACATTTATAATGGGTCATTGTATTTAGCTTTACTTGGCATCTTAACCGGCGTCGGTGATCTAACCGGTGAAACCATCGGCATGTTTAGTTATGGGTCAGGGTCCATCGGTGAATTCTTTACCTTAGACATACAGCCAAACTACCAAGACGTGATTGAAAAAGATGCCTGGACGACGCATTTATCCTCGCGCCAAGCGCTTGATATGCTCGGCTATGAAATGGCCATGGAACACTTCATCAAACGCGAAAAAGAAACCGACTACCACTTCTCTTTAACCGCCCCAGACGACGCAACATTTGCCCTCAAAGCCATCGATAATGGCCATCGCGTTTATACGCGTTTATAAGACTTCCCACGGAAGTCTTATTTTTTTTCTTCATCGTAAATTCATTGTGTAAAGGTTTTCAAGCGTGCTATACTATAGATAACTTAATCCATTGAAATGAGACCCCTGGAGTTCTTAAACCGCGTGAAATACGCATTTTTTGAACGCTAGGGGTTTTGTTTTAAATCTAAAAATAAAAGGAGACACTGTATGAAAAAGATTTTGAATGCACCGAGTGATGTTGTTGAAGAAATGATGAACGGGATGGCTGAAGCTCACAAAGACCTTGTCCACCGGGTTGGAAACACCCGCGTCATCGCACGAAACTATGCCGGCAAAGGTAAAGTTGGAATTATTTCTGGCGGTGGGTCAGGCCATGAACCAACGCATGCAGGCTATGTTGGAAAAGGCATGTTATCGGCGGCTATTTTTGGGGATGTATTCACCTCACCGACCCCTGATCAAGTCTACGAAGCAATCAAAGCCGCCGATCAAGGTGCGGGTGTCTTTATGGTTGTAAAAAATTATACGGGTGACGTCTTAAACTTTGAAATGGCAAAAGACCTCGCTGAAGCCGATGGCATCGACGTGGCATACACCGTGACCAGTGATGATGTCTCGGGTGGAGAAAGTACCTATTCGGATGGCCGCCGCGGGGTGGCTGGGACATTATTTATGCACAAGATTTTAGGCTATCACGCCGAACACGGGGCCACGCTTAAAGACCTCAAAGAAATTGCCGAAGCAATCAATCCGAATCTCGCAACAATCGGCCTTGCCTTGTCCCCGGCCACCGTGCCAGAACAAGGTACCCCTGGGTTTACGTTAAAGGACGATGAAATTGAACTAGGCATCGGCATTCACGGTGAACCGGGGTTTGAGAAAGCTTCAATGATGACGTCCAAAAAAATTGCAGCCGTCTTTTATGACAAGCTCAATGCGCACTTAAAACTGACGGGTGAGGAAGAACTCGTGGTCATGGTAAACGGCATGGGCGCCACACCCCTTATGGAACAATACGTCTTTGTCAAAGATGTCTTTGACCTCTTAAAAGACAAAGGGATTACAGTGGCTAAGTCGTATGTCGGTGACTACATGACATCGATTGAAATGGCAGGCCTCAGCTTAACCTTCTTCAAATTAGACGATGCGCGGTGGTTAGACGCCTTAAACGCACCAGTTGAAACGATTGCGTGGTAAATCGATGGATTTAACCCTCGCACGCCAGTGGATGGATGCCTTCTTTGAAGATTTAAAAGCTCACAAGGACTATCTATCCGAACTGGATAACCCGATTGGTGATGGTGATCACGGCATCAACATGGCGCGCGGCGCAACCGCCGCTCAAGAGGCGCTGACTCAATCACCGCCGGAGACTTTAAACGGCTTATTTAAAACCATTGCGATGAGCTTACTGTCGAAAGTGGGCGGAGCCTCTGGGCCGTTGTATGGATCGGTCTTTTTAGCGTTTGCTAAAGCCAGTCTTGACCAAGACACCCTTGATGATAAAACGCTCAGTCAATTATTTATAGACGGAAAAGACGCTTTGATGAATCGCGGCAAAGCTACCAAAGGGGAAAAGACGATGGTCGATGTGTGGATTCCTTTTAGTGAACGATTTAATCAAGACCCCCTTACGAAAGAGGATGTCGATGCAATGGTGCTCGCCACCAAACCACTCAAAGCCACCAAAGGGCGCGCCGCCTATTTAGGCGATCGGTCGATCGGGCATATTGACCCTGGATCGATGTCATCAGGCTATTTGTTTAAAACCTTTTTAAACGTCCGGGATCACTCATGACGGGCATCGTCTTAGTGTCGCACAGTGGGTTAATCGTACAAGGATTGGCTGAATTACTTAAAGAAATTGCCAAAGACGTCCCTTTAACAACAGCTGGCGGATTAGAAACCGGGGACATTGGAACGACGTTTGACCGCATTGAAGCGGCGGTGAATGCCAATCCAGCGGATACATTGTATGTATTTTATGACCTCGGGAGCGCTAAAATGAACTGTGAAATGGTTCAAGAAACCGCTGATAAAACGATTTACTTATCGGGAGCGGCGATGATTGAGGGGGCCTTTGTGGCCGCTACCTTAATTTCTGCAGGGGCCGAGCAATCGGTCATTGACGGTCAGCTAAAGCCGTTGCACGTGAAATAATTGATTGCATTATAAAAGGCTTACCCGAATCGGGTAAGCCTTATTTTTTTGTGGTGCGGTTGAGGGGACTTGAACCCCTACGCCATAAAGGCACTGCCACCTGAAGACAGCGCGTCTACCATTCCGCCACAACCGCGAAAGCCAGATTCCATTATACGAGTTTGATGGGGACGCGACAAGGGTTAAATCACTCAGAGTCCGTGGCTTTGACCCAAGAGTTGACCGTATCACAGAGGGTTTTTAGGTTCATTAAGTGTGTTTGATGCGCGGCCACCAGCGAGCCTTTTTGCTTGGTGATCTTTGGATAAAGCCGCCACACATGCAAGGCAATATTCAAAGTGCCGTCATCCGCTTCCATCGCAACCCAATCATACCCTAAGGCTTTTAAGGCATCCGCCTTAGTAAGCCACGCTTGATAATCGCCTTCGGCATGATAATCTTCAGACTCATCGTGGTCGGGGCGGATTTTTTCTTTCAGTGGTTTGACCCACCCTGGCGTTCGGTCGGTTTTCAAGCGAAACCGGGTCACGGTGGGGGCGTTTACTTGCAGGATGTAGCCATAAAAATCCACCGACTGCGACGTGCCTTTGCCGGAAGAAACTGTATGGGCGATTTTAATGGCGCTGAGTTTTACAGGCGCTACCTCCAATGAATAATACACATTTTTAGTGACGCCACGAGGGGCAACCCACGCGGTTAAAAACGCACCTTCAGGCTCCCACGCATCCGTAATTGTGATGGATCTTAGAGGCTCGGTCATCGCAAGAATGGGCGTCCAGAGTTGATTCTTTAATAATCTATAAAACGCTTCGGAGGTCGATTTTTCTTTCAGCATAAATACAAAAACAAAGCCAAACGCTAAAAATATGAGTCCAAACCCAGACAATATAAACACGGGCGCAATGCTTGAACTTCCTAAAATGGCCCCAATGATAATCATCACGATACCAGTCACAAAACTGATTAGGGCTCTACGAATCCATTTGAACCGGTCAATCCGGCGATATTCACGAATAAAATGATTAGCAAATTCCATGGGCAACCCTCCTCTTCAAGTATAGCACGCATTCAAAGTGCTCAAGTTAAATATCATATGATAATATAACGTCAAAAGGGGGCGCTATGGCACATGGTCAACGACTGGCGCGTGACATTGGATACTTATGGATGACACGGCGGCGGAAAAAAACGTACAAAGTACACGTCGATTTTAAGCACGTTCACAAACAAGTCAACGATTTATTTAAGACCTTTAAAAAAGCAAAAAACCGAGACTTCAGCCAAGAACTTGAGCTGCAAAAACGCTATTTAAGGTATGTCGAGATGGCGATTGACGAAGCCCATACGGATCGGTTTAACGATGTAAAAAAAGCCATCATGCAAGCCTTAGGGCGCGGGGTTTATGCGTTTATCGATTATGCATTTAATGTCTATTACTTAAAAGAGTCCTACCGGTTAAAACCGCCACGCTCCAAACCGTTTTTAAAGATTTTCCACCGACGCATGATGAAACCGTACCGCTACACACCGGCGTTGTATCCAAAGACCCGGTCCTTTTTTAAGGGAATTAATCACATCGTTGACAGTCACCGGGGGCACATCTTTTACAAAAATGGGCGGGTTAAAATCGGTAAATTTCGCCACTTCTTTTCAGAACTTTACGAATATTTTGTGGAGTCCGGTCACCTCGCTGATGTGACCATCCGCAAACCACTCATCTCACAGTTTCAAGAAAACGGTGGCATCTATGCCTGGGAATACAACGGAGACATCGTCTACATCGGACGGACCAACAACTTTAATGCACGGATGCGTCAACACCTAGACTGCTTTTATAGTGGGTGCCATGAACTTAAATACAACAGTGGGTTAGATCCAAAGCGGGTGATGATTCAATTGCTGGCGATTACCAATGATGAAGCGGCCCAAAAAGTCTTAGAAACGGTGCACTTTCACAAACACCAACCGAGTCTCAATTCAGTCGGGACTCTGAGCTTACACAAGATATTAAAAAACCAAGATTTCAATGCCATCTTTCAAGCCACTTTACACAGTGACCTAGCCGTCGCTGACGATGAAAAAACCGCCCATGAAGAGGAGCGGGCGGCCTTTTTAGAGTCTTTTAAAAAAGACTTTGAATCGTATGAGAACACGCTGAATTATTAAGCGTGTTTTTGATATTTGGTCGCTTGATAGGCGAGACCCTTATAAAAAAGGGTCGCTAAAAGGGTGCCTGAAGCCAGAGATAGGATCATCAAGATGACGGGGACAATGCTGGTCATCTCCAGCGCTCTTAATGGATTTAATATGCCAAAGGTCGAAGAAATCGTCAGCAACGTGAGTGCCATATACGTACTCCCTACAGCGAGTCCTAAAAAGGGGCGTTTTTTGTCATTTTCCGACACGGCTAAATAGACATACACTAAAATGTACGCCACAAACGCGAATAAGCCATAGTCCCGCGTAGAAAACGAAAGACTTCGGCTGAATAAGACCTGCACGTTAAACAGCGGTAAACTCAAATACCCAAAAATTGCACCGCCCAGTTGAGCGCCCCAGTAAAGGAGTGCTGTTTTCAAAGTTAAGCGCTGATCAATCCAGGCAGCGAGTGTGATAATGGGATTAAAATGCGCATGTGAGATATGATCCAGCGTATACGCACTGAGTAAATACGCAGCCCCGACAATGAGTGCGATCGATAAATAATTACCGATGATGGAAAAGACGCCCACCCCTAAAAAGATCATTAAGAACGTGCCGTAAAATTCGGCCATGAAATACCGTGTCTTTAACGAAATATTGCTCATCATGCGTACCGTTTAAACCATTCACTGATGTGCCGCAAGCGTTTTTTACGCGCCTCGGGTTTTCCACTGCGTGAGAGTTCATGGGTTTCATCTTTAAACCAAATGAGTTCGGTATCCACCCCTTCATTCAGTAAGATTGCGTGAAGTTGTTGGGCTTGTTCAATCGGGCAACGATAGTCTTTATCCGAATGAATAAACAGTAAAGGAGTCTGAATGTTGAGGGCGTATTTCAACGGGGATTGTTCCCATAGCGTGTCAAAGTCTCTTAAAGGATGCCCCGCGGTTTGATCACTCGCAAAGAAATAGCCGATGTCACTGGTGCCATAAAAACTGATCCAGTTGGAAATTGAGCGTTGGGTGACGGCGGCTTTAAAGCGATTGGTATGACCGACCATCCAGTTGGTCATAAAGCCCCCATACGATCCCCCCGTGACATAAAGTCTTTTTGGGTCGATATTGTATTGGTCGATGACTTCATCCACAAAGTCCATTAAATCCTCGTAATCAATCGTGCCGTACTTCCCGCGGATATCAGAAAACGCATTGCCTTTACCATCCGAGCCTCTGGGGTTTGCATACATGACACAGTAACCCTCGTTCGCCCACACTTGCATCTCGTGATAATAGATGGGCGCATAGACCGTTTTAGGGCCGCCATGAACGTTTAATATGGCGGGTTTTTTCTCAGTAGACTCAGGATTTGGGTCAAGCACCCACCCTTTCACTTCGTGCGTCTTTTTATCAACCACCAACGGGGTGGGGTGGATTACCGAATGGGTGGTTGTGAATGCGTGGTTAAACGATGAGAGGGGCTCTAGAAGCGATTCAGTGAACCGGTAAAGTTCCTGTAAATCCATGCCGACCATGCCGATCACTAAAAAGCCATCTTCGAATGCCGCAAGTCCATCGATTGATCCTTCCAGTTGATAAAACGTGGTAAGCGCCCCGGTTTTGGTCAAGCGGAGAATTTCTGAGTGATCATCAACGGTAATCACAGTATATAGCGCATCGTTTAAGGTGGTCCATTTTTGGGCCCCTAAATAGCGCATATCTGTGCCAATCGTATTGGATAAAGACCCCCTAAATTCTGCGAGTAATTGAAGCCCGTTTGAACTCGCGGTGTAAAAGTCAGGGTTTTGATTCATCCCGTACTCATCCATTAAACTGGCCGCAACAATGGGTGTGCCGGCCAAGAGATAAATCTCTTTAATCATGTAGGTGAGTGATTCCGACAGTAAGGTATGCGTGGAAGTGTGAAGATCGACTTGATACAGATTCGAACGGACATCTTGCATGGCTTGATGCGGTTTTCCGCTGTAATAGATCATCTCAGTATCCGGATCCACACGCACTATATCCACGGAAAAATCAAAGTCCGTTAAGCGCGTCAATGTCTGCATCTTTAAATCATACGTCGCTAATACTTTACGGGTTCCACTGACAAAGCCCGGCCCGTTAAAGTAATAGGGCATGTCTGTAATCTCTTCATAGGCTTGATTTTTCTTTTTGGCATCTAAAATGCCTTGCCGCTTACTGGCATCGACTAAATCCCATTCACTTTCTTTGAGTGTGAGCGTGACAATCAACGTGTCATTCACTCGGTCAATAAACGATGGTTTGACCGGAAAGACATGGCGCGTTTTAAAGGTTTGTTCGACTAAATGATACTGGTAAAACACATGCAGTCCGGCTTGGTCATCGGCGTTGTCTTCGTCGGTTTTATTGGCGGGTACTAAGACTGTTTCTTCATCCAACCACGCAAATTGCGACGCCTTTTTTAAGGAGATATGCTTTTTTAAATGGCCCGCACTGTATTCATACAGCGTATGATGATAGGCATTTTCACCAGGGGCGGCCTGCGAGACTAAAAAGAGTGCCCGCGTATTTGACGCATTGACGGACAGTGCGCCTAAATGTTGAAAGGTCTCTAAATCTTCAATCGTAATTTTTTTCATGGATTCACCTCTTTGAAATAGTGTAGCACTGCACGCGCGATTTTTAAAAGACTGAAAAAATAAACGCGTCCCATTTAGGACGCGTTTGCAGCAGGGTCAGATCGATGAAGCAAATGATTAATGTGTTGCGTATATTGATTGGAGATATATCCTTTATATAAATAGACCCATTCATTTTTCCGGTTGAATCCTTTAATTTGAACGAGTAAGGCCGCTTGGCCGTGAATGATACCGAATGCATCACTGACGTGGGCCGGCATTATGACAGAGTGATACGTCCGTTTCATTTGATCGAATTCTGGATGATAGCCAATCGGATGCATGGAGGTGTCGGTGTCTTCAAAGTATTCATAGGTCACCGCAAATATCCGGCCATCGCCGGTATAGTCGGTGCGACGTTCTTTCACGTTCGCTCGCCCGGAAAACTCGGGAATTTGAAAACGCACTTTATTCGCAGGAATGACGTTGAAGGGATGGCGAATGGTTTCAGTGTCATAGCCGTTGACTTCTAAGGCGTCCACAACTGTGTCAAAGTATTGCATGTAGTCATGAGAAAAGCCTTTGTAGTGGACGCGAGTCGTATGATCGACCACTTCAATCAACGCTTGATCATGGAGCCGGTTGTAGGCGTCTTGGACGTCTGAAAGTTTCAAGGATAAAACGTCTGCGAGCTCACTCATCGTCGGCAGTGGGGTATCATGCAATAAGCGACGTTCAGTGATTGCCCGGTACAGTTCTAGATAGAGTTGTTCAGAGAGACTTCGTTTCGAGCGACGATCAAACTGAATGGCTCTAATGAACGCGTGCTTCATGGGTTTCCTCCATGACAAAATAGCGACCCGGATAATAGTTTTCTAACGTGGCAATGAAGGTATTCTCAACCCCAAAACGAACGGGTTGATAAAACGCGGGCTCATCGGGTTTAACATTCAACAAATACGCTTCTCTCGCCGGTAAATTAATCATTTGAAAATAAGATGTCATGGCATCAAAGTGCGGTTTTTGAATGTGGAGGGTTGTCGGGACATCGGTCGAATCAACAAACAGTTTTTGATAGGCTTCTAACACACACAGTTTACGGAAACCTATGGGTCGATTTTGATGCATGAGAAATTCATAGATAATCAATAAATCGCCATTCGGTAAATACGCGTGATCCGTATTGGTGTAGTGATCTTGATAGGTAATCACTCGGTTAAACGCCTGATCATCTATAAAGAGTTCAAACGCATTCCGCAGCTCTATATGGAATTTGGGCATTTTTTTGATGAATGTTCCGCGGCCGGGTTCTCGTTTAATGATGCCTCGGTTAATTAATTCTTGGTAGGCATTTTTTACGACAATGGCCGAGACATGAAAGGCCGAACAAATCTCTTTTTCCGTGGGAAGTGCATCGCCACTCACTAATGCATGCGCATGATAGGCTGTGTCAATGGAATCAGCAATTTGTAAGTATATCGGTTTTTTACTGAGCTTATTAATCCGAATATAATTCATAGACATCCTTAGATATTAATATATCTATTATAAACCAAATATTTTATAAATTAAACTAATTATCAATTTCTGCTCAAAATCACGCATTAATGCTATAATAGATTTAAGTAAATCACATGTTCAAGGGTGAGGTATTTATGTTAAAAAATAGCGCACAAATTGGTCAAATGATCCGAAAATATCGGTTGAACCGCAACCTATCGCAAGCCGATCTAGCCCATGAATTGGGCGTTACCATATCTGCCGTTTCGACATGGGAACGCGGGATTTCTAAACCCGGAATCGATGTCCTCTATGCGTTGGCCCAGTCGATGGAACTCACACTCGATGACTTATTAACGGTGGAAGTACTGCATCAAGAATTACAAAATCCCCATGCTTTTTTAGAACATCTTGATTTTAAAAGTGTAAATATCTATATCACGCATCTACACATGGTTGATGGGCGGTTGCATCTATCGCTTCGCATTACAGGGCCTGAACTCTCGGTAAAAAAAGCGGAAAGTCAATTGCGTGTATCGATCAATGACGCACAGGCATTGAACGAAGAAATCAAGCCGTCTAAACAAATTCCTGCTGCTGAAGAAATGCTTCATTTTCACGCTGTTGACAGCGTCCATCAATTTGCTTATACCCCGTATGAAAACGTCACATTGACGATTGCCTACATGCATCAATCTTATACGCTGACGATTGCTGGTAAGCATGTCCGTTTGATTGACTTAGGGCCTGCCGTTCAACTCAGTAGCATGATTGATTTTAGTCAGATGATGAGTTCAGAAGATTTTCAAATTGCCTTTCAATTTCTTGCCCAAAACGGCCATTTTAAGAAACTTGAAACAAACATGCAATCGATGATTCAAAAAGTCTTTGGTTAACCATATCTTAACGCCTTATAAAGTCCCGTTCATGCTAAAATAATGCAAAGCATGAGAGGGGCGTGCATGGGTGAAATACGGACCTTTTTAAAAGATGTATTGATCGTTTCTTTAGGGGCGTATGGGGGGCCAGAGGCCCATTACGGCGTTTTTGCCAAACAGATGGTCGATAAACGCGGCTATATCAGCGAAGATGAGCTCTATGAATACATGGCGATGACCAGTGTTTTACCGGGACCATCCAGTACACAAACCTTGATGGCGATTGGCTATCATGTGGGCGGGATGAAGCTTGCACTTTTAACGTTACTTGTCTGGGCCCTGCCCATTGGGCTTTTTTTAAGTGGGGCCGTTTTCTTGTATGCGCGGGGTCAACTTTCTGATCAGCTTTTAACGAGTTTAGACAGTTTGGCTTATGTGGCGATTGGCTTTGTCTTTTATGCGGCGTTTCGAATGCTTAAAAAAGGCTGGAAAACCCCCACCCTTTGGGGACTGGGTCTGATAAGTTTTTGGGTGACACTCTTCGTCCAGGCCACCTGGATTTTTCCCTTCGTGTTAATTGGGAGTGGTGTTTTATACAGTGCGTTGAACCGGTCTGAAAAAACGGCACGGGTTTCTTTAATACCCCTCTTAAATGGACCCCTTATCGTTATCTTTAGTGCCGCGGTGATCGGGTCGTTTATCGCGACGGTGTACGGGCCATCAACCTGGCAATTCATCGGTCATTTTTTCCAATTTGGCTTTTTAGTGATTGGCGGGGGTCAAGTGGTGATTCCCTATATGATTCAAACGATGGTGACTGATTTTGCTTGGATGTCTTTACCTGATTTTTTGATTGGCTTGGGACTCGTGCAAGGTTTACCGGGTCCGATGTTTTCTTTTGCGGCGTGGGCCGGCGGGCTTTCCAGTGCATCGTTAGGGATCCATAGTGGATGGGCGTCACTGATGGGGTTGATTGGCTTATTTTTACCAGGAGCCTTGTTGATTCTGATTATGTTGCCCCTTTGGCCAACGTTAAAAGTCTATAGCTTTATTAAACCCGCCCTGTCCGGCGTGATTGCCGCGGCCGGAGGACTGGTATTATCTACCGGGGTCCGGTTATTTTTAGACACGGAAATCCAACTCTTATCGACCGGGTTAATCGTCCTGACTTTGGGTCTTTTGGTGAGTCAAAAAATCCCCGCACCCTTGATTGTGTTAGGCAGTTTTCTCGGTTATTTCATCATCCTTTAAAGGAACTCATGACTGCCCAAAAAAGCGCTTAAAAAGCGCTTTTTTTGATATAATATAGGCTTGTAAATCGCTTTATAAAGAAAGTAGGCCGCATGACGAAACATCGTTTATTAATTAGTATTATTTTTCTCACCTTTATCGCGTTAGGATTGCCCGATGCTTTACTTGGGTCGGCCTGGAATCAAGCTCGGCTTGATTTAAATCAACCGATCCGCAGTATCGGGTTAGTCACGTTTACCATGTATGTGATGACGATTCTTTCGACCTTTTTAGGGCCGCATTTACTGACGCGTTTTTCTACGAAAACGATTACTTTAGTCAGTGTTTTATTGACCGGGAGTGCGTTAATCTTGATGAGTCAAGTGACGGCATTTACCGGACTGATGCTTTTGGCCGTGCCTTTAGGGTTAGGAGCTGGGGCGATTGATCTCAGTCTTAATCATTATGTGGCGACAAAACTCGATCAAGCCCATATGGCTTACTTGCATGCCTTTTATGGGGTCGGGGTATCGACTGGGCCTTTTTTAATGGGGGTTGCCTTAGCACTTTATACGTGGCGCACGGGCTTTTTACTGGTGGGAGGCCTTTTACTGGTCATTGCGTTAAGTATCTTTGTCTCGTTTCCGTTATGGCCTAAAGAAGCACCCGATTCACTGGAAGTCCCAGATATCAGTGTGAGGCGTGTCTTAAAAGCGCGGGGCGTCAAACTGTCAATTTTAATTTTTACGTGGGCCGTTCATGTTGAAAGCTTTATGGGGATTTTTGTGGCGACTTATGCGTTTGCGGGGTTAGGTCTAGATTTAGCTACCAGTGCCTTTGCGACGTCGATCTTTTATGCCGGGCTCACCCTCGGTCGTGTGGTGTCTGGATTATTCGCGAAGAAGTTTTCATCCAACCAAATGATCGTCGCGGGGCAAAGTTTGATGATCTTGGCGGCCCTTTTATTATTTATTCCAAGTGTACCTACCGTTTTTTCCATGGGGCTTTTTGGCTTGATGGGCGCAGGCAGTGCCCCGACATATCCGGGGATGATGTCGATGAATACAGTGAACTTTAAACCGACCCAAATCAGTCGCATCATCAGTTTACAAATGGTCATTGGATACGTGGGATTTGGATTTATGACTCCACTTCTTGGCAGTTTACTGGATCTATTCTCCATGGCGTTATTTCCGGTCATATTACTCGTGGGTAGTCTAATTGTATGGGGACTCACCACCACCTTCATCACGCGTCACCGACCTGTGGGGAACGTATGATCTTTGCGAAAAAGGGGTTTAAGAATCTCTATTATGGCTGGGTGATGGTGGCGGTTTCTGGGATGATCTTCTTCTTCTCAGCGCCCGGTCAAACGTATAGCATTTCCGTCTTTATTGATACGATGCCGTTTGATGTGAGTCAGACAACGGTGAGTCTTTTTTATTCGGGGGCGACTCTTTTAAGCGGGATTTCATTATTATGGATGGGGCGTTTGATTGACCGGTTGGGTCACCGAAAGATAACGCTGATTGTGGCCAGTGGTTTAGGCGTTGTCTTACTCATTAATAGTACGGTTGGCTCTTTTCTTATCTTTGGGTTCAGTTTTTTCTTTTTACGGTTCTTTGGTCAAGGATCGATGACACTCATCCCGTCCAGTTTAGTGCCTCAGTGGTTTGAAAAGAATAAGGCGACAGCGCTAAGTATTGCGCAAATCGGTGGGCTACTCGCGACCTTGTTGATTCCATTAGTAAATGTGTGGGTGATCGGGACCTTCGGTTGGAGTCAAGCGTGGCGTATATGGGCCGCGGCGATCGGCTTTATTTTCATTCCGGTGATGTTTCTTACCCTTGTGAATAAACCGGCAGATTTGAATCTTTTAATCGAAAACAAAGACCCTCAAGATGCCAAGACGATTCGCCTTGAAGACGATCGGATTAAACGCCAAAGTCTATCGTTGAAAGATGCCATCAAAGTCCGCGAATTTTGGATTTTAGGCTTCGTCAGTATGATTCCTTCGATGTTTACAACCGGTATGACATTCCACATTTACACGCTGATGCGTTTAAGAGGCATCTTAGAACCGCAAGCCGCCCTCTTAATTGGCTTACTTGCATTTCCGGCCCTGTTCATGCCAATCCTCGCGAAGACGGTCATTGATCGCTTCCAGTTAAAATGGTCGATCAGCCTGCCACTGCTTGGAATTATTGCGGCGATGGCACTTTTAAACGCTTTAACAGGCTTTACGTCTGCTTTGATCTTTATGATTGCCTATGGCAGTGTCATTGCCGTACTGCAACTGAGTTTAAACGTCAGTTGGCCATATTACTTTGGGCGCTATCATCTCGGTAGTATTCGCGGCGCCGCCACGGTATTCATGGTGATTGGCAGTGCCTTCGGGCCCTTGCCGTTTGGGATCTCTTATGACCTTACCGGTGAATATACAGCTGTTATTCTTGGCATGATGGTATTCACGGCCCTCACGTGGCTTTTCACATTGACGCTGAGAAAAACACGCATGCATGCCCGGTAAAAAACGGCTGTGTAAATCGTGAGTGATTTAACTAAAACAAACGAAAAAAAAGCCTTTTAAAATCTCGTTGACAGAATTAAGACCTTTTTGTATAGTAAAACTACCTATAAAGAGTGTGGAAGAGACAGGCTCGTCGCCACACAGCAACCTGCCAACGGTAAGGTGCTAAATCCTGATAGATAGGACGGCATGCCCTATCTATGATGATAGGGTTTTTTTATGGGAATCTATTTTTGAGGAGTTTTTATGCATCCTTTTACCAATTTTGACGGCTGGATGGCCACCCGTCACGCGGTGCCACTGGGCACGGTCCACTACCAAGGGGCTGCCTGGCACCTCGATGATCCCAAAGCGGCCATGCGCTTAATTTTAGCGTTATTAGAAGCCAAGGTGATCACGCTCATCCCCAACCCCAATCGGCAAAACCCCATCCAGTCGCTTTCCAGCCTTCATCTTCAGTTTGCCCATCCCGATGATCTTTGGATGAACCAAAATGATGATGGCACCGAAAACATCATGCAACCCCACGCGTTCTTTTTAAACTTAAAACACACCGCGTGGGTGGATGGGAATAATTGATGTTGGCACAAAAAAATGGACCCTTCATTGAGGGTCCATTTTTTTAAGGTTTATCAGGAGTTTTGTGATTAAGAGATTTCATCTTTTTCGCCCATACATCATGAGTCATTAAGAACCCATCAACCGCTTCATAATAGGCGATGTTTCCGATACGTTCCCCGCCGAAATCTGTGCCAGGATGCATGGCGTCTTGGACTGCTTTTAAGACCGCTTGAACGGCCTCTGAATCTAAGTCAAATCCGTTTGATTTAAAGGCTTTGCGGGCATACTCCACCGCATTGAGGTCGCGGTTTCGGTAGATGAAAATCCACCATAGAATGAGCCCAATGATGGCCACACTGAGAAGGGTGATGAGCACAATGAGCCACGGGCTGAGACCTTCTGGCTCAGGCTCCGGGTCTGGCTCCGGTTCGGGGTCTGGCTCGGGTTCTGGTTCGGGTTCTGGCTCCGGGTCAACGGGTCTTGGCGTGATGGTGCCGATGTATTCTTCCGGCACGAATAAATCACGAGTTCGACTGGCACCAATGTAAATGGAGTCTTCAAGCTCAAATGCGCCTTGGTAGGCATCCAGTTGAAATTGGTAGGTTCCAGTGTCCCATCCTTCAGGAGGCAAGAAGTTAAAGCTGCCTTCAAAAGATCCTTCAGGCAAAAGCGGTACCGTAGCTTCTTCCCCTTCATACAAGGCCTCACCTTCAAAGGCTAGATCTAAGACCAAGCGGATATCTTCAACGGGGGTATGAATGTTGACTAAGGTGTAATTCAGTCGGACCCGAGAGAGCAATCCTGTGGCTTCCGATAATAGCGGTGTCACCGCGAAGATTTCGATAAAGACCGTTTGCGCCACTAAGAC
>CAJXLP010000014.1 GCA_913056275.1 uncultured Mycoplasmatota bacterium
CGGAGGGCCCCAAGTTGTAGCCCGTAGAAGGCTTGGGTTTCACCGCGGGTAAATAAAGCGGACCCGTGTGTCCGGTGTAAAATATCGACTTGCGAGTCAAGCGGGCGAATGTCTGTTAACCCGCGACCATCTGGGCGTTTCTCATCGGCAATGATCAACCGTCGGACCTCATCTTTAACGGCCCCATCGACGAGCTTTTTAATCGTTTTCAACGCGTCTTTCAAATCATCCTCAGACACATCTGGGTGAGCGGCTTTATACCGCTCTTCTAAGTCATCTAAAATGGTTCCGATGGCATCGCCGCGGTCATGACGACCGTTGATGGCTGACGCTTTTTTGATTGCATCTAAGGCTTCATCTTGGACAAATTTTAGCAAGTCTTCAGGCTCGTCTTGCGGGGTGAATTCAACTTTTTCAGGGTTGACATCGGCGATGATTTCTTCTTGGAACGCAATCAATTTTTTAATCCATTCATGACCAAACATAATGGCGGCAACCATGTCTGCTTCACTGGCTTCTAAGGCGCCGGCTTCGACCATGTTGATGGCGTGTTTGGTTCCTGCTACGTATAAATCGATGTCAGAAAGTTCTTTTTCTCCAACGGTTGGGTTTAACACAAATTCACCGTCGATACGGCCCACTTCAACGCCCGCAATGGGCCCTGAAAAGGGAGCTTGACTGAGACTTAAAGAGAGTGAACTCCCAAACATGGCAGTCACCGATGGCGAACGATCCACGTTGCCCGATAGTACAGTATTGATAATTTGAATGTCATGCTTGTACCCTTTTGGGAACAACGGACGAATCGGCCGGTCAATCAGCCGCGCACTCAGCGTTTCAGTTTCACTGGGGCGCCCCTCACGCTTGAAAAATCCTCCCGGAATTTTTCCAGCCGCGTATTGCTTTTCTGTGTAAATAATCATCAGCGGAAAGAAATCCAAATGGCTTTCCGATTTCGAAACTTGGCTAACACTCAACACAGCGGTATCATCATAACGAATCAACGCTGCGGCGCTGGCTTGCTTGGCCAGTTCACCAAATTCGACACTGAGACTTTTACCATCTAAGTCCATGGTAAAGACTCTCTTATTTGACATATAGTCTCCTCTTTTTTATCTATTTTTCAATTATTAATTGTAGCATATGGCTCGCTTAAAGTATAGAACGCTCAGGCAAACAAAAAGCATGCTCTGCATGCTATTTGCGAAGCCCTCGGTAGCCGCCATAAATGGGCCGGATATCATGAATCGTAATGACGACACCGGGGGCAATGGTTTTTAGCGCCGCAATGGTCGGCGTGATTTTTTTACGGTGGATGTATAAGTTTAAGATGTTGCGCACGCCATCACGGCCTTCACCGGACGTTACGGTTACAGCGTAGCCTTGCTCGCGCATGGCGGTTGCCGTCGCTTTTCCTTGAGAATCTGGGACAATGGCCGTTAAATGAATGGTGCCTAAAGCGAGTTTTTCTTCCAAAATTGATCCGACATAGTTCCCGGCCGCAAAGGCAGCTGCGTAGATGACAATCTTGATGGGGTCATCCATTAATCCATCAAGTACTAAGGTGACCACAATGACCCAAAGCATTACTTCAAAAAAAGCGAGAATCGCCCCTTTTGCGCGTTCACCTTTAGTCACTAATACAATGCGCATCGTGGAAATGGTCACTTCGACAAATTTCAATCCAAAAATAATGACGTACATCGCTGCACCCGGAATTTGGCTTAAATCAATCATCTACTTTTCACTTTCGGGGGTGGCGTCTTTGACTGCGCTTTTTTTACATGATAATAATCAACCGCAGAACGAATGGTCCCGGTGATGGGAATCGCCAAAATAATGCCGATGACTCCGAGTAAGTAGCCAAAGAACAAGAGCGAAGAAAGCACTAAAAGTGGGTGCATTTTAGTTTCTCGGCCCATGATGAACGGTTGCAGTAAATTGTTTTGGATGAAATTGACAACAAAGACGATGACCAAGACAGCAAGCGGCGCGAAATCACCGAACGCAATTGATTCATCAGTCAACGTATAAAGCATCGGTAACAAAGTCCCAATGACCGGTCCAATGTAGGGAATGATGTCTAAGACGCCGAGTAAAAACCCAAATAAAATACTGCGCGTGCCAAATCCTAAAATGAAAAAGATGCCTATGAAGACCACAGTCATGATGGCGATGCTGGTAAAACGGCCATTGAAATATTGTTTGATGACCGTATCCGCGCGAGTCGTGAGTTGATCGGCATCTTCTTCGAACGCTTGGGGCAATACTTTAATAATGGCCGCCCGGATTTTCCCGCCATCACGCATCAAGAAAAATAAAAATACCGGCGTTAAGACAATCGCAATTAAAGCGTTTGTCGCACTTTGAAAAGCGCCAAAAATATCGACCGTAATATTCGAGACCGACTCAAAATCCAAATACGGAAGGATGAAATCGTACGCATCCGAAAGTCCAGGATTATCACGAATTAACGATTGCAAGGCCGATAAAATTAATGGCCAATCGGTCTCAATAAACGAAATCGCTTGAAAGTAAATCGTGTCGCCAGCGGTAATTAAGAAGATGGCAACAACGAGTAATAAGGTCACGACAATGAGTAAACTTCTCACTGTTTTATGGGCGATTTTAAGCTTCATTAAAAAGTGATTGAGTGGAGCGACTAAGTAAAGAATAAATAACGCGATGGCAAAGGGTGTAAAAATGGCGAAGAACGCCCCAAAAAATCGACTAAATAAACGAGGGAATACACGGTTTATCATAAAAATAGTCGCTAGAGCTAAAAGACTTAGTAACGCGGTTTTTATCCAGATAGTTTGCCATTTTTTGAAGGTCATAAAGACTCCTTGATAAGAAAAAAGAAACCTCAGATGAAGTTTCTTTTAACGTCTTAATCCGAGGCGTTTAATCAGTTCTTGGTAACGCGCTTCGTCTGTTTTCATTAAGTAATTAAGTAAGTTGCGGCGATGACCAACTTTTTTTAAGAGACCACGGCGCGAATGAAAATCATGGGCATGATCGGCTAAGTGGGCATTGAGTTCAATAATCTCTTGCGTCAGTAACGCAACTTGAACTTCTGTGGATCCACTGTCATTTTCTTTGCGACCATATGCTTTCACGATTTCAGCGCGTTGTTCTTTGCTGAGTGCCATAAAAGTTCCTCCTTATATGTAAATGTCTAACCGAAAGCCACGTAATCTCTTAGAGGTGGGAATAACCTAGCCAACGGCGCAAACCTAATTATAGCATAAATTCATGCGAGGGCAAGGACAGATTCAAGGGATTTAAGACCTTTTTTGAGGCTTCTGCATCTGCATCAATTTGCCGGATTAAATCTTTGACGCTGTCAAATTTTTGCTCATCTCGCAGCCAGGCCACAAAATACGTCGTAATCGTGGACCCATAAATCATCTGGTCAAAGTCAAAGACGTAACTTTCCACGCTTAATGGATGACTCGCATTGAGCGTTGGATTATGACCGACGCTTGTCATCGAGTGATGCAACGTGTCGGCAATGCGAGTAATGCTTGCGTAGACCCCACGTTTCGGTGTGACGACATTCGAAAGCTCAATGTTGGCCGTTGGATAGCCGATTAAACGGCCTTTCTTTTCACCGTGAATGACTTCGCCCCGAATCGAAAAATAGCGACCTAAGTGATGATGGACTTGCTGCATCTTGCCAGCTTGAATCAATTCCCGGATCAACGTGGAACCAATCTTTTGATCCACCCAGCGAATTTCATCCATGATATGGACGTTAAAATCAGCGTTTTCTTTGAGTAGTGTCGTCGTCCCTTTACCGCCATGGCCAAACCGAAAATCAAATCCACAGACCAGCGTATGCACGCCTGCCAAATAATCTTTGATAAAGGTTTCAGCGGGTATTTCAGATAACGGCTTATCAAACGGCAAGACAAATACGTGAGCAATGCCATAGCCTTTTAACAGGGCAATCTTTTTATCAAGCGGTGTAATGTAGCGAAAGTCCATGTCGAATATGACACTTTTGGGATGCCGATCAAACGTAATAACAACCGGCGTTTTGTTTTCGGCTTTGGCCAGTTCAATCGTTCGTTTGAGTAATGCTTGATGGGCGGTGTGGACACCGTCAAAAAATCCAATCGAAGCAATCATGGAATCATCCAGACTATGCGGTTTGAGTATTTCTTCCATCTTAGTCTCCTTTGAACATTCGTAACGGGCGGTACACAGCGTCTTCCCAGACGTAAATGCCATATAAATTTCCTGCGTCATCAACAACCTTTAAAAAGGGCGTTTGATATCCGATATGCAGGGGCCGACCATTGGTGATGTCTGATGCATTACAGTCTTCGTAGCGTGCCTGATAAAAGTCTGGTAAGGCCTCACTCAAACGTATTAAAGAGGCTTCTGTGACGTCATTTAATGGCACACTGTCTGACTTAGTAAAACGGCCCACCGCTAATCGGTCAATCATCGTAGTATGCGCCACAGTTCCATAAAACGTGGCCACATCTAAGGCAAGTTTTCGGACGTACAACCCCGAACTCGCAGTCACTGAAAACGTCGCATTAAGCGTGTCATCAACAGCGCTAAAAGGGCTCAATTGTGTCAATGAGTCAATCGTGATCAGGCGCGCTTTGACCTCTGGGATGGGTTCATTGTTACGGGCGTATTCATAGAGCTTTTTCCCCTGCACTTTAACGGCGGAATAGGCGGGCGGTACTTGCTCATACGTCCCTTGGAAAGCGGCTAAATCAAGCCACTCTTGCGTAATGAGTGGACCTGTTTTAATAATCTTGCCCGTGTGATCAAGCGTATCAGTCTCTTGGCCAATGGCCATCTCAAATTCGTACGTCTTTTGAGCGCCTTGTAAGTGATGCAGCAGTTTCGTTCCTGCGTTAACGCCAACAAGTAACACCCCAGACGCTTCCACGTCCAAAGTCCCGGCGTGTCCGACTCGGCGTGTGTCAAAAATCCGACGAATGGCATTGACCACGTCGTGCGAGCTCATTCCGATTGGTTTATTGATATTTAATAGGCCATGAGTTATCTTCATCATGGCTTATTATAAATGAAAATCCGATAAGTTTTCGAAAAAAAACACCGCCGAAGCGGTGTTTTATGCGGCTTTGACCCAGTCAAGAAATTGTTGTTTCGGCATGAAGCCAGCTTTGCGGTCCGCTTCTTCGCCGTTTTTCATCACTAAAAGGGTTGGAATGGCGCGCACCCCGTGTTTTTGAGCGACGGCCATATTTTCATCGACATTCAGTTTGACGATGGTAATATCTTCGTGTTCGTTCGCAATTTCTTCAAGAACAGGAGCAATCATTTTGCAAGGGCCACACCAATCGGCATAAAAATCCACGATAATGGTCCCCTCAGCAGTATCTTGGTCAAACGATGCTTCACTGGAATACACAATGGGCATAAAAATCCTCCTAAGTTAACTAATCAAATTATAGCGCACTTCCTTCGTCTCACAAGCAAAACGCTACTTAAAAGTAGACCACGGTGACTCCGGCTCCGCCTTCGTTACCTTGACCGGCTCTAAAAGACTCTATGAAGGGACTTTCTTGCAACACCGCTTGCACCATATCACGGATGGCAAAGGTGCCATACCCATGAATTATTCGGACAAACGGCATTCTTGCTAAGGCACAATCATCTAAGTATTTATCAAGCTCGATTTTTGCTTCATCGACGCGCATTCCGCGTAAATCGAGTTCTGGGGCGACTTTTTTCTTTGGCACCGTGGCCTTCTTCTCCCGTTTCGGGGTCTTTGGCTGAGCCCGTTCGACGTAATAAAAGTCGGATTGTTTGACCGTCGATTCCACCGACCCCATTTCCACAAGCCACTGGGTTTGCCCAAGTTTCTTTTTCAAGGTTCCTTGCCGATTAAATTTTTCGATGTGTACCCGGTCACCCACGGTAAACGTATGATCTGGGCGAGAGGCTTTGGCTTGGGGGTTGCCTTTGGGGTAAAGCGCATCTTTGGCCTGGTTGATTTCGTGCTGCTTAAGGGCGCTTGATTGCAGTTTTGAAAGCGCCTCATCAAAGGCTTTTTGGGACGCTTCAAGATCCCGTTGATACATCCGCTCGTAGCGATCTTTGAGCTGTTGCTTTTCAGTCTCTAAGGCCTCAAGGCGGGTAGATAACTCCACGTTTTTTTGCGAGAGTGTCGCCTCTAAATCACTGACGTCGGAATTCTTTTTTTCTAAATCACTGCGTTTTTGTTCCAAGGTTTGGATTAAATCGCTGACTGGATTTTGAGCATTTTCGTAATACACGGTGGCTTGTTTGAGGATTGACTCAGGAAATCCTAAGCGCTCAGCGATGAGCAAGGCATGCGATTCACCGGGGGTATCTAAATATAAGTGATAGGTCGGTTGTAACGTGGACTTATCAAACGCCACACTCGCGTTAATGGCGGCCGGTTGGTCATACGCATACGCTTTGAGTTCTGGATAATGCGTCGTTACAAATATGTCATGCTGGTCAGGACCCAACGCATCGAGTAGACTACGCGCAAAAGCGGCCCCTGCTTTGGGATCGGTGCCCCCACCAATTTCGTCCAGTAGAATGAGCGCCCTGGGGCGGGCACTTTCCATGATGGATTGAATGTGGGTTAAGTGCGAGGAGAACGTTGATAAAGATTGTTCAATGCTTTGTTCATCTCCAATGTCCGCATAAATGCCGGTATAAAATGGTAAGGATGACCCTTTTTTAACAGGGATTAACAATCCGGCTTGAGCCATCAGTGCAAGTAAACCCACCGTTTTTAATACCACAGTTTTACCACCGGTATTCGAGCCAGAAATAATCACGGTATGCGTTGTTTCATCTAACACAATATCGTTTGCAACCACTTGGGTCTGGTCAATCAACGGATGTCTTGCATCGTATAAATTCAACGTGTCAGTAAAAGTCACGGGGGCCATATCAAACTCAGTCGCATAATGAGCTTTAGCAAAAATGGCATCCAGCGATCCCAAGGTCTGATGATTTGTACTCAGGGCGTCATATTCGGCGTGCGCATCCGTACTAATGGCGGTTAAGATCGCTTCAATTTCAGCGGTGATGGTTGCTTCAACACGGCGCTTTTGAGCGCTCAATTCTCCGATGGCATGCGGTTCCATGTAGATGGTTTCACCACTTGCTGAATAATCAACGACACTGCCTTTAAACCGGTTTTTATACGTTTGTTTAACCGGCACCACATAGCGGCCATGGCGCTCGGTATAAAACGATTCTGATAAATAGCTCGATGATTGATCAACGACGCTTTTGAGCTTTTGCATGAGGCGGTTATCGATAACCCGATTTTCGTTTTTCGCTTTTTTAAGTCCACTGGATGCGGTTTCTCTGAGTCCTTCATCATCGACAATTCCGTCGATTTTTTGGGCCAATGATTTTAACGTATTCAAGGCCTCCATATAGCTCGTTAAGGCGTGATCCTTTGGTAATTCAACGGGGGCTTTAAGTCTGTTAATGACCCGTGTTAACTGCTTAAAAAAGCGTCTTAAAACTTGTAAGTCTTGGACACTTAATGTCCGGGCAATTTTAATGTCTTTGAGTTGTGATTCAATGTCAAAAAAATCACCAAATGATGGGTCTTTGGCGACTTCGATGTATGTTTTAGCCGTCGTAATTTCAGCCATTTTATGGATGGCATCTTGCGGCGTCTTTAATGGGGTGAGTGTACGAATGTGTGTTTGACCCAACGTGGTTTTAGCGTGCGTTAAAATCGCTGAAATGACGGTGGGATATTCCAGTGCTTTTAGGTCCATACGGCCCCCTTAACATGTTTTATTTTAGCACTATTCATGGTAAAATAGGGAGAAAGGGTGTGAAAAAAATGAACTACGTCTTAGAGCTTACTTTGGAACAAATTGAAGCCTTGATTACTTATTATGAACCCCTCGCCGAAACAGTGTTCGTAGAAAACACCATGGCAGCCTTTGAAGGCAATCATGTCAATATATCCATCTACCCTTCAAAAAAAGTGATGTTTCAAGGAAAGAAAGCGAAACAACACTACGACTCGTGGGTTGAACAATTTGATTTAGCCGACACGAGTGAAAAAACTGAAGAAAAGAAACCGGATAAACCGAATAAAGATACCTTCTATGAGCCATCCATCGGCTCTGATGAATCAGGATCAGGTGATTACTTCGGTCCGTTGTGTGTCGCCAGTGTCTATGTCTCTGCCAATGACAAAGAATTCTTAGCCAAATTTCCCATCAAAGATTCCAAACAAATGGAAGATTCAACCATCATCCAAACGGTCCCCGAGATTATTAAACGGATTCCCTATAGTTTAATGGTGTTGAAAAATGGCCAATACAATCAAATGATTGAAAAAGGCTATAACCTCAATGCCCTGAAAGCATACCTCCACGCGGAATCACACAGGAAAATCAGTGATAAGGTCGGGAAAAAAGGTCCCATAGTTGTCGATCAATTTGTTCAACCAACCAAGTATTATGACTATTTGAAAGACATTGAAGATATTCCCCAAGTCCAAACCTTCATGCCGAAAGCTGAAGACCATTACATTTCAGTGGCACTCGCGTCGATGATTGCCCGCTATGCATTTTTAAATCATCTCACAAAGCTCTCAAAATCACTGAAGCTTAAACTTCAAAAAGGCGCCTCCCCCATGGTCGATGAGCAAGCAGCTCACATTATCAAGTCCCATGGTGAACGTCAGTTACGGGAAGTGGCCAAAGTACATTTTGCCAATACACTCAAAGCAAAGGCCTTAATTAAATAAGGCCCTTTTTTTTAGGAGGCACACATGCCATTGATCCATGGACTCATCGTATTTGCATTATTCATCATTATCGATCTCATCTGGCTCGGATTTGTCGGCAAAGGGTTGTACCAAAAATACATCGGACATTTACTTAAAAAAGATGTGAACTGGCCGGCTGCTCTCATCTTTTACGCACTCTTTGTGATTGGACTGACGTTCTTTGCGGTCACCCCAGCAATCGAGAGCGGTGCCTTTAGTGAGGCGGTATTCTTGGGCGGCTTCTTCGGTCTCTTAATGTATGCCACGTATGATCTCACAAACTTGGCGACACTCGAAGGGTGGTCCGTAGAAATAACGGTCATTGACATGATCTGGGGGACCTTTTTAGGCGCCACAGTGAGTGGGCTTTCACTGCTAATCATTCAAGCGGTGGGCGCCTAACATGGACGGGCTTCTATATCTATGGGGGGCTTTAACGCTCGTCGCCTTTTTTACCCTCGTCTACGTCATTGCACTCGTTCGCAATGATTATTCGACCGTCGATGTCTTTTGGGGCATGGCCCAAGTGGCCCTGAGCTTCGTGCTTTTTCTCATTGTCCGGCCGGTGAGTCTGAGTCAAGGACTCATTCTCATCATGGTGGTCCTTTGGGGACTGCGCTTGTCTATCTATTTATACATGCGTAACTGGCATAAGCCAGAAGATTTTCGCTATCAAGCCATGCGCAAAAAATGGCACAAGGCAGAAAAGTTACAAGCCTACGTAAAAGTGTTCTTATTGCAAAGTGGATTTGCCTTTCTCATGGGCATCACTTTAATCACTGTACTCAATTATGATCTCGAATCACCCGTCTTATTGATCGCGGGGCTGGGTATCTTCTTGATTGGACTTGTCTTTGAAACGGTGGGGGACGCACAGATGATGCGTTTTCGACGCACCAAACAACCGGGTGAAATTATGCAAAAAGGGGTGTGGGGCTTAAGTCGCCATCCCAATTACTTCGGAGAAGTCACCGCGTGGTGGGGCATCGGCTTTATGGCCCTAGCTCACGTGAATACTTTACTCGCTGTATTACTCAGTTTAATCAGCCCTGTCACCATCACCTTTTTACTTTTAGGACTGTCCGGCATTCCCTTGTTAGAAAAAAAATACGAAGGCAACGACGCGTATGATGCGTATAAACAAAAAGTGCGTGCATTCTTTCCGATCCCTAAAAAATAAGACCAGACAAATGTCTGGTCTTTATTATATAAATACGTTGGCGATGGTCGCGGAGACAATTAAGTAAGCGAGGCCAACTAAGAAGTTATGCCAAGCACTTTTGTTGTCTGATTTTACTTCACGTTCAGACATATACTCATGATAACTGACGGGCTTAAAATTACGGCGGAATACCGCTTTAAAGATGTAATTCGTCGATAAAAAGATATTACTCGCACGCGTCAGTGTGATGAGCCCCCAGAAAAAAAGGAGGAGTCCGACGATGAACAACCCATCGGATACTGCTTGGATAAGCGGCACACTGCGGCCGAGCGTGAAGATCCAAATTGCAGCAAGCGATAAAGTGATGATGACAAGCTTGATGATGCTGCGGAGCTGATAGGTCACTTAAGCTCTTGTTTATAGGCCGCGATTTCTGCTTGGTTCGCATATATGAGGTGACCTTTTTTTATTTCGTGCAATTCAGGGAGATCAGCGGAGTAATCGTGCACGGTCGGATCATACTTAATCCGTTGGCGACCACGCTCATATTGCGGGTCAGGCAGCGGCACTGCGGATAGTAACGATTTTGTATACGGGTGCAATGGATTTTTGAAAAGCTCATCTTTGTCAGCAAGCTCAACGAGTTTGCCATAATACATGACACCAATGCGGTCCGCAAAATATTTTACGACACTTAAATCGTGCGCGATGAACATGATCGTGATGCCAAAATCCTTCCGTAAATCGTTCAGCAAGTTAATGACTTGGGCTTGAATGGAGACGTCTAACGCACTTATTGGTTCATCGGCAATGATAAACTCTGGATTGACCACAAGCGCTCTTGCGATTCCAATACGCTGACGTTGACCCCCCGAAAACTCGTGCGGGTAACGGCTCGCATGTTCAGGCAGTAAGCCAACGGTTTTTAAAACATCTTGCACTTTTTCGGAGATGACTTTTTCTTTGGTTTCACCGGCAATGCGTAACCCTTCTGCAATGATCTCTTTAACGGTCATACGGGGGTTGAGCGAGGCAATGGGATCTTGGAAGATCATTTGCATTTTATTGAGAATCGAGCGGTTATCTTGCGCCGTATCTTCTTTTCGTTTAGGGATATCCCGCTTTAACGTTTTAATCACGGCGTCGCGTTTAAGTTCAACCTCTTTAATTTTTGCCTGATAGGTGTCTTGAACACCCGCTTTTGCAGAGTCACTTGCTCCCGCAAGTTCTTGAGCCATCGTTTCTTTTAACGCGGCAATTTCTACAGCGGCTTGGCGTTTTTCATCCTTAATTTGATCTTTGATGCCGATGGTTCCTGCACTGATTCGTTCACCGAGAAAGTAAACTTCACCGTCAGTCGGTTCATACAGTTTAATGATTGTACGGCCAGTCGTTGTTTTTCCACACCCCGACTCACCGACTAACCCAAACACTTCGCCTTTTTGGATGTCAAAACTGACATCATCCACGGCTTTAACCACAAGTTTATTGCGACCAAGCCCCGTCGTGAAGTGCTGTTTGAGATTGCGTACGCTTAATATTGTCTCTGCCATCTTCATCGTGCCTCACTTTGCGTAGAATCTTTGGCGCGTTGTTTCATTGCTTTAATGCGGTCTTGGATAACTTGTGGAGGCTCCACTTTTGGTGAATCCTCATGCAACAACCAAGTCGCTGCATAATGGGTATCGGATATTTTAAAATACGGCGGTTGCTGTTCAAAATCAATCGCTAAGGCATATTCATTTCGGTCCGCAAAGGCATCACCTTTGGGTGGGAACAACATATTCGGTGGAGTCCCTGGAATGCTGAATAAACGGTCCCGGCTTGATAAATCAGGCATGGATGAAAGCAGGGCCCAGGTGTAAGGATGTTTGGGGTCGTAGAAAATTTCTTCACTGGTGCCAATTTCTACGATCTTACCCGCATACATGACCGCGACACGGTCCGCCATATTGGCCACTACCCCTAGATCGTGGGTAATGAAAATAACGGTTAAGTCACGTTCTTCTTTGAGGCGGTTAATCAACTCTAAGATTTGCGCTTGAATCGTTACATCTAGGGCAGTGGTTGGCTCATCACAAATCAGTAAGTCAGGATCCGCCGTTAAGGCAATCGCAATAACGATTCGTTGACGCATTCCCCCAGAAAATTGAAACGGATATTGTTTTAAGCGTCTTTCAGGTTCTGGAATACCGACTTCGTTCATAACTTCGACGGCGCGTTCACGCGCTTCCTTTTTAGTCACTTGCTTGTAACGCGCAAGTTCCTCTTTTAAATCGGCAATTTCCTGACGATATCCGCGTTTATCTTCGCCACTGGCACTTGCCATTTGCGCTTTTACGGCTTTAATTTTTTCTGCGTATTTTGCTTTTTGAGCTTGCCAATCGGCATCCACTTCCGCTTTCGCTTCTTTAAGGACCGAGTTATAGGCCGCTTTGGCCTCGGCAATCGCTGGTTTAAGGTCTGCTTGCTTGGCTAAAAAATCTGATTTGATCGCCGCGGTGTCGGCGCCACTCTCTTTTGCCTCTTTTAACGCATCCTTATAGGCCGCTTTCGCTTTCTCAAGCGAATCACGTAAATTTAAGTATTTCCGACGTTGGGGATGTGCTTTGGCTTTCACACGATTCTTTAAGTGTTTCCCGTTGACAATCATTCCTTCCGTAATTTGTTTGCCAATTTTCATGATGGGATTCAAACTCGATAAAGGGTCTTGGAAAATCATGCCAAGTTTATTACCACGAAGTTTATGGAAATCTTCTTCGCGAATTTTTGTCAGGTCTTCATCTTCATAGATGATTGATCCGCTATCGACCACGGCATTACCGGCTAAGATGCCCATAATTGACCGACTCGTGACGGATTTACCAGAGCCTGACTCACCGACGATGGCGAGCGTTTCTTTTTGGTAGAGGTCGAAATTGATGTCCCTTACTGCACGCACAAGACCTTGTGGCGTTTTAAAGGAGACGCTTAAGTCTTTAACCGATAATTTTACGTCAGGCATTATTCAGACCCCCTTAAGGATGGATTAAAGGCATCGCGAAGGGCGTTACCAAATAAGTTAAATGTAATCATTAAAATTGAGATAATAACCGCAGGCCAAATGGTTAAGTAAGGCCGGCTAATAATTTCCGCCCGACCATCGGCCAGTAACACCCCGATGGAGACGCCGGAGAATTCAATCGGTCCTAAGTTAAACGATTGGCCATGACCGATTCCAAACCCTAAATATGATAGGGTTGATTCCGTAAAGATGACCAAGGGAATGGACAAAATACTAGCCGTAATAATCGTGCCAACCCCATTCGGTAAAATGTGCCGGAAGATGAGGCGTGAGTCTTTGGCGCCTAACGTCCGGGAAGCTAAGACGTATTCCCGGCCTTTATACCGGTAAAATTGGGTCCGGGTGACTGAGGCGACTCCGATCCATCCCGAGACAATAAGGACGATAAAGAGGGTGGTGATGCCCGGTCCAATGTAGGCGACTGCAATCGCTAAGACGACAAGGAAAGGAATCCGTGCAATAATTTCTGAAAAACGTTCCATTAAAATATCGATTTTACCACCGTAATAGCCGGAAATTGCACCGTATATAATGCCGATGGTAATGTTCACTAACGCAGCCGAAACCCCAATCAGTAACGAGGTTCTTAAGGCAACCCATGCTAAGTTGAATAGGTCACGACCAGTATTTGTGGTTCCTGCTAAATAGTAGGGAACTTCATCATACCCAGCATAAAGCCCATAATTCATGATGACTTCATACGAAGTATATTCAACCCCATCGACGACAACGGGTTCTGAGGTACTCACAACTTCTCTAACCGGACATCCCTCGGATAAGTACCATCCCTCTGGATTATCAGGGTTATTGATGACTGAGCAGCTATCACCATGCGATTGGACGATTTCTTCATATTCAGCTTTCGAGAAAGTATCAATGCGGTAATCGCCTAAGGCAGCACCATACGCGTCAAACTCGAAACTTGACATCGTGATGGTCGCGCCAAAACGCGATAAACGGCCCGTTCCATCGAGGGTTTCAAATGTCGCTAAATCGTAGCCAGAAGCCACATATAGAGGATCGGTAGACGCATTGCTTGAGAGTTCTATGGCATTTAATCGAACGTAGTCGCTTGGATCACTATTTTCAAATAGAAATCTTAACTCTGTTGAATAGAAAAAGACATCATCGGGATTGGCGACAGCATCAATAATATTAAAGGATTGTTCACCCACATCTGTGACGTCTCCAATGCTAACATAATTGCCTGAGCCATCATTGACTAAAACACTGAGCGTAGATCCGCCCGAAAGTTGTAACTCGGACACGTCTACTGTCACAAAAGGCAAATCAGCCAAAGCTGGGAAAAAATTGCCTGGTGCTTTAAAGGTCGATGCACTATCTGCTTCACGGTTGGCAAAGTTAACTTCACCACCGCTACAGTTTTCACTGACTTCTGAACACGCGATATCATAATTGACTAACGTATCCATATTAATATAATCAGTTGGATAGCGGGTTGGATCTGGAATTCCTAGACCGGTATCAGGGTCGATGGTTGAAGTCACAATTTGTTGATTTTCTACATAGACAGTCCCATCAAGCATTCCGAAATTTTCAATCACTGGCACGCGAGGAGGCAAAAATGCCATCCGCGGTTCTAAAGTGGTGTAATTTTTACTGGTGAATGTTGGAATTAATATCGAAAGAGTAATTAAAGTAAACAAAATAACAGTAGCCACTACGTTTGTTTTGTTTTTAACGAAACGAATCATCGCATCTTTAAAATACCCAACCGGTTTTGTTTCAAATTTCTTATCAAAGATTTTTTCGTCACGTTGGACAAATTGAAGTTTTGATTTATCGACTTCAGGATTCGTATCTTTGTAATCCATTATTTGCGAGCCCCCATACGAATTCTTGGATCCACCAATCCGTACGATAAATCGACGAGTAGTATCGCGAACAGACTGATGATGGTATAAAATGCTGTGATGCCTAATATTAAGTTAAAATCATAGTTATTTTGGGTCATTGCACGAATAAATATGCGGCCGGTTCCAGGAATGGAGTAAATGACTTCAATGATAACAGACCCAGATAATAACCCGACGAATGATGCGATAATCCCGGGTACCAGCGGTACCATAGAGTTCCGCATCGCATGCCGTAATACGGCTTGTGTTTGGGTGAGCCCCTTGGTTCTAGCAAGGAGTAAAAATTCACTTGTTAAAACTTCTGAAAGTTCAGCGCGTGACGTCCGCGTCAATGAAGCGAGCGCGCCAAATGAAAGTCCTAACACAGGCAATATAAACGCTGTATAACGAATGGTTCCGGTAACATCCGCAGGTGGGAACTGGACGGGGAGCCAGCCAAGGCCATACCCAAATACAAGCACTAAAAAGGTCATGGTGACAAAACTTGGCAAGGAAATTAAAATCATAACGGCCACAGATATAAAGTTATCCAGGAAGCTGTTCTTTCTAAGCGCTGCTAGTATACCGAGCGCAAAGCCAATTGGAATGTAAAAGAATAAAGCTACGATATTTAATTGGAACGTAACTGGAATCCGCGATAATAAAATATCATATACAGGTACATTCGCCTGAACACGCGTGGATACGCCCCAATTCCACTCAGTCACAATGTTTCTCACCCAATTAAAATACTGATTAATCAACGGGACAGGTTTATAAATTCTGAATTGATCACCCTCATCGCGGTACCACGCATTACGGATAATGGTGTATTCATCACTTTCGGCAGGATTACGAAGTTCCTGACGAATGGTTTCAACCATTTCTGGATCACGTTCTAGTTCAATCGTCATGTAGCCATCAGAGACTTGTCTCGCGTAATAAATTTCCCGTTGTTCCTCAATCGTTGGTGGATATTCAGGGGCATTTTTTAGCAAAATAAAATTGATTGAAAGGATCGTAATCAAAATAATAAATACCCACACGGTACGAATCATAGTATATCGTAACATTCTCATCATCCTTAATTTTTAGATTAAAAATTGAAACATTTGATGATTAAATCATGTTTAAATGGTTTAAACAGCAAATGTTTCAACATGAATAATCAATAAACATAATGAACCAAATGCAAACCTCTTAAGAGATTTGCATTTGGCCATTAAGTGATTCGTTTATTGAGTAAGTCTTAAATCTTATTACTCGACGACTTCACCGTCTTCGAGCTCAACTTCAGACGTTAAGAGTCTTTGGATGGCATCGAAGGAGAAGACTTCGCGGAGAGTTTCACCCGTAGATGGGTTCACATACTCGATTTCAATATCTGCTTGTGTCGTATCGAAATCTGGTCCCCAGTTTAAGGTGAAGCCGGAAGTGTTCAGGGAGTTAAAGGTATCTAGGAAGCCAGCAGCATCAAGCTGAGAACCTGAAATTCCACCGAAACCTAAATCAGTTTCACCAGGAATTTGCCAGTTAAAGTAGTTATTTGGGAATGGTTCTGCTTGAACTACGACGTCAACTGAAATGTCATACTCTTCGTTGACAAATAAATCTTCCATTGAACTCTCTATAAACTCACCTGCAAGTTCACCCACTTGTGAGTTAGCAGCAATGATTAATAGTAATTCAATGACATCGCCCTGTGCATATTCACCAGCGGCAACTGCGTCTTCAACCGCACTGTCAAAGAGTGCTTTGGCTGCATCTGGATTATACCCACTTGTTGAGGGAGAGAAACCTTCTAATACTGTTGGTCCATATTCTGTATCACGGAATGGAACCCCACCGGCTGGATCAACTAAGTATGCCGGTGTGAAGTAGAATTGCGCAGGTTCAGCGGTACGTACCACATCATAAGCTAAAGTGTTACGGTCTATCCCAAAATACATTGCTGTACGGAAATCTTGGTAAGCAAGGATTGGCTCAGGGATAAGTGTTGAATCTGGGAACTGTTCACGTTGTGATTCAACGGTGCCGTGTGAATTCATGTTCATGCGGAAGACGGTTGCACCAGGTGCAAAACGAATTCCTGGGTAAGATTGATATTCATCAAAGCGTGATGCTGGAAGTCCTGTTGCATCTAAACGACCCGAGATAAAGCTTTGGAATGCGATATCTGAATCGTTAATGACCTCGAATGTATACCCTGTGTAGAATGTACGGTTTGGATCATGGAAGTTTGGATTTTCTTTAAGACGTAAAATCCGGTCTGCTTCATAGGTTTCAAGGTAGAAACGGCCACTATATGAGGTAGTTTCTGCACTTGTACCATATTGATCGCCAACCTCTTCATATAAGTCTAAGTTGATTGGAGTCATAACGAAACTTGATAACCAATAAATGACGTTCCATTCACTCATCAGTGGGACAAATTCAAAGACAATGTTGTTACCATCTACTGAGATACCGACTTCATCCCACTCAACATCGCCATCAACATACGCTTGCATGTTGATGATTTCTTGCGCAGGGTTCAAGAAGTCTCCCGTACCAGAAATGGCACGGAACCATCCCTCATCAACCGCAAGTTTGTAGGTGTCTAAGAAGTCTTGAGCAGTAATATCTCCCGCTTCAGCGCCGGTGTGGTCAGTCCACACAAGACCATCACGAACTGGAACGCTCCAGACATTCGCCACTTCGGTTCCGAATACTTCTTGAGCATCGGAAGGTGATGGCATGTCCGCAGCCATGGAGGGTTGCAACTCAAATCCAGTAAAGTCAGAGTTGTAGTTGAAGAAATAAAGCGCATCGAGGAATGTCGTAATGACATCACTGGAGATGGAATCTTCATAAATCCATTGGTTGAGGGTTGCTGGGTTTTCAGTCAACCGTGTCCGGTAGGTGTATTCACCGACTTCACCCGGTTGACCATCGTCCATGATGA
>CAJXLP010000015.1 GCA_913056275.1 uncultured Mycoplasmatota bacterium
ATGAATCATCGTGATTTCATCGTCCGTGAGTGCTCGTGCTTTTTTAACGGGAGACCCCATATATAAATAGCCTGATTCACACACTTTTCCCGGTGGCACTAAGCTACCCGCCGCAATGAGGACGTGTGACTCGATGACAGCTTTATCTAAGACAATGGTGCCCATGCCAATCAAAGCGTGATCATGGATCGTACATCCATGAATGATGGCGCTATGGCCAATCGTCACACCTTTACCAATCTGCGTCGCCGCATCATAGGACACATGCACGACCACATTATCTTGGATGTTAGATGATGCACCGACCGTAATCGTATTGATATCTCCGCGTAAGGTGGCGTGATGCCAAACACTCACGTCTTCACCGAGGGTGACATCGCCAGTAATCACAGCGGACGGCGCAATTTTTAAGCCAGAGGCAGGTTTTTTCATCGAAAGACTCCTTCATTCAATTATAAATCGCGCGCGCTTAAATGTCACGAGTTCAAAGGTCTCATCTATACTATCACTTGATAATTTGATATACTTGAGGCAAACCGAAAGGACACGTATGGACCGCTTAAAAGCATGGCTTGAAGCCACCAATCATGGGCTTATTATTGCGCCTTCAACTGCCCATTCAGCTCTTTTAAAAACCATGCATGACATGCCACTCAAACAGATCCAAATCATGGATTCAACCCAGTGGCTTAATTATCATGCCGATGCCTTTAAACCGAGCGCCACAGGACACGTGATGGCGCATTTTTCATTGACTCATGCCGTTGCCTTAGAGCTTTTAAGTGCCTTAAGGCATATGAATGACCCCATTCATGACCCATTGTTAGAGCGTGTGAAACACTTTTTAACAAAGCAATCTTTGATCGATAAAACGCCTTGGCAAATGCACCCAATGAGTGACAAGATTTGTCTGTATCACTGTTTTGAAACCCCGCTGATGACGCACCGACTAGATACCCTATATGAGCGTGCTGAAATCACGCGGATTGCTCCCTCTAAACGCAGTGAAAGTGCGCCCTACATGACGTTTACCAATGCTTATTTAGAAATCGAGGCACTCGCAGAAACTTTAAGTAAAGCCTTATTAGATCACGCAGATATTAACACCCTTAAAGTCCATGCATCATCACGCGATTACGACGCATTATTTGATCTGATTTTCCCGCGCTATCAGCTCCCCTTTGTGCGCAAGGAAGCTTCGCAGTTAGAAACCACTGCGCTTTATCAAACTTTAAAAGCACACATTGATCGTGCGGATTCACACAAAAATCTCAAAGGGGAATTAAAACGCGCACTATCAACAAAAAATCACGCACATTTGCCCTTTATTCAACCCGTTTCTAAAGCATTACTCGACGTGCAATCCTTACCATTGAAGATTGCCAAAATCACCCTCATTGAAACGCTTAAAACGATGCGTGTCCCACGACCATCTTTCAGTGATGTCATCGAAATTGGAGATTTTAGTGAGTATGTGACCGATGACAGTACACTGTATATCGTCGGTGCGGCAGAAGGAGACTTTCCTGGACGCGTTAAAACTGCCAGTTACATCGATGAAGATGTCTTAAGGGCGCATCACCTAGAAACGTCGAAAGATCGCGTCTTGAAAGCCCGCTATACGGGAGATACGTTAATTCATTCACCCCGTTTAAAATGGGTGTCGTTTGCCTCGAAACTGTTAACGAGTGAAAAGATTCCCTCACTGACCGTCATCGAAGCGTTAAAAGCAGGCGCTTTAAAAAACACAGCGTTTGAGCCATCGCTGAACAGACATTCCATCACCCATGACCGACTCACGTATCAAAAAGCTTTGGACGAAAAGCAACGGTATAACCAAGATCATGCCCTACTCTCACACTTTCAAGCGACTCACGAAATTGCCTCGTTTACCCCACCACCATTCACACGGAAGCAAGCGCCCCTTGATCCAGAGTTAAACGGGGAACTCTTAAAAAATCGGACGCAGATTTCTTACAGTCGGATGGAAGACTATTTCAAATGTGAATTCCGCTTTTTACTGAAAAACTTACTTGGCGTAAAAGAAGTGTTTACCGACAAGTTGCCGGCTTTAATTGGGAACTTGTACCATGAAACCTTAGCCCGCATCGATGAACTCAGTGACCATTTAGAAGCGCGTTACGCGCTTTATCACGACGTGTTAGAGCAAGTCATCGAGGCTGAAAGAGCGCCTGTATCGATGGAAGAGCGGTTCTATCTATATAACGTGTTAGAAGGACTCGATCAATTCATTGATCACGTAAAGGCCTTTCATGCAGCCAGTCAATTTAAACCATTTGCCTATGAAAAAGAAATTGAAGTAGAACTCGGTGGGACGCACCTGAAGAAAATGGTGGGCATCGTCGATAAAATCATGCACGAGGCGAACAGGTTTGCCATTGTCGACTATAAATCCTCACCGCGTGATATTAAACTTGCCAAATATGAATATGCCCTAGGGTCACAGCTGCCATTTTACATGAGCCTTGTGAAAGAGCATGTAGAGTCCTTAGATACACCGGTCGGATTTTTCTATCATCCGTTTACGTTAAACATTGAAAAAGCAGAAAACGGAGAACCCCACAGCGCCATTCAAGAAAAAAACTGGAAACTGGACGGGCACATTACGGAAGATGCAGTCACGCAGTTTGACCCACGGTTTGAAGACAGTTCGTTTATTAAGGGGATGGGCACTAAAAAGGACGGCGACTTTAGAAAGTCGGCGCATACGTTAACCCCGCATGAATTGACGGCACTGACTGACTTGATCAAGCGCCGCGTCAGCGAAGCGATGGCCGGCATTGAAGCAGGCAAATATTCGGTGAATCCCAAAGGGGATGAAGCGAATACGCCGTCCTGTAAATTCTGTGAATTCAAAGACATTTGTTATAAGCGTGCCAGTGACTTTGTGCCCTTTAGTACCGATGATGATGAAAGTTTCTTAAACACCTTAACGACGGGAGGCTTTGCATGAGTGTCAAGTGGACCGCCTCTCAAGACACCGCCATCCACACCCCGATTGGTAAAACCATTGTCTCAGCGGGGGCTGGCTCTGGGAAAACGGCCGTGCTCACTGAGCGCGTTATTCAACACGTCTTAAATGGCCATTCCATTCAAGACTTTTTGATCGTGACATTTACCAAAGCGGCGGCCCTTGAAATGAAAGAGCGGATTCGCAGTCACTTACAAACCCTCTTAGATGCGGGGCATCCTGAGCTGAGTGAGGCGTTACTTGGCCTTGACCTTGCGCATATTTCTACGTTTGATAGCTTTTCGCTGTTTATCGTGCAAACCTATGGGCACTTGATCGGCCTCTCACCAAACGTGTCTATTGCCGATGCCATTTACATCGACCAACAAAAACACGCCTTAATAGACGTGTATTTTGATGATTTACACACAGAGGGTGACGACGCGTTTTTAACCGTATTAAAAACCTATTCCACCAAGTCACCAAATCGTGTGAAACAAATGGTTCTCACCCTGGCTGACGCTTTCTTGAAAAAAGGGATTCTCACCTTTAATTCAGACGATTTAGCAACCTATTACGCACCTGAACATTTAGATCGATTGGCGAAAGAATACGAAAATCTAGTCAAAGAAAAATGTGAAGATGCGCGTGCCCTCGCAGACATTTTAGTGCGGAGTGTCTTTGAGCCTGATAAACACGCATTTGCTTTAACAGTCAAAGCGGCGCTCGACCCAGTCATGGACGCTAGTCAGGCAGACGAAGTGCATCAGGCTTTAAAGGCACTCAAATGGCCGAGTAAGCCAAAAAAACTGTTCACGGATGAGGATGAACCGTTTAATTCAGTTTTAGATGATTTAAAAGACCACATCAAAAAACTCACAGTGCTTACAGAAGAGCCGCTTGAAGTTGCTTTAAAGAATATCCTCAATCAACGCCCACTCGTGGAAACAATGGTGCGTCTTGCAGACGGATTTAATCACCGGTATTTAGAGGCTCAAAAGCAGCGTGGTCTCTTTGATTTTCAAACAATGGCAGTTTTATCGCTTTCTATCCTGCGTGACCATCAAGACGCTTTAAACGGATTAAAAGACGCGTTTAAAGAAATCTTAATTGATGAATACCAAGATACCTCGCCTTTACAAGACAAAATTATTGAATGTTTGGAAACCAACAACGTGTACATCGTGGGTGACATCAAACAATCCATTTATCGGTTCCGAGATGCCTCCCCAGAACTCTTCCAAGACAAATACCACGCGTTTCCGAGTGCCGGAGGCACACGAATCGAGCTCTCAGAAAACTTTCGTTCACGCTCAAGCGTGATTGAGAGTATTAATGCACTGTTTAAAGCGACCTTTGATGCACGCCTCGGTGGCATTGACTACACAGACGGGCAACCGCTTAAGTTCGGCTTAGAAAATTACCATAAAGCCTCTCACCCGGATTTAAACGTGGGGATGAATGTCATCACCTATGATGAAGCGGATTTAGAGCTTTTTAAAGACGTGATGCCCTACACCTCAGATGCCGATCAAGCAATGTATGTCGAGAGTCTTTATACAGCGCGCGCGATTAAAAAGGCCATCACCGATGCCATGCCGATTTATGACAAGTCCACGAATGAATTAAGACCCGCAAGACTGTCAGACTTTGTCATCTTAATGGACCGTAAAACACGGTTTGATGTGATTCAAGACGCCTTTAACGCAGAAAAAGTACCGATTTATGCGCACAAAGAAGAACAGTTCATTTCGCATACCGATGTCTTGGTGACAATTAATTTGTTCAAACTCTTTTTAAGTTTGACTGACGCATCCCGGACCAAAGATTTGTTTAAACATAGCTTTTTGAGTGTGGCCTATTCGTATTTACTGGATGTGACGCAAGATGACATCATTGCGTTCATGCTTGAGCTTGACACCTTGCATCCAAAACATATTTTTGAAGTAAGCAAGGACACGCCGTTTGACCCATTTTTTGCCGCGTTAAAAAAACGGGTCGATGCATTTGAGATTACCCCACTTGATCGCTTACTCACACTCTTTAATACGGATTTTAAGTTGTTAGAGAAGGCACTCAGTCTTGGGCATTTTAAAGCGACTGAAGAGCGCTATTTATTCATCGAGTCACGGCTTAAAGAATTTGCGTCACGCGGGGATTCATTACACGATTGGGTGGATTATTTAGATTACACACTGTCACATAATGACCCATCGAATCCGTTCTTTTCTCTGGATATGGATTACGTTCAAGGCACCAAACTAATGGATGATACCGTCAATGTCATGAGCATCCATAAATCAAAAGGCTTAGAATTTCCGAGAGTCTTTTACTTAGGGTTATCCGCCCGCTTGCGAACGGGGGACCGTGAGCTGATTGCGTATTCAAAGCATTATGGCATCATCATGGATCTCTTTGATGAAGGCTTAAAACCATCACTCAGTGATACGCTTCACCAAGAAGCATCACGGCTCGATGATTTATCAGAAAAACTGCGGGTCTTCTACGTCGCCCTGACGCGGGCGAGAGAATCACTCACTTTGTTTATTCCCCGTAAGGATACCGATTTATATTTGCAAGAACTAAGTGACAAAGTGCCTCTAACCTTTAGAAAGCGCATGAAGAGTTATAAAGCACTGATGCAGCTTTCAGACGGTGCCCTCATAACAAAACGCTCGCACATTACCCTCGATGAAGCGTTCTTTAAAAGTGACATGGCTGAAGCCACCGATGACAGCATTCAACCTGCTTCACCGCTCACCTATCAGACCTATCAAGGGCTTCCTAAAGAACGCGCTGACTCCCGGTACTCAGTGGAACAAACCATGTGGATGGAAGCATCCACCGTGCAGGCCATCGACACCGGGAATTTGCTGCATGATGCGTTTGAGCACATTGATTTTCACGGTGACATTGACGCCCAAATTGAATCACTTGGGCTGGATGAAACTATGCAAGCCCATTTACGCACGTTTTTTAATCACGCCACCACCCAATCTTTAATTACTGATAGAGTCTTTAAAGAAATCCCCTTCACTGAAGAAACAAGTGACGGATTGCGCCGGGGAATCATTGACCTCGTCTTTGAAAACGATGACCATTTTACGGTCGTGGATTATAAACTCAAAACCACCGATAAAGCGGGCTACATTGACCAAGTCAAAGGCTACGTGGCCTATTTAGAGAAGCGTTTAAACAAGCCAGGAAAAGGCTATTTATATTCCATTCAAAAGGGCACGTATGATGATGTGCTGTGATAAGATAAGCGTATGAAATTTATTCACCTATCCGACCTCCATTTAGGCATCCCGTTAAATGAACACCGCTATCCGTCAAAGACCGCGCATACCACGCGTCGGTTGGAACTTGAGGATGCGTTTTTTAATGTGCTCAAAGAAGACTTAAAGGTCGATGCGATTTTAATCAGCGGGGATACATTTGATAAAGATGGCATCCGTTCGTTTTACATTGACCGGTTCATTAAACAGGCTGAAAAATCATCAATTCCTGTCATCATGATTGCGGGCAATCACGATGACTTTATTTTAAAACCGTCGATGATTCATCGTTTTAAATCCGGGTCTTTGACCCTTTTAACGAAAGACCATCCATCCGTGACGATCGGAGACACTGAAATCATTGGGATGTCGACCTTGGATTTTGATCTCAACACCGCGAAAGCCTACAAAGAAGCCTCCAAAGCCGACCATCAAATATTCCTCACCCACGGGGATGTCTTATCGAAAAAAGACCGCTATTATTTAACGGATGTTAAGAGTCTTGAAGCGTTAGGGTTTGATTACATTGGGCTTGGCCACATTCATAAACATCAGTTTCTCGCCCCATCGATCGCCTATGCGGGTAATTTAGAACCCTTTGATTTTTCTGAAAAAGGCATCAAAGGCTATATTTTAGGGGATTTAGACGCCCGGTCTTTTAGCTTCATTCCGCATGCGAAACGTGCCTATCACAAATTGAAACTCACGCTCACCGAAGATGATGACAGTGATGCGATCATCCAGCAAGTCAAAGAAAATGTCCCCGATGATAAGGCATTAGTACGCGTCGTGTTAACCGGTGAAAAAGCCTTACAAAGTGAACCATTAGACGCGATTAAAGAGCGGCTGGACGCGGTTTATTTTGTCGCGGAAGTGAAAGATGAACGCCGGATTAAACGGGATTTAGAGGCGCTTAAAGCGAAGTATCCGGGAAGCTTAATTGAAGTCTTGATTGAAGAAGCAAGTGATGAAGACGCACTCGCACTCGCGCTTGAAGCACTCATGGAAAGTGAGGGGGCGTCATGAAACTTATGCAAGCGACGCTTCACTCATTTGGCAAGTTTAAAAACTTTATGGTTGACTTCAGTGATTCACTTCATGTCATCTATGGACTCAATGAAGCGGGTAAAACCACGATCATTCACTTTATTGAAGGCATGCTTTACGGCTTTTTTGACCCCTTTAAAAAGGGCCGTCGCATGGTGCCCATATACTCGCGCTATATGCCCAGTGATGGGATTTATCAAGGCGCCCTGACGATTGAATTTGAGGGTAAAACCTATACGATTGAGCGAGACTTTAAAAATCATACCGTGAAAGTCTTAAACGCAAAAACGGGGAAAGATTTAACCGACACGCTTCCTTTTAGCAGTGATCTTAAGCAAGCCGATATTCCTGCTTGGATTAACGTACCGTATCCCCTCTTTTTAAATACGGTGAGGATCACGCAATCGGATATGGAAACCACAGCCGATGCAGAAAGTATTCTCTTTAAACGCTTATCCAATCTTAAAAAGACCAAATCCACCCAATTTTCAGGCGACGGAGCCCTTAAGTACTTGAAAGACATTAAAGATACCATCGGCTCTAAAAGTGCCCCAACGAAACCATACGCGAGAGCATTAGCCCGTAAAGAAACGCTTAAAGCCGAAAAAAAAGCTTTGGAAGAAAAAGCGGACACCTTAGAAAAACTCGATCAAGCCTCCGGTGAAATCGACCAAGAACTCATCAACTTGACCCCAGAACTCAGCGCCTTAAGAGAAGCGTTAAAAATTCATACGACCCAAGAAATTGCGGCGCGTATTCAACCTTTTTACCAAACCTTTCAACTTTCCTTTAAAGGATGGGACTTTCAAGAGACGCTTGAACCCTTAAAACCTTATGCAAAAACCAAGATAGAAGTCGTTAGAAAACTTAAAACCATTCATGATTCTCTCAAGAATCCGCCCGTTCACCCCGATGGATTCATCGACCTCAATGCTTTTGAAGAAAGCAAAGAAACGCTCTTAAACCAACTTAAAGAAATCGAGCGTGTGGATGCGGCGCGTGCAGATCTCACACGGAAGATTGAACTCACTGAAGAATCGATGAAGCATTTAGAACTCCCGGAAGAGCCCTCTAAACCGACGCTTTCTTGGACTGCCATCTTTATCGTGCCGCTTTTTATTTATCTGTTTAAACGCATGAAATATCGGCAGAACATGCGTGCAGTTGTGGGGCAATTTGCCTATGTTCAAAAAGAATCAGTCCGTTTAAATGACGCGTTAAAAGAATATAAAAACGCACTTAAAATCTTAGATAAAGAAGCTGAGTCTTTAGAAACAAACCCTTCAATCACCGCAAAACTGGATGCCTTAAACAAAGAAAGAGAAGACTCCATCCATTATGAGCGCGCCCTCAGTGACTTTAACGCGTTAAAGGAAGAAGCAAAAACGCTTCAAAGTGAGCTCACCCCCGTTTATGACGCACTTGAAAGAGAAGTCGCACTGGATGAACTTGAAACGCTTTTAACGATGACCGAAGATGTGTTCCAGCAACTCGGTCGCTATGACCTTAAGGCCATCCTTACTTACATGGATCAACCATGGGTGGAACTGGATATGGCCAAACTGGATTCCTTGGAAGAAAAAGCGGCCAGATTAGAGAAAAAACGCTCAGAACTCAATGTGAAAAAAGCGGCCCTTCATGAAACCCTCACTCATTATGAGACCGTCGCCGCTGACCTTGCATCCACAAAAGCAGAAATTACTGCATATGAGGCGCGTCTTAAAACAGTTAAAAAGGCAGAAAATTTAATTAAACGCTCGATAGATATCATTGAAGAAAACTTTGCGCCGGCACTTGCTGAAGCGATTGAAAAACATTTAGATGTGCTCACATTGGGCCGCTATAAAACGGTCAAGGTTCGTAAAAGCCTCCAGTTTAAAGTGGAAGATTTAGAAGGTTTACTCAAAGAATCTTCGCATTTTTCAACCGCCACACTCGATCAAATTCATTTGGCCATTCGCCTTGGGATACTGGATGTGTTAGGCTTAAAAGACATGCCATTATTACTGGATGATGCCTTTATGCATTTTGATAAACCACGCTTAGAAGCGATGTTAAAAGTCTTACCGACCTTAAACCGTCAAGTCATTCTTTTAACCGCGCATGAGCGTGAAATGACGATGCTTAAGGCATTAAAGATTGACTTTGAAGGAAGTGACATCAATGCATGACTTAACGGCTGACCTCCACATGCATACCATCGCGTCAGATGGCCGGTTGACGGCCGATCAACTCTTTTTAAAAGCGAGTGAATTAAACCTTGACGTGATTGCGATCACCGATCATGACACATTAGGCGATGTCAAAGGTAATATTAAACGGCAAAAAAAATACCGGATGAATTACATTCCCGGAATTGAAGTATCGACCTTGTATGAGGGTGAGAGCGTGCATATCTTAGGGTATTTCAAACCCGATAATGTGCCGATCAAAGCCTACACTCAGTACACGAAAGAACTCACTAAGAAACGCATCCAACGAATGAAAGCATTTCTCACTAATCTAAAGACGCATTACGCCATTGATGTGAGCTACAAAGCGGTCGAAAAAAAAGCGGCGGGCTTAATTGCCCGCCCGCATCTGGCGGCTGCCATCCATGAAAAGTATCCAGAATGGACCAAAGATGCGCTCTTTGAAGGACCGCTCGGCGATCAATCAAAAGCGTACGTCGCTTCAGCGAAACTCTCCACCATCGAAGGCATTGAATTTATTAGGAATCACGGAGGTACCGTGGTTCTTGCCCATCCGGGCTTGATGAGTGATCGAATCCATAACGCAGTCTTAGAACTTCCCTTTGATGGGATTGAAACGTATTATCCGAGACACGATGAACTGTTTAGAACGGTCTATAAAGCGCATGCGGCCGATAAAGGCTGGCTCGTCACAGCAGGGAGTGATTACCACGGGATCCCGAATGATTCAAAACACGGTGAACTCGGGGATGAACGCTTAAAAGGCGCTGAACTTGTTCAGTTCTTAAAAAAAATTAACGCATAAAAAAAGCGGACCATTCAATGTCCGTGATACATTAAAGAAAACGCAATGTAGGAGGACACATGTTACTTACGTACTTATTCCGAGGACTCATTTCATCCCTTGCCATATTTGGTGTATTTAACCGAGTGAAAGTCTTATCGTTAAAAGAATCGTTTGTTGAAGTTGTTATCGGGACTTTAATCTATGGATTCTTTGGCGGCAGTGGCTATGCCTATTTCTTGACCGCTACGGTACTCGTATTGATTGTTGTAAAAACACCAATCTTTAAAAAAGTGACTGAATAAAATCAATGAACGAATAAAGCGACCCAAATGGGTCGCTTATTTTTTTAGACAAAGGCAGTCATGATGAGCAGTGACACCATATTGCTTAAGAAGTTCACTCCGTTATTTCCGAGATATTTAATGCCCGAGTAATATTCTGTGAGGTGGGACTTTTCTTCGGTAATGATCTTGGAAATCGTATGTTTGTATTTAACTTGAATGGTCCCTAGCATACTATCGATGATTGATCCTAAAAAACTAAAAAATCCGACTAAGAAAATATACGTAAATGAGTCAATCACAAAGCTTGAAAGAAAGGCGAAGGTGAATCCGGCGGCTAAACTTGCGAGGATTCCGCGCAAGGATACAGCGCCCGATAACCCTGAATCCATGCGTTTAAACTTAAAGATGTGAAAAGGGCGTGAGCGGCTGCGTTTCCCGAGTTCTGACGCCCACGTATCGGCGGCGGATACACCAACACTGACCATGTATAATCCCCAAAATAACGGGTCTTGGGTGACACCAATCAATGCGGCCATCAAGGTAGCTAAAGCACTATTGGCAAGGACTTGAACGGCATTACGGGATTCTTTGACGGATGCTTTGTCGAGTTTTCCGATGAGCATCGATGAACCAAAAAAGACCATTAAGACCAAATAGGCATAGCCGCCTGCATAGCCATAAATCAGACTACCAATAAGTATGGCGGCAATCGTCCCGTCTAGTGTGAGAGACTTTTTAACATAGGCATATCCCGCAATGATGATGGATGCGATGAGTCCATACATGAGCCACGAAAATGTCATATAAATAGCCATCCCATGAGGAATAACCCAAGCGGCACGCTTAAGTTGTCAAATCCGTGCGGCGTGAATAGTTCAATGAGTGCCGCCGCTAAAGCAAGTGGAATAAAAATTAAAATATCTAAAAATATTGCGCCTAAGACAAGGGCACTTGTGAATACGGTTAAGCTACCGACCAAACTCTTTTTTTGATACAGTTTGATCTGCCCGTAAGCTTGCCCGAGTACGGCGGATAACCCGTCCCCGTATCCCATGACTAAAATGGCAAACATTCCAAGCATCTTTAAATCAAACTGATACGCGAGATACGTGATGACCGTTAAGGTAATGGCGTAATAGACCGTGCCTAGATCAGCATTCGACTTATCGTCTCGTTCCATCGCTTTGATTAGATCAAAGCGGAAAGAAATGGCATTGACAATGATGAATATGATCGGCGCAATGAGTGCGAGCCAGACATTATCGACCAGTAAAAAAACGACAATCACCCAATGAGCGACGCCGATATGGATAAATTTGCGGGAACCTTCGCTATTTAAAAGGCCCCGTTTTTCTAAAAGTGTGGCAAGTCCTAAGACTGCAAAGATGAGCAAAAAGCCATAGATGACTCCAGCCATATTAGAGTCCTTTCGCCTGCAGTTCTTTTTTGGTTTTACGCATCAACCGCCATTTTTTAAAAGGTGACACATAGTGACGTTTGGTGAGATTGTTGTAGCCATTTTGCCGGATTTCATCCAAAATGGCTTGATAAAACTTCGCCGCATAATAAGTCGGCTTAATACTATCCGCATCAAACAAATCGGCATTGTCATAAAAAACTTGATACTTCTCGTTGGCTAAATCAATGTAATATTCCACCAGTGATCGGTATTCCGGGGTGACGGTCCCAACACGCATGGTTTTAACCAGCACGTTATGTTTTTTTAATAACGTTTCCGGGAAATAGATGCGTTGCCCCATGAGGTCTTCTTTGACGTCTCTTAAAATGTTGGTGATTTGCATCGCTTTCCCAAGCTCAACAGCGACTTCTTTGACCTTTTCAGGCTGCTTCTTAAGCGCATCCTGAGCAATCACCGGAAGTAACATGAGTCCAACCGTCGATGCGACGTTGTAACAATAGCGGTCAAATTCCGCTTCCGTTTCAATGTCGCGTTGCTTAAGGTCGCCTTCTAAGCCTTCCAGTAAATCGAGATAAGGGCTTAATTCTGACGGATATTTTTTAAGCGTATCACTGAGGGCTTCAAAGAGTAAGTCACCCGGGGCTTTCCCGTCAAACGTCGCTTTGATGCCTGATCGTAATTCATCGATTTTATCTTCGTCTTGATACAAATCGACTGCATCATCGGCGGTCCGGCAAAATCCGTAAATGGCATACACGGCTTTCGCTTTGTCTTCGGGTAAATTGGAAAAGGCTTTGTAAAAAGATTTCGACGATTCTTTAATAATCGCTTCTGCGTGCTCGTATGCATTCATAGGATTCACCTCATTAATCGCCTCTTATTATACAAAAGCGATTCTCTAAAGTAAACGAGGACGCGAGACAACTCCCAAACTAAGCAGGCATTAATTCATCTGTATTTTGACCCTCTTACACCCAACATTCATTAAGCGAAAAGCGCCTAATAATCAAGATTAAGTGCTAAAATAACGAGTAAGACACGAAGGGATAAATAAATGACTATGAAGAAAAAAATCACCGTCGTCGGAGGCGGAATCGCGGGACTTGCCAGTGCGCTAAGACTCCAAGCTGATGGCTATGACGTGACGATTTATGAAAAACTAGACCGCTTAGGCGGCAAGATGAATCAAATCAAAGGCAAAGGCTTTACCTTTGATTTAGGCCCGACCATTGTCATGATGCCGCATATTTACCGGGAACTTTTAGAATATACGGGTGTCAAAATGGAAGACTACATCACCTTTAAACCGGTCGACCCAATGTATAAAATCACCTTTCAAGACGGTGAAGTGATGGATGCGACGTCGGATCTCAATCAACTCACGTATGATTTAGAAGCCCGTGGGCACGGAGTAGCCGAAGGGTATTTTAACTACCTCACGGATACCTATAAAAAATACATGATTGCCAAAGATCACTTTCTAGAACGTTCGTTTCGCTCCTGGAAAGACTTTTATAATCCCAAAACACTCTACAATGCACTACGTCTGAAAACACTCAATACCGCGCAAAACGCCATTGAAAAATACCTGAAAAATGAAAAGATGCAAAACATGGTATCGTTTCAAACGCTTTATATTGGCGTCTCACCGTATAGTGGACCGTCTATTTATACGATTATCCCAATGATTCAAACGATGTATGGGGTCCATTATTCCAAAGGTGGGATGTATGCCTACGTTAAAGCCGTGGAAAAACGCTTTAAAGAACTGGGCGGTAAAGTTCAGCTTAATGCGAAAGTCGACGAAGTTTTGTTTGACGGGAAAACGGCTAAAGGGATTCAGTTAAACGGGGAAGTCATTGAAAGTGATGCGGTCGTGGTGAATGCGGATTTCCCACGAGCCATGAAGACACTGATTAAATCGGATAAAGTCCGCGGCAAATACACCGATAAAAAGATCGCGAAGATGAAATATTCATGCAGCGTGATGATTTTGTATTTGGGCCTGGATAAAAAAGTCCCAGACCTACGCGTCCACAACCTTTATTTCGGCGGCGACTTTAAACAAAATCTCGATGAAATATTTACCGGAAAACTTCCTGAAGATCCTGCCTATTACATCTATTCCCCCTCGCAAATTGATGACTCCGTGGCACCAGAGGGGCATGAAAACATTTATGTGTTAGTGCCAGTA
>CAJXLP010000016.1 GCA_913056275.1 uncultured Mycoplasmatota bacterium
AAAGCGCAACTCAACGTGCGTGGGAATGCATTATATGACACCCTTGAAACCGAACTGAATATTCCCTTACTAAGAACAGGGGCGTATTTAGTCGCGCATAACGATGAAGAAAAGGCGACACTTAGAAGGCTGCGAGCCCGTGCCAAAGCAAACGGTGTCCCGTTTGAAGAAGTCTCTTTAGATGACGCTTTTAAAGCGGAACCGCATTTATCCAAAGACATTCAAGAAGTCATCAGCTTACCAACCACGAAAGTCACCTTCCCCTGGGAAGTGGCCCTGGCCTTAATGGAAAATGCAATTGCCAACGGCGTTGAATTAAAACGCGGCCAAGAAGTCACAGATATTCACGTGCAAGATGGCCATTTTACGGTGGAAACACCAACCGATGCGTTTGATGCGAAATACGTCATTAATGCGGCGGGGGTGTATGCCGATACAATCGCATCGCTCGTTGAAAAAAATGTCCCCTACACCGTGACTCCGAGAAAAGGGGAATACTACGTCATTGACCGACGGGAAAAAGGCTACATGAATCATGTCATTTATCCGATTCCCTCAAAAGCCGGGAAAGGCGTCTTAGTCACCCCGCAAGTCCACGGCGAGACGCTCATTGGACCCAACTCTCAAATCATCGATGATAAAACGGGAAACCATACAACGGCTGACGCGCTTGCTTGGATTAAAACGCAAGCGAAAAAAATTGCCGAAGACATTCCGTATCACAAAACCATTCGTACCTTCGCAGGCATTCGCCCCTCGCTTGAACAATACGACTTTTACATTGAAGAAAGCCACGAGGCAAAAGGCTTTTATCACGTCGCCGGCATTGATTCACCGGGCCTCACCAGTGCGCCAGCGATTGCCGAGATGGTGCGAGACTGGGTTTTACGTCAAGACACGTATCAAAAAAAGGATGATTTTACCGGCACCCGGGAAAAACTCATCCCCTTCCGCTCGATGAGCGATGCCGAAAAAAAAGCCGCTTTTTTAAGCGATCACCGCTACGGCAAACTCGTTTGTAAATGCGAACGCGTCACTGAAGCCGACGTCGTCAATGCGATTCACCGTCCCGTTCCGGCAGACAGTGTGAAAGCCGTGAAAAAACGGACGCGGGCCGGCGCTGGTATTTGCCAAGGTGGCTACTGTGAACATAACGTAATTAATATCATCGCGCGAGAACTTTCGATTAAAAAAACGGAAGTGAATTACACCAAAGATAATACCCACATCCTCGTATCCCAAACCAAGGAGGCCGGCCAATGATGTATGACATTATTATCATCGGGGGCGGCGCAGCGGGACTGAGTGCTGCGAAAGAAGCGTATGACCCAGATTTAAACATCTTAATCATTGAGCGAGAAGCCAAACTCGGCGGCATTTTAAAACAATGCATCCACAACGGATTTGGCATCCATAAATTCAATTTGGAACTGACGGGCCCTGAGTTTGCGGAAAAAACCGCGGACGGCATCGCGGATTTAGACATCGAAGTGATGCTAGAAACAACCGTCACGGACATCATTCAATTTAAAACGTTTGACCTCACTGTCATGAATGAGGCACACGGCGAATTTCACCTTGAGGCGAAATCGGTCATTATTGCGACGGGCTGTTATGAAAAAACGCGGTCGCAAATCTTACTCCCAGGCGACCGGCCTGCTGGCATTATGACAGCAGGCTCTGCGCAACGCTATTTAAACATCGACGGCTACATGGTCGGAAAAAAAGTCTTCATTTTAGGATCGGGAGACATTGGATTGATTATGGCGCGTAGGATGACCTTAGAAGGCGCCGACGTCTTAGGGGTTGCAGAACTAATGCCATATTCCAATGGGCTGACGCGAAATATTGCGCAGTGCCTTGATGACTATGACATCCCGCTGTATTTATCCCATACCATCACCAACATTGTCGGGAAAGAACGCCTTGAACAGATTGTCATTCAAGAAGTCGATCCACACTTCCAACCGATTGCAGGGACTGAAAAAACCTTTGACGTCGATACCCTTTTACTCTCGGTCGGCTTAGTTCCTGATATTCAAATGTTTGAATCCTTGAAGTTTGCCGTATCCCCCGTTACGAAAGGGGCGATTGTCGATCAACACTTACAAACGAGCGTGGACGGGTTGTTTGCGTGCGGAAATGCGTTACACGTCCACGATCTAGTCGACTGGGTCGCTGAAGAAAGTGAGCGGGCCGGGCGCTATGCGAAAATGTACGTGCAAGGCACACTCGATACACACCGTCAAGAGGATGTAATCCCAGGCGATAACGTCCGTTACGTCTTGCCGCATCGATACGATTTTGATAGCGCCGATGACTCGGTAAAATTTGCTTTAAGGTCAACCTTAAAAGCAGCCAAAGGCACCTTTAAGATTACTCAAGGTGAAACCTTGATTATGCATAAAAAAGCCCGCCATATCGCCCCCGCGGAAATGGAACATATCGTCGTACCCAAAGAAAAAATGGTCTCCAATGCCCCCATCACAATCAGTTTGGAGGTGACCTAATGGCAAAGCGAGAGATGATTTGCATTGTCTGCCCAGTCGGGTGTCACTTAAGCGTCGATGAAGAGACGTTAGAAGTCACTGGAAACCGTTGTCCACGCGGGGCGAAATACGGAAAAAAAGAACTGACCAATCCCACCCGCATGCTCACGAGTACGGTGAAAACCAACGCAACTTTGCAACGGCGTGTGTCGATAAAAACGAGCGATGAAATCCCGAAAGGGAAAATTTTCGAGATTATGGATGAACTGAACACCATTGACGCACAAGTTCCGGTCAAATCCGGCGACATTTTACTCAAAAATGTCTGTGACACAGGCGTCGATATCGTCGCTACAACTTCTTTAGACCGCTAAATGCATGCATTAAAAAAGCCTTGATCGTTTGGATCAAGGCTTATTTTTTTATTCGTAAGATTGTATGAGGTCGACCCGTTTTTGGTGCCGTCCTCCCTCATAGTCTGCATCAATGAAGGCATCAGTCATCATCGTCGCCAGTCCAGGTCCTACGACGCGCGCGCCGAAACACAGGATATTCGCGTTATTGTGTTCTCTAGACGCTTTGGCGCTAAATGTGTCAGACACTGCGGCCGCTCGAATGCCATTAAATTTGTTGGCGGCCATACTCATGCCGATGCCGGTGCCACAAATTAAAATGCCCTTATCCGCAGTCGATGATTGGACATCTTCTGCGACTTTTTTTGCATACAGCGGATAGTCAGTGCGTTCGTCACTAAATGTGCCTTGATCAATGACTGTGATTCCGCGGCGCTCTAAATGGGCTTTTACGTGATTCTTTAAGTCAATCGCTGTGTGGTCACAGCCAATGGAATATGTCATGGTAACTCCTTTTGATATCCAGCCATTGCGGCCCCGATAACCCCTTTTTCAGGACGCGCGTCTGCCCAATAAATTGAAATAGGCTTGAGCGCTTCATGCCGGATGTATGAATGAATTTTTTGGGTGAGGTAGGATGTAGGGAAATCGGTCATGTGCGGGACGCCACCCCCTATGATTATATGCGAGACATTCAAAATATGCATTTGACTTGCGATGATAAATGCAAACGCATCAAGCATGTCAGTAAGCATTTCATAATGCGGATGTTCGGTGGCTTTGAACAGTTCGGCAAAAGGGATGTTGTTAAAATATGTCGCATGGACATGGGTTAAATAATGGCCGGATACTTTCGTTTCAAAGCATCCTTTTAAGCCACACGGACATTGCGCTTGACTATGTCTAAAGGCTTGATGACCGAGCTCAGCCGCGGCATACGTGTCCCCGTAGTGGATCTGGTGATTGAGATAAATGACATGGCCAAGCCCTGTCCCCAAGTAGAATCCTAAGATATTTGGTTGGGTCTTTAAGTGACCTGCCTTTTGATCGACCATGAATAAGTGGTATGTGTCTTTATTAATATCTATAGGAAGATTTAAGAAAGTCTCTAAGGCTTGAATATCTAAGGATTCTAAATGGGGCTGGTTAGCAATCTTTAATACCGTTTTTGTGTGCGGGTTTACCACGCCTGGAAACCCCATTACAATACGCGATACGTGGGCATGGGTTTGGATATATGCCTGCAAAAAGGCAGAAAAATCATCGACAATCGAGGCTGTTTTTACACGCTTAAAATCATGGACGTTAAAGGCCGCATCGACCCGTCCAATCCGCGTATACGTTCCGCCAATGTCAACACCACAAATCATTCCATTAAGTCCTTAACAAACGCTTTAATTTCTTGGTAGCCAGTGGCCAGATTTTCATAGTTAAATAACCCGGTCCCTAAAATAAGACGTTCAGCCCCCGCTTGAACATACTTCTCAAAGGTCTGATAGTTATTTGATCCATCAATTTCGAGGGTATATGTCGCACGGTGTGACCGTTTATATGCGGACGCCTGTTGGATATTTTTTAAGGCACTTTCGACCATGGCTTGACCGGCAAATCCCGGATACACCATCATGATCGTCACGACGTCAATACGCATTAAATAAGGCATGAGATCTGTGAATGATTGATCGGGATTCAAGGCAAGACCAACACGGACTTCATGCGCGTGACACTGATCGATGGCTGCGCGTACGTCTTTCAATGTTTCCGGGTGAAAAACGATCGTGTGGACACCAAGTTGAATTAAAGGTTCGATGTATTTTTCTGCATTTTCCACCATTAAATGCACTTCAATCGGTTGGGTGGAAACTGGCTTTAAATGTTTGATAAAATCCAGTGATTGGGCAATATTTGGGACATAATGCCCATCCATTATGTCAATATGATACATGTGTGTGTGTGTATCGATGGTGGAAATGGTCGATGCCAAAGAAAATGGATCGGCCACCATCATTGAGGTTGAAAATTCGATCATATATCTCTCCATGGATGGGCGTATTGTGTCCCTGAATTAAGGGTGTAACGAATTATTCAGTAATGAGTGCAAGTGGAACTGGGATGTTGGCTTCCACACTGTCTCCAGCAAGATGAGCTAACGCTGCTTCAGCTGCTAAACGACCAATTTCAACAGGTTGTTGTTGGACAGTGGCTGATAATTCGCCATCTGCAATGGATTGTAAAGCATCAGGAATCGCATCAAAGCCGATGACAGCAGACATCGATAAATCAGTAACACTGTTTGCTAAGATGGCTTGAACAGCCCCGAGTGCCATTTCATCATTGGCGCCGAAGATACATACCGCTTCTGGGTTACCTTGTGCGGTTAAGAAGTCTTCCGTCACGTTTTGGCCTTCAGTTCTTGACCAACTTGCAGTGGCCGTTTGGTCAATGTTACTGGCACCAAAGACTGATTGGAAACCGGCCGAACGGTCAATGGCTGCAGATGCGCCAGCTTGTCCGGTTAATTCTAAGACTGGATAGTCGCCCCCACAAATATCTTGCAGATGTTCAGCGGCGATTTCGCCTCCTAATACATTGTCAGAAGCTACGTGAGAGACTACCTCACCTGAATCAGCGGAACGGTCAACGGTGATGACTGGAATGCCTTCATCATTCGCCATTTGAATTTGGGTGCCAACCGTCGTGGAATCGACTGGATTTAAGAGAATTAAGTCAACTCCTTGGGCAATCAAATCTTCAATTTGACTCGCTTGAGTCGCAGCATCATTGTCTGCCCCTAATGAGACAAGTTCGTATTCAGTGCCTTCAAGTGCTGCTTGAATGCCTTCTTCGATGTCATTAAAGAAGGGGTTCGTAAATGTTGATGCGGCAAACCCGATTGTGGGTGTACCTCCGCCACATGCGGCCAATGTTACAACTGCCATAATGGCGAGTAGTGCTGAGAATAATTTTCTCATGGTTGATCCTCCTTGCGTGTTAGGTCGCCACCTTTTTTAGTTTTTAGTAATTCATGGAGACTATTTTTTACGGTCAGCAATGACCGCGATAATGATGATGAGACCCGTAACAAACAATTGAATGTACGCTGATACGCCCAATAAATTAAGCCCGTTATTGATGATCGCAATAATAAACGCCCCAATAATCGTGCCGCTCGCTTTTCCGCGGCCGCCCGATAAGGACGCACCACCAATGACTACAGCGGCAATGGCGTATAACTCATACATTTCACCTGCGGTTGGCACCGCAGAGTTCACACGACTGGTTAAAATCACCGCCGCGAGCGCACTCATCAAGCCAGAAATCATGTAGATAAATATTTTATTTTTTTCGACATTAATGCCAGATAGTAAGGCGCCTTTTTCGTTGCCGCCAATGGCATATACGTGTTTTCCAAAGACTGTTTTTTTAAGAATGACGGTAAAAACCGCGAACGCTAAAAACAAAATAACCACGGGCGCAGGAATGAACCACACGTATCCGCGACCCATCCAGGCGATTAATCCGGTATCCCCGAAGCGTGATACAGGGACGCCACCCGATAGCATTAAGGTCAGCCCCCTTAAGGAAATCATCCCACCCAGTGTGGCAATAAAGGGCGGTAGCTTTCCTTTGGCAATGAGCACGCCGATTAAGGTTCCCACTAAAGCTCCGGATGCTAAGGCGCCAAGTATGGCTAAACTGGATGGTAACCCACTTTGCATAAGCAGTCCGGCCACCATGCCAGATAACGCTAAGCTTGATCCGACGGATAAGTCGATGCCTCCAGAAATAATTACGATCGTCATCCCAAAAGCGATTAAGCCATTAATTGAGGCTTGCCGCATGACCGATAAAATGTTAAATCGACTCAAGAAAGCCGGCGATAAGATGCCCATTACAATGATCAACATAATCAATCCGATTAAGGGAATGTTTTGTTTGGCAAAATCGAAGGCGGTGTCAATAAAACGTGGTGGTTTAACCTCTTGCATAGGTGTTTCCTCCCATCATGTGCACCATGATGTCTTCATCTTTAATTTGGGTATTTTCTAATTCTTTCATTAAGCGGCCTTCACGTAGCACATAAATCCGATCGGTGACGCCTAAGAGTTCAATTAATTCACTTGAAACGAGGATGACCCCGAAATATTGTTTTTTAAGCTGGAAGATTAAATCATAAATTTGTTTTTTTGATTTCACATCAATGCCTCGAGTTGGTTCATCTAAAATCAAAATTTTAGGCTGTGTGGCTAACCATTTAGCCAACACGACTTTTTGTTGATTACCACCAGAGAGTTGATTGATGATTTGCGCGTTAGAATGTGATTTAACCTGGACTTCTTCAGTTGAACGACTCACGAGTTCACTCGTTTTATCACCATCAACGAGGCCCCATTTACTGAGAGCCTTTAAATTGTTATAGAGCACATTGTTGGTGATCGATTCGTCTAAAAACAAGCCTTCTTCTTTTCGGTTTTCTGTCACATAGCCAAGGCCTAATCGTTTGGCTTGAGCCACTGACTTGATGGTTACTTTTTGCTCATCAATCCACAATTCACCGTGTTCAAACTGCGTCACCCCGAACAAGGCATTCATCAGTTCAGTTCGGCCTGCACCAATCAATCCTGCAAAGCCAATTATCTCGCCGGCTTTTAAGGAAAAACTGATGTCTTCAAATTCGTTTTGACGGGTCAGGTTACGTGCTTCAAGTAACGTTTTGCCAGGTGCTATCACGGGTTTTTCTGGAAACAAGTGCCCAAGGTCATACCCCACCATGTTTTGGATGATGCCATTAAAATCCATGCGATCAAGGGGAGAGCGCTTAACCAGTTTTCCATCTCTCAAAATACTGATGGATTCGCATAGTTCAAAAATTTCAGGAAGTCGGTGAGAAATGTAAACAATTGATTTCCCAGCGTTTTTAAGTTTTTTTAATACGTTAAATAACTGCGTGATCTCCTTGGTAGTTAAGGCACTCGTCGGTTCGTCTAAAATAATTAGTTGAGCATCTTCTAAGAGTGCTTTCGCTATCTCGATTAACTGTTGAACACCGACTGAATACCGTTTCACTGGGGCATGCAGATCAACATGAATATCTAATTGAGCAAGCACATCTTGCGCACGTTTTATTTGGGCATCTTGGTCAATGAACACCCCGCGAGTCATCTCTTTACAAATAAAGAGGTTTTCTAAGACGGTCATCTCAGGGAATAAGTTGAGTTCTTGGTTGACGATTGAAATGCCTAAACGTTCAGCATCTAAGACGGTTTTAAATTGAACCGGCTCATCATTGATAAAAACGTCACCCGATGTTTTTTGTTCAATGCCCGTTAATATTTTGACGAGTGTGGATTTCCCTGCGCCATTTTCACCTATTAACGCGTGAAATTCATTGGGCGTTACTTCAAAATCGACATCAAATAAAACTTGGACCGGGCCAAAGAACTTATTGATTTTTTGCATCTTTAAATGCATTTTTAATCCGCTCCCTCAGCAAAAAATACGTTTGCTTGTAGGATGATATTGGCATACGGCGTAATTTCACCGGTCCGAATGATTGCTTTGACGTTGCTTGATAAATCTTTAAATGATTCGTGTGAGACTTTTGCAATCTCTTGATTGTTAAACCGGCTGTATATGGCACTCGCCATTTCGGGATTATGTTGATCAATTTCTTCGGCAACCACAATTTTTTCCACATACATATCCGCTTTAACCGCATCCAACACGTCTAAAAATGACGGAAGACCCGGAGTAACTGCTAAGTCAATGCGTAAAACATGCTCGGGGACCGGTAATCCTGCATCCGCGATAATGATTTGGTCAGTATGTCCGAGATAACTTAAAACACTCGCAATGTCGCTATTTAATATTCCGTGTTTTTTCATCTCATTCTCCTTTTAACTCGTGATAAGCACCTTGGGCGCCCATCCGCTCGCACGTAAGACTAGCAATGCGGATGCCGTTTTGAACGGCTGTTTTAAGGTCATTGGAATGCGTAAGACCAGCAACAAATCCAGCAATAAATGAATCTCCAGCGCCTGTGGTATCAATCACTTCAATGGGTTGGGCGGGGACATGTTCGAGACCTGAATCAGTCGCGTAGCGTGCACCATCTTTACCCAGTGTTACGATGACTTGGTTGGGATATTGGCGTAAAACATCTTCCATTGGAACGTTCCCAAACATGGCTAAAATTTCGTGTTCATTTGGAATTAAGTAATCAATGTAAGGCATTGCACTTGTGTCAAATGATTGCGGAGCGGGAGCGGGATTTAAGAGGGTTCGAATCCCTTTTTGATGCGCCGTTTTAAGCGCATACATGACCCCATCAATATTCGTCTCTAGTTGCGCCACTACCATTTCAATATCAGGATGCGCTGCTAAGAATTGATCAACATCGTCAGGGGTAATCGTTAAATTGGCACCAGGAAACACAACAATTTGATTTTCGCCGTCCGTCAGTTGAATGACTGCGAGGCCAGTCGGCGTATCATGAATTAACACATCGTCTGCCAATCCCTTAGCCTGTAAACTTTGGCGGGCTTTTTCACCCATCGCATCGTTACCTGTCGCGCCCAAAAATACTGTTGAGTCATGCAGGGCTTTAAGAATGACCGCTTGATTCGCCCCTTTTCCACCATCTAAGACATCATAGGCGTCTGCAAACCGGGTTTCACCGAGTTGTAAGGGGGTCTTGAGTTGATACACTAAGTCGACATTGATACTGCCTATAACTGCGACTTTCATAGTTCCTCCTAGGCGGTGCTTTCACGGATAATGAGTTCGCCCGCTTGGACGATTTGTTGCAATGGTTTCGAGTCATCCATGACACATTCAAACGCACATTCACACATCGTTTCGATTTGCTGATCAATGGTCGTTAAACGTGGGACAATCCGTGATGAGAGGTCAATATTATCAAAGCCTGCCATGCGGATTTTACCGATTTGGCCTTGATTGGATAAATCATTTAAGTAGGTGACAATTTTTAATGCATCGTTGTCATTGCGGGAGATAATACCGCGAATGCCATGATCCATGACGTATTGACTCAACCGTTTTAAATCGACTGTATATTTTGATCCATAGCGATACTCAAAAGCTTCTCGGTTAAGTTCTTTCAGGCGGTCTTTAAAGCCTTGAATACGCTCAAGCACCGAGATGTTTTCTTTGCGCCGGGCGAAGAACATTAATGGGCCCGGCTCGACATCTGCCAAATGACTGGCCATCAAATAGCCACTTTTATAGTTGTCTGATACGACTGAGTGAACATTTTCATACGGACGGTCAATCGAGACAACGTTATTGGCTTGAGCCATTTGAGTAATCGCTTCTTCATCAAGTTCCGACCGGCAGACAATAATTTTGCGAATTAAGTAGCCTTGGATAAACCGAAATGCTTTTTTTTCAGTTTCCACATCAGATTTGGTTGTTTTGACAATTAAACTCGATCCTTGCGCTTCGGCTAATTGATCCAGTTTCTTAATGATTTTTAAAAAGAAAGGGTTATCAAGATCGGGCACGATGACCCCGATTAAGTTCGGTTCTTGGTTGCGTAAGTGTCGCGCGAATGAATTTCTTACATATTGCAATTCCTGGATGGATTTTTCGATTTTAGCTTCTTTATCAGGACTGGTTGATATGCCCTGTAAATAGCGCGAAATCGTTGACTTGGATACTCCAGAAGCTTCAGCCAAGTCAATAATCGTCACTTTTTTTGTCATCACTTATCCCTCTTTGGGAACGTTCCCAAACATCAACTTGTCTACATATTATAACGCTTACATTTTTTTGTCAAGCGTGGGCAATAAAAAAAGCCTTTTTCAAGGCTTTATTCTCCGATGATTTTTATGAGCACCCGTTTATCGCGCATGCCGTCAAATTCACCGTAAAAGATTTGTTCCCACGGGCCAAAGTCTAATCGACCCTCCGTAATGGCAACGACCACTTCACGGCCCATGATTTGACGCTTTAAATGGGCATCAGCATTGTCTTCATAGCCGTTGTGGGCGTATTGATCATACGGCTTTTCTGGTGCTAAGCGCTCTAAAAAGTGTTCAAAATCGGCGTGCAGTCCTGCCTCATCATCATTGATAAACACCGATGCTGAAATGTGCATCGCATTGACGAGGACCAATCCTTCTTGAATGCCACTTTCATTTAAGATTCGGTTTACTTCTGGCGTAATGTTTTTAAAAGCGCGACGCGTCTTTGTATGCACCCATAGTTCTTCTCTGACACTTTTCATGACTTAAAAGTCGTAATTAAATGTGTGTTGAATCCCCGCGTCGTCAAACCATAAGGCTTTTTCTCTGGCAAAGGACGATTCGGCGTCCGATGCATGCATCAAGTTTTGAATCATCCGGCCGTCTTCGTTGGCCTTCTCATACGAATCATTGCCGTAACGGCCACGAATCGTATTGGCGCCTGCTAAAGCAGGATTCGTTGCCCCAAGCAATTCACGCATGCGTAAAATGGCTTCACCTGAATGACTCAAGACCATGCATTCAACGGTTTCGCCGACGAATTCTTGAAGAATTGAGTTGACGAAATCATGCGACTTCAACCGATGAATGACTTCATCATAATGTGTTAAGATGCGTTCTTTGGTGACTTCGACCGTTTTCGAGTCGATGACTTCAAATCCGGCTTCTTCGATGATTTGTAAAATGTTTCCTCGAAGTTTGCGCTTCAGCGCATCAGGCTTTAAAAATACAAATGTTTGACCCATATGTTGACTCCTTTGTTAATGGTTGGTAAAAATTGTTAAATATCTCACATGGTGCAGAAAACCTTTTTTATAATTATAGCGTAAATATAAAGGAGATGCCATGTTGAAAGTATTGTTTGTATGTGTGCACAACTCAGCTCGTTCGCAAATGGCGGAAACATTTTTAAATGATTTAGGATTTGGACTTTTTGAGGCAGAGAGTGCGGGACTAGAAGCGGGAACACTCAATCCGTACGTGGTCCGGGCGATGCGTGAAATCGGCTATGATATTTCAAAGAACGAAACGAATGATGTCTTTGAGTTTCACAAAGAAGGGCGCACCTATCAAGCGGTCGTTAAAGTGTGTGATCAAATTAACGGAGAACGGTGCCCGATTTTCCCGAGAACATTGATTAACGAGAACTGGAATTTAGAAGATCCATCGAGCATCCAAGGCGATGATGACGCGATCATGGAGAGAACCCGGAAAATCAGAGATTTGATTTTAAACCACGTTCAATCGTTCATCAAGACCCATAAAGAGTTCGCCGAAAGACGATCAAGCGCTGAATAAGCGCTTTTTTTTATGGATTAATACTGACGATGGTGTTACCGACTAAGCCTAACGTCACGGTTTCACCGACGTCTAAGGCTAGAATATCTCGGATAATATCGGAACTGACGTTCGAGAAATTGACCGTATACGATCCATCTTCCAACGTAATCAAATAGACGGTGTTGCCTTCTAAGACATACGAATCAATCGCTAAGATGGGGCCTGAATCCGTGGATAATTCTTGATTGGAATCAGCATCTAAATTCAGTAAGTAATTATTCAAGGCACTGGATTGACTTGTCGCGATGCCTGAGACTTGTAAGTCTTGCACATTCATAAAGACGTGACGAATGATCCGGCCATCTTGCCCTTTAATTAAAATGTAATAAGTTGCTTCATCGGCAATCGATACGGGCACGGGGAATGAGGCGGAAATATTGTTTTGAGGAATTAAAGTGAGTGTTTTATTCATCGCCGCAATTTCGGTTGCGCCTGGGAATGAATACAGGGTTGATTGTTTGGTGCGCATGTTGACGTACGCAAAGCCGACCGTCGATTCATCGCCTCCCGCACTCGTCATCCCGGTAAAGTGGTACAATTCATCACTATTGATGACGGTACGACGGCCCGGAGAGGGTCTTAAAACTCCCACTTGATTAAAGATTGAATTTAAGAAGCCATCTCGTAAAGTCCCGTAATAATTGAGTTGTTCTAAGACGAGTGCATCGTCATACACGTTATCAACAAATTCGGGCACTTCTCCCACGTCGTGGATGGTCGTTTCTCCTGTAATCGCATCGACTAAGGCAATGGCCACCACGTCACGGCCACCGTTGACGAAAATCGTGGGTAGGCCAAGTTGAACGACAAAGTACGGATTCATCGCTTCATCAATTTCAAAATGCACGGCAATACGCTCGTATTTGGTGGTGCCATTGTAATACACATGCCGCAGTAAATCTTGGGAGAAATAAGCCGTTTCAACGTACTTAAGCCCCGTCCCATTTTGGGCAGTTAAATTGATGAGTCGAGTCTCTTCAGTGACTTTGTTAATGAGGATATACCCCGCCGTCCCGACATCCCGGTTATTTAACCATTTAAAGATGTCCCGGTATTCTAAGGGGGCGACTAAATATTGCTCACCTTGATATTTGATATCAGTATATTCTCCAACTTGGAATTCACTTCCTAGGCCAGGAAACTCACCGAGCTTTAACACACCGAGTCGCTCACCATATGCTTTATCCACAACGGGAAGGGTATTGGCATCGATGGTATCGACTTCGGCGGAAAACGTATTCGAGCTCGGGGTAATAAGCGCCGCATATTCTTCGGCGTGGAAATACGTCCGACCACCAAATACGGTGTATAAAAGAGCAAGAACACCGCCTACAAAGCCGAGTATGACAAACCAAGAATCTGCAATTTTAACGCGATCTTTAAATCCTTCGCGGACTAAATACAATAAGGCGGCGAAGATTAAGATGACGACAAATACAAAGGAAAAATACCGTAAATTTAAACGGTTTAACACAATGTAATTGACAAGTACGACAAACAATATAAAGTTGACGGCTAAAAAGACCGCTTGTAAAGGAGTGAGGGAGACATTGGCCAACCGTTTTACTTGGACAAACCCTTCATCATCCACGACCACTTCGTCGTCATTTTTTGGTGATTGCGTTTTTTGTAGCCATATTAAATTGGTAATTGTTAGGGCAAGAAAACTTAAAAATATAAATGCAAACATAGAATTACCTCCACCTTTATTTTAGCACGTTACACTGTTTGTCATAAGCATTCCACTCGGTGAGTGTTGACCAATTTTTGAAAAGTTTTCATAATAGTATTGTAAATGTTTTTTTAGAGTGTTACACTGACAAAAAATACAGGAGCTTCCCCTTGAAAAAGTATGCAATGCAACGATTACACTGGTGGTTTAACCCTTAAAAGTTTGTCTACTCTGACAAGCTTATTTTGTTCGTTTAAGCCTG
>CAJXLP010000017.1 GCA_913056275.1 uncultured Mycoplasmatota bacterium
GGGATTGAGCAATCCCCGGATGGCTTTGACTTTCTCGCCTTATTTATGGTTAAGCTGATTTACTTTTTAGGCTTTGGCTTAGGACTGGGCGCTTGCCAAGTCTGTGGTCGCACCGATTCACTCGGCTTTTTATCCCGCGATCTCACGTGTGTGTGCGAGGCCCACGGCGCCAATGCGGCCGACATCATGCGCTATGAGACGCTCGTGACCTGGTTAAAAGCAGAAGCGAGAACGTATCAAGCCCCGGTGCGTGAGGCGGCCTTTAAAAAAGCCACCTTTCAACTGATTACGCATCTCTATGACACGCACTTAGCCTTTAACGCGCACGCATTCAAAGCCTACATTGATTACTTAAAGGAGGCCTCATGACACTCGAACAGCTCGTCAATTATGCCAAAACTTACGGCTATATTTTCCAAGGCTCAGAAATTTATGGAGGCTTATCCAATACCTGGGACTATGGACCCTTAGGTGTCACGTTAAAACGGCTCATCAAAGATGCTTGGTGGGACGCTTTTATTACTCATGACGCAAAGGTGGTTGGTCTTGATAGTGCCCTTTTAATGCATCCAAAAACGTGGGAAGCAAGCGGCCATGTGGGCGGGTTTTCCGATCCGTTAATCGACTGTAAATCATGTAAAACTAGACACCGTGCGGATCACTTAATTGAAGGGGCAGACCTTGGTTTAAGCGCTGATGGCTTAGACAAAGACGCCTTAGAACGCCTCATCGACGAACACGCCATTCAATGTCCGAAATGTGGCGCCCATGATTTCACGCCGATTCGGGCCTTTAACTTAATGTTTAAAACACAACTCGGCGTGACTGAAAACAATTTACAAGACATTTATTTACGCCCAGAAACTGCCCAAGGCATTTTCTTAAACTACAAAAATGTCCAACGGACCAGCCGGTTAAAAGTGCCATTTGGCATTGGCCAAATTGGCAAGAGTTTCCGCAATGAGATAACGCCTGGAAACTTCATCTTTAGAACCCGTGAATTCGAACAAGCAGAACTCGAATTTTTCTGTGAACCGGGCACTGAAAAAATGTGGTTTGACGCTTACAAAGAAAAAATGCGCACGTTTTTACGGACGCTCGGCTTACCTGAATCGTCGTTTAAATTTGCCGATCACCCGGAAGAGAAACTCTCGCATTATTCGAATGCGACCACAGACATCATGTATGAATTCCCCTGGGGGTATGATGAGCTGTGGGGTCTTGCCTCCCGGACCGATTATGATTTAACCCAGCACCAAACGGCCTCAGGCGTTAATTTAGAATACATTGACCCACTGACAAACGCGCGCTATTTGCCGTACGTGGTGGAACCTTCTCTGGGCATTGACCGCCTCTTTTTAGCGCTCATTCATGCCGCATTAAGAGACGAAGAAATAGAAAATGGCACTCGGACTTTACTGGCCATTGATCCATCCTTAGCTCCCGTCCAAGTCGCGGTCTTACCGCTCATAAAAAAACGACATAAAGCCCTCGCTGAAAGCACCTTCCAGTCCCTCTTAGGACACTTCCGGGTGCAGTACGATGAAGCGGGAGCGATCGGCCGCCGGTATCGCCGGCAAGATGCCATTGGAACGCCCGTCTGCGTGACCATTGATGATGATTCCCTTGAGCAAGAGACCGTCACCTTACGCATGCGTGACAGCATGGACCAAATTACGATTCCACTCAAAGACTTACCGGATACACTTTCCACCCATCTCACATCGGAGGCGCCTTGGCAACCTCAGAAGAAATCTTAAAAAAGATTAATATCGTCGACGTCATTGGCGACAGTGTTGCACTCGAAAAACGGGGTAAAAATCATCTTGGACTGTGTCCATTTCACGATGAAAAAACCCCGTCTTTTAGCGTCTCTGAAGAGAAACAGCTGTATCATTGTTTCGGCTGTAAGGCCTCTGGCAATGCGATTACCTTTTTAAAAGAAACGAAGGGCTTGTCAGGCAGTGAAGCCTTAAAAGAACTCGCTGAACGGGCCGGCCTTGACTATAGCGTTAAAGCCCGTCCCAATCAGCGGTTGTATGATGCCTTAGACGCCGCAAAAAATGTCTACCACGTCTTACTCACCAATTCCAAAAAAGGTGAAAAAGCCCTGGATTATCTGACGCAGCGCAACATCGATGATGCCCTCATTAAACGCTTTGAGCTGGGCGTTGCGTTACCGGGATCCGGTGGCATTTACCAGGCACTGAGTGGTCAATCATTCCTCGCCAGTGAACTGGTGGATGCTGGATTACTCACTCAGCCTACGCCGCCCAAAGACTTTTTTAAAGATCGGTTAATGGTTCCGATAAAAGATGCCTCGGGCCAAGTCGTAGGATTTTCTGGGCGCATCCTCTCAGACGGTGAGCCAAAGTATTTAAACAGTGCAGAAAATGTCGTCTTTAAAAAGCACGATATCCTATTTGGTTTATACGAAGCAAAAAAAGCAATTAAAGAAAAGAACCGAGTGCTCATTACCGAAGGCTTTTTTGACGTCTTTCGGGCCCATCAAGCGGGATTTGGTGAAACGGTTGGACTGATGGGCACGGCGCTTTCATCCAGTCACATCCAAAGCCTCGCGTCACTGACGCAGACATTTATCTTAGTCCTAGACGGCGATGCCGCGGGGCAAAAAGCGACCGAAGACATCTTACCTGCCTTAACTGGCCTGGACGTGAAAGTCGTCACCTTGCCAGAGGGTGCTGATTTAGATACATACTTAAGTGAACGGGGCGCCGGGGGACTTAGTTTACTCTTAGAGCAAGCCTTAGACCCCACGGCATTTACCTATCAGGCCTTGCAAACGACGTATGATCTCACGCGCATCGGGGAATTTGAGCGCTTTAAAAAAGTCTTTTATCCCCGCTTAAAAAAAGAATCACTGACCAGTCAATCCTACTATTTGAGTCAACTGGCCGAACTAACCGGCATCCAAGAAGCCGTATTGCGTCAAGACTTCCTAGGTAGCAGCGTCCAAAAACCTCCCAAGATCGCGCCGACTTGGGAAATGCTTGACCGCTACAAAAAGGCAGAACTTCAAATGTTGCATTACTTCTTGCATCAAGAATTTTACACGCGCTGGTTCCGCCGAGAATTTAAAGATGTCATGTACATCGACCCCCGCGTTAGAGACATTCAATTTGAAATTTTTGAACACTACGATTTGCATCCCGTATCGTGTTTAGTCTATCCGCTCTTCAAAGCGTCTTTAACACCATCCCAGCAGCGCTTTTTAGACGCGCATGTTACACTTGAAAAGTATCCCTTTAACGCGGAAGAATTTGAAGACTTGATCAACGTATTAAAGCAATACCAGATCAAAGAAAAGGTGACCCGCTTGAAAGCCGATTTAATGGCTGCGAGTAGCCAAGATGAAAAGATCCGTATTAAAGAGAGTATTGACGCACTGAAAAAGGAGCTGACCCATGGAATTCGATAAAATTATAGAAATGCTCGTTGAGCAAGCCAAAGCGAAAAGCTTTTTAACCATCTCAGACATCGAAAAGTCATTAACGGCGTCCGATGAAGACAAAATTGAAGAGATCATCGCCGCTTTAGAAACCAAAGGCGTCGACGTCGTCAGTGAAAAAGAACTGGTCGATGTCAAAGTCAAAGGGGGCGAAGACGGCGACGTGGAAGTCGATGACGACGATGATGACGACGTCGAAATGGATCTCAATTTCGCCGCGCAGATCGAAGAAGAACTGTTGCTTGACAAAAGCTTTGAAGACACCGTCGCAATTAAAGTCGATGACCCGGTTCGCATGTACTTAAAAGAGATTGGGCGCGTCGAATTATTAAACGCCGATAGCGAATTGCAACTCGCCAAAGACGTCGCACTCAGAGATGAGACACGCGCCGAGTACGATGAGAAATTACTCAACGGGGACGAGATGGACGACGCGTATAAAATGAAAGTCCGAGAAATCATCTTTAAAGGGGATTTGGCCCGCTCAAAACTCGTGGAAGCCAACCTCCGGTTAGTCGTCTCCATTGCGAAAAAATACGTCGGCCGGGGAATGCAGTTTTTAGACTTGATACAAGAAGGCAATATGGGGCTGATGAAAGCCGTGGGCAAATTTGACCACACGAAAGGCTTTAAATTCTCCACCTATGCCACCTGGTGGATTCGCCAAGCCATCACCCGGGCAATTGCCGATCAAGCCCGGACCATTCGAATTCCTGTTCACATGGTCGAAACGATCAATAAGCTGGTGAGAACTCAGCGGCAACTGATCCAAGAATTGCGCAGAGAACCCACCCCCGAAGAAGTGGCAGTCCGGATGGAAATCACCGTTGAAAAAGTGCAAATCATCCAAAAGGTCGCTCAAGAACCGATCTCTTTAGAAAACCCAGTCGGTGAAGAAGAAGATTCCACACTCGGTGATTTCATCCCTGATCAAGATACCTTAACGCCGCTAGAGTTTACCTCAAAAGAGATGTTAAAACGCGAACTCGACGAAGTCTTAGAGACGCTGACTGACCGAGAAGAAAAAGTATTAAGAATGCGCTTTGGATTACTCGACGGTCGGACCCGGACGCTGGAAGAAGTGGGCCGAGAATTTGGTGTCACTCGCGAGCGGATCCGGCAAATTGAAGCCAAAGCCTTAAGAAAACTGCGCCATCCGTCGCGCTCAAAAAAACTGAAAGATTTCATGAGCGGTCGGTAATGGACCGCTTAACCGCCTTACTTCCGTGGATGGATGGACACACTGTATTACTCGATGTCGGGACCGATCATGCGCGCCTTCCGATGGAAGCAATCAAACATACAAGTATTCAAAAAGCGTATGCGTCCGACAATAAAAAAGGCCCTCTAAAAGTTGCTAAAACGCGCGTCATTGAAGCGCGCCTTGAAAATGTGATTACTGTATTAGAAGGCGATGGATTAGCCGTCTTAAAAGATGATGTCGATGTCGTGACAATTGCGGGACTGGGGGGGAGTTTAATCCAGTCGATGCTTTTAAAAGATGACTTAAAAAACGTGGATACACTCATCATTCAACCGACCAATAAAGTCTCAAGCATCCGGGCACTTACCAACTTATTGCCCTGGATGATCGTCGATGAAATTATCACGGTTGATAAAGCCATCCCCTATATTTCTTTGTTGCTGAAAAAAGGCTGTATGCCAATGACTGACAAAGAAGTCCTTTTTGGAAAGGCGTTGATTGCGCGTAAAGATCCCGCATACCGCGAGTTACTCGTGCAAGATTTAACCTTTTTAAATACGCTACTTTCGCAAATACCAGACGGCAAAGCGCCTGAAAAAATGCGTGCGAAACAGACTTTAATCAAGGAGATTCTCGATGACTGGACATGATATACACGCCTACTTTGAGGCCCATTATCCAGCCGATCAAGCGTTTACTTGGGACCATGTTGGGTTGCAAGTGGGCACGCTCGATCGGCCGATAAAAAAAATGATGATCACCCTTGATGTCACGTTAGATACGGTCAAGCAAGCGATTGAAGCAAACGCCGATTTTATCTTGGCGCATCATCCGTTAATGTTTCACCCAGTCGAAACACTCGATACCAGAGAGATCAAAGGGCAGATCATTGAACACCTCGTGATGCATAAAATTACGGTATATGCGGCGCATACGAACTTTGACACAGGCACACCAGGCATGAACGGCCATCTTGCTGAAGTCATCGGATTAGAGAACCCACAGGTATTAAATAGCCACGAAGAAGGACTCTCCATTGGCCGCATCGGGACGATTACACCCACCACGATAAAGGCTTTCGCGGATACGCTAAAACCGTTATTTAAAACCACCCATGTCGGAGTGATTACTCGTCGTCCGCTACATACAGAAATAAAAAAAGTCGCCATATCCGGCGGTGCTGGGAGTCCCGATAAAGAGGCGGCATTTGCCGCGGGGGCCGATCTATTTTTAACCGGTGACATTACTTATCACACGGCCTTAGAGCTCTTAGATATGGATCTTCCCGCCATCGACATTGGCCACTTTGCAGAACACGTCTTTAAAGCCTATTTCGTGGACGTCTTTAACGCCCATGACTGCATCGTCTTTGCCAGTCACGAAACGAGTCCCTATCAATGGGTATAAAAAAAAGCGCTAGGCGCTTTTTTTTGTGAGTCAATTAAACTTCAATGATGGCATCCACCGGGCAGACCATTTCACAAGCGCCACAGTCAATGCATGTGTCTTCATCGATGACGTAGGTTTCTTCGCCTGGGCTGATGCAATCAACGGGGCATTCTGGGACACAGTTGCCAGTGTTGATGCACGTATCCGTTATTCGTCTTGGCATCCGTTCCTCCTTAGGCCTTGATACTCTTTAGTGTAGAGCGTATGACCGGTAAGTGCAACCACAAAAGGGCTTGTTTGAAATTTTTATAAGCTGGCGAGCCCTACCCTTTATGCGGATAATCTGGCTTGCAAGTTACTGTGTTTTCTTATAAACTTATGAAAGAGGTGAAATTATGACTTTAAGCGTCTTCGCATTTATCATTTATTTAGTACTCGCACTCATTGGGGGAGCAGTGGCTGGGTATTTTATTTCGCAAGCTATTTTCAAACGGTACTTGCAAAAGAATCCACCCGTAAACGAAAAAATGGTTCGCGCAATGCTCACACAAATGGGCCGCAAACCCTCAGAAAAACAAGTTAGACAAGTGATGAAATCGATGGAGCAAGCGAAGTAAAACGCTTTCTCCATCTTTTTTTTATTTTGTCGGTTGACAAACTGTCATCTGACGTTTAAAGTGAGAGCAATCATAAAAAAATCAATAGAGGCTGCGATGCAGATGAGTACTTGAGGGAGCCGGCAGGCTATGAACTCAAGGAAAGGTAACCATCGCCGAATGATTCGTTTAGGCATAAACGGAACATGGGCTTACATGGAATACGTGTAAGACTCCTACTTCGGTAGAGGCGCTAATTTAACTCTTTAGTGTCCGCCGTGACGCTTTTTTTTATGAAAAATATGTCATGGAGGAAACAAATGAAAAAAGCATTACTCGCAGTAAGTATGACCGCGCTAGGCTTTGTGTTAGCAGCGTGTGGAGGATCAAATGACGCATTCGTCGTCGGACTGGAATGTAACTATGCCCCGTATAATTGGACGACATCGGACGCATCCGGTCAACCGATTGACGGGGTAGATGCCTATTGCGACGGGTATGATATTCAAGTCGCTGAAGAACTTGCCGCAGGCTTAGGCCGCGACTTAATCGTCCGTAAAATTGACTGGGACGGACTGATTCCTGCACTTACAAGCGGCACGATTGACGCCATCATTGCAGGCATGAGCCCAACGGCTGAACGCGCCGAAGTCGTTTTATTTTCCGATCCCTATTTCCGCAGCGAACAAGTCTTAGTCGTCCAAACGGATTCCAGCTATGCAGACGCTACATCGCTCGCTGACTTTGCAGGGGCCGACGTGATTGCCCAACTCGGCACCTTACAAAATGACTTGATTTTACAAATACCGGATGTGAACCGGCTCGATCCACTCAATGATTACCCATCCCTCGTGGCGCAAGTCGCTTCAGGCATTGCCGATGCCATCATTGCCGAACTTCCTGTGGCGACATCGATTACGGCCAGCAACCCAGACCTCACCATCGTGCAACTGGGCAGTAACGGGTTTACCTTAAACGATAGTGACGTGACAACCAGTGTGGCACTGCGCTTAGAGGAAACTGAATTACACGCAGAAATTAATGCCATTTTAGCGGGCATCAGCGATGAAATGCGCAATCAAATGATGACCGACGCCTTAGAGAACCAACCGTCGTCATGACGTTTTTAGGGCGATTATGGACGCTCTTTGTGAGTGGCTATCCGTTGTTATTAGAAGGGTTGCAAACGACCCTTCTTTTAGCAGTAATTGGCACGATCGCGGGTCTATTCATCGCCCTTTTATTGATCACAGTGCAGTCATTTCACGTGATGCCCGGGGAACCTTTAGTGACGCGCGCGTCAAAACGCTTGAGTGCCCGGCTTTCAAAGATTTATGTGGCCTTTTTTCGGGGCACGCCGATGCTTGTGCAAGCGATGGTCTTTTATTATGGCCTGAACCAGATGGGTGTGCGGATTGGATTTTTCGCCGCCGGACTGATTGTCGTTAGTTTAAATACCGCAGCCTACCTTACGGAAGTATTAAAAGCAGGCCTAAACTCTTTAGACGTCGGCCAAACGGAAGCGTCTTTATCCTTGGGCATGAGTCATTTTCAAACGTACGTGAGGGTGTTGCTCCCGCAAGCCTTAAAAAATATGGTCCCAGCGATTGGCAATGAACTCATCGTCAATATCAAAGATACCGCCGTATTAAGTGTCATTGGCGTTGGTGAACTCTTTTACATGGGACGCGCGATCGCCTCAACGACGTACCGCTACACGGAAGCCTTTATTTTAGTGTCTTTGGTCTATTTAGTGACCGTGTTAATCGCCGTAGAAGTCTTAAAGCGAGTGGCCGCATTATTTGGTAAAGAAGCGCCGAGGCTCACCAGCCAAAGTGAGGGACTCGTATGATACACGTCAAAGACGTCACCAAAGATTTTGGGGATGGAAACGTTTTAAATGACATTAATTTGACCTTTAACGACCACGAAATCACCGTCATCATGGGACCGTCTGGGTCTGGAAAAAGTACTCTTTTACGATGTTTAAACTATTTAGAAGTGCCCACCAACGGTACCATCACCGTGCAAGATACGGTCCTCAAAGAAGACCCTAAAGTATTAGAAAGTGTGCGTAAAAAAGTGGCCATGGTCTTTCAATCCTTTTACTTATTCAATCATTTAACGGCGCTTAAAAATTGCACCCTGGCGCCGCGCCGTGTGTTAAAACTGAGCGATACAGACGCTTTAAACCGGGCCGAAGATTCACTCAGTGAAGTGGGCATGGCGGCCTTCAAAAACCGAAAACCATCGCACCTGTCGGGCGGGCAAAAACAAAGAGTTGCCATCGCCCGTAGTCTAGCTATGCACCCAGACGTCTTATTGTTTGATGAGCCGACCAGTGCACTGGACCCAGAAAACGTCGGTGAAGTCTTACAAACCATGACGAGTTTAGCGAAAAAGAAAATGACGATGATTATCGTCACACACGAGATGCAGTTTGCAAAACGCATCGCTGATCGAGTCATCTTTATGGATCAAGGGTCCGTCATTGAAGACCGCCCAGCCAAAGACTTTTTTGCAGCTCCAGCGTCAAAAAAAGCGCAAGCCTTCCTCGCCCATTTAGGGTAAAAAATAACACTCGCTGGGAGTGTTATTTTTTATTGAATGAGGCGATCTTTGGTTCAGTACCAGCCCGTAAGCGTTGGTAATTTTTCTTATGACGAATGATGATGAGGGTAGTCCCAATCAATGCAATGATGGGGATTTCTAAGATGCCTCGCGTCCCCATGATAATCGTCCACGGAAGGTCCATCGGTCCAAAGACATAGACTAAAATAGCGACCGTTGAAAGTGAAAAGGCGCCGACAGTCGAAGACACACTGACCCATCCATTTTGTTTCAAACTAATGAGAAACCCAAAGGCTCCCGCCAGGCCAATGACAGGGGCATACGCAAGAAAGGTCCCAAGGCTCGTGGCGACTGCTTTGCCGCCTTTGAATTTAATAAAGACGGGATAGACATGGCCGACGATGGCTGCCATGCCATACACCAAAGGATGAAACAATTCTTCAAAGGCCCCATTGAGTTGTCCGATGTGGACGATGAGTACGAGAATGGCGCCCTTTAACACATCAAAGATAAACACGGGGACCCCGTATTTTTTTCCCATGACCCGAATGGCATTGGTCGACCCGGGATTTTTTGAGCCATGCTCGCGAATATCAATGCCTAAAAAAACCTTTCCTACAATCAGTGAAACGGGAATCGCCCCGACAAGGTAAGCCACCCCGATGAGTAAATAATTCATAAAAAATCTCCTAACTTTTACAAAAAGCATTATAGCACGCATTAATCTTTATTTCGCATGAAAAGGTCGTTTTTGATATAATACAATAAGATTATTTGAGGACGTGACTCCATGGCCCAAGCGAACGCGGCACATTATGATGCCGATTCCATTCAAATCTTAGAAGAACTCGAGGCGGTTCGTAAACGTCCCGCGATGTATATCGGATCCACCGATACGAGGGGGCTTCACCATCTCGTATGGGAAATTGTCGACAATGCCATCGATGAAGCCTTAGCTGGATACGGCAAGAAAATTACCGTCACCATCGAAGAGGATAATTCGATTATCGTCGAAGACGATGGACGTGGGATCCCTGTTGCCAACCACTCAACAGGCGTATCCGCTGCGTTCATCATTTTTACGAAACTGCATGCGGGCGGTAAATTCGGCCAGGCAGGCAGTGCCTATAAAGTATCTGGCGGCTTACACGGTGTGGGCGCCAGTGTCGTCAACGCGTTATCGGAGTTTTTGACCATTGACGTCTTTCGTGACGGCACGCATTACCAAATGGAATTTGCCGACGGTGGCGTCTTAAAAACCGCGTTAAAAGAACTTGGACCCTCGAAGAAAACAGGAACGCGTGTTCACTTTAAACCACTCGCCGATCTCTTTTCGACCACGGTGTACAATTTTCAAACCTTGGAAGAGCGACTCCGTGAAAGTGCCTTTTTAATCAAAGGCCTCGCCATTCGCTTGCGCGATGAACGCTCTAAACAAGACGTCACCTATCAATACCACGATGGATTGATTTCTTACATTGAGTATCTCCATCAAACCAAAAAAGCCATTCACGCGCCGCTATTTATCGACGGTGAATCGGGTGGCATTCACGTGGAAGTTGCCTTGCAATTTACCACGGCGTTTTCCGATCAAATTTTAAGTTTTGTCAATAACGTGCGAACCAGAGACGGGGGAACTCATGAAACTGGCTTTAAAACTGCCCTCACCAAAATTTTTAACGAGTTTGCAGTAGCGCTCGACATCGTAAACGGGAAAAAGAAATTAGAAGGTGCAGACATTCGTGAAGGTCTAACGGCGATTATATCCATTTTAGTGCCGGAACCACTCTTGCAGTTTGAAGGGCAAACTAAAAATAAACTCGGCACCAGTGAAGCGCGCAATGCCGTCGATCAAGTCGTCAGTGAAAAACTCACCTTCTATTTTCAAGAAAATCCGAACCTCACCAAAGACCTCATCGACCGGGCATTAAAAGCTCAAAACGTCCGAGAAGCAGCGCGAAAAGCCCGTGATGAAGCACGCATGGAAAAGAAAAGCCGGAAAAAAGAACCGTTATTATCTGGCAAACTGGCCCCAGCTCAATGGAAAGACCCGGAACACTTAGAGCTCTTCTTAGTGGAAGGGGACTCAGCAGGAGGCAGTGCCAAACAAGGGCGCGATCGGCGGTTCCAAGCCATCCTACCGCTCCGCGGAAAAGTCATCAATACTGAACGTGCAAAAATTGAAGACGTCTTAAAAAACGAAGAAATCACCACCATCATTCATACCATTGGGGCCGGACTGGCCGCTGATTTTGACTTGGCGCAATGCCGCTACAATAAAATCATCATCATGACCGATGCCGATACCGATGGGGCCCATATTCAAGTCTTGTTGCTCACCTTTTTCTTCCGCTACATGCGGCAACTCGTGGAAGCCGGTAAAATTTACATTGCGCGTCCGCCCTTATATAAAGTTACCTATACTGAAAAAGCCAAACCGAAAACCGAATACTTATGGGATGACGACGCCTTAGACGCCCTCCAAAAAACAAGGAAATTAAAAAACATTCAACGCTTTAAAGGGCTCGGTGAAATGAACGCCGACCAGTTATTTGATACGACCATGAATCCAGGAACACGCACACTTATTCAAGTTAAGGTGGATGATTTAGCAGATACTGAAC
>CAJXLP010000018.1 GCA_913056275.1 uncultured Mycoplasmatota bacterium
AAAAGCCAGCGGCGAAAAAACCCGCCGCGAAAGCATCCACCGCAAAAAAGCCAGCGGCGAAAAAACCGGCCGCTAAGAAACCAGCCGCTAAGAAACCGGCGGCCAAAAAGACATCGAAGTAACAGTCATTAAAGCCTACACGCGTAGGCTTTGTTTTTACTTTAACAAGCGACATTTTGTCACTATTTAAGGAGTTTTATGCCTAAGCCGACCTTCCTCAACTTAAGCCCCGCCAAACAAACCCATATTTTAGAATCCACTGTCGGTCTGATTTTAGCGGGCCCCATTCAAGACATCACGGTGTCTGACATTGTGAAAGCCTCAAAAATTCCCAGAGGGTCTTTTTATCAGTACTTTGAGCACTTACAAGATTTGCTTCTGCATGTCTATGAATCATTCATTGAACGATTCGAGACGTATAAAATGCAGCAAGTTCAAAGTCATGCCTACACGCTTTTTTCACTGTTTGAAGACTCCTTTGAAAAAGATTATTTGTTTTTTACAACGTCGGACTTTCAGGCGGTGTATGGGAAACTGTTTAATGAACGCAAATTCGTGGGGCTTGATTTAATGGCCCATGAAAAGGGCCGTATCTCATTCATTCAAAAAGTCTTAAGTCATGTGAATACGGATGCAGTGAAGCATTTATCTTTAGTTGAACAAACTGATTTATACATTTTATATTTACGCATTAAAAACGGTGAACTACACCGTGTGATTGAAGGATCGAAGACGTATGAGGATGCGCACGCGACGTTCCAATTTTATTTACGCATCTTACAAAGGGGAGTCAAAGCATGAAAAATATCCGCTCACTGATTAAATACACGACCCGCTATAAAGGCTACTTGTGGCTCGCCATTACCGCCATGCTCTTGCAAGTCATCATCGGATTTTTAATTCCTTTTATTATGATTGATATCATCGATCAAGCGATACCCGATGGCAATATGACGATGCTGATTAACCGGTCACTCATTATGATTGGCCTTGCCTTACTCGGAGCGGGGACCGGGCTTGTGAATAATTACGCCTCGAACTACGTGGGCCAACACGCCATTATGAATTTACGCGAAGACCTCTTCACGCACATTCAATCACTGTCGTTTAAAAACGTCGATGATTTAAAAAAATCAAGACTCATTACGACTGCCACGAGTGACATTCAACGCGTCCAAATGTTTTTTGTGATGATGTTAAGAATCGTGGTCAGAGCGCCGCTCATGGTCATCGTTGGGCTTGTGCTTTCGCTGCAAACCTCACTCTTACTCTCGCAAATCTTTTACGTGACGATGCCCTTACTGATCATCTCGTTCATCGTCATATTATTAAAAGCGTATCCGAAGTTTAAAAAAGTCCAAGGGGCATTGGATGACATTAATAATGTCGTCTTAGAAAATGCCAATGCGCCGCAAGTCGTCAAATCGTTCGTCTCCCAGGACTACGAACAAGAGCGGTTTAAAAAGGTAAACGATCACTACAAAGAAGTAAATACTGCGGCTGAGAGTATTTTAGCGGCCGCTGAGCCAATCATCATTATGATCTTTAACTTAGGGATTGCCCTCATCTTAGTATTTGCCCAAATTTACTTGACGCAAAATAATCCGAGTTTATTTGCCAATGGGCTCCCACGGATTGGGTTAATTATGGCTTTTGCCCAATATTCCCAGCAGATCCTCATCGGCCTGATGATGTTCGCGATGATTTTAATCTTTGTGTCGCGGGCGGAAGTCAGTGCCCAACGGATTCAAGAAGTCATGCTGAAAAACGATTACATTTACACGCCCGATCATCCCGTCACACAGGCCGTTGAAGGCGCTTTACGCTTTGATCAGGTTGGCTTTCAATACGGCGCGTCTAGTGCCCCGGCGATCGACCAAATCTCGTTTTCGTTAAAACCGGGAGAAAGTCTCGCCGTCGTGGGGTCAACGGGGTCAGGAAAAACCTCACTCACGCGGCTCATTCCGCGGCTTTATGAAGTGTCTTCTGGCACGATTTATTTGGATGACGTGCCGGTTCAAGAATACGACATTCACCACTTACGCGATCAAATTGGCTATGTGACGCAAACGGCCCACATTTTTTCAGGCTCCATTGGCACGAACATCGCTTTAGGTAAGGATGCGACGTATGAGAGTGTGGAACAAGCCACCAGTGAAGCGTCACTCACCCCTTACATCGAAAAAGAAGACGCTGGCTTAAATAGTCTCACCGCCGCCAAAGGCACCAACCTCTCAGGCGGTCAAAAACAACGCGTCTCGATTGCTAGAGCGCTGCACAAACGCCCGAAAGTGCTCATTTTGGATGATTCAACGAGTGCCGTAGATACGGCCACTGAAAAAGCGATTATTCAGTCAATCGACGGGATTTCTCCGAAACCGACGCTCTTACTCATTACGCAAAAGATTGCGACCGCCAAACGCCTTGATAAAATCTTAGTGCTTACAAACTCCGGCACGATGGATGGCGTGGGCACCCATGATGAACTCTTGAAGACGAGTTCGGTGTATCAAGAAATCGTCGCCTCACAAGGAGGTCAAAATGTCAGTGCTTAAAGGGAAAAGTGATTTAAAAGATGATTTAAAAGCATTGGTTGACGTCAACAAAGTTGAAAATAACTCCCGTTGGGGCCGGCGTGGTCCTGCCAAAAAAGTGAAACCAAAAGCCATTTGGCCCACCATTAAACGCATCTTGAGTTATTTAGGTCCCGCCAAGATTGCCATTGTCTTTATCATCATTGCACTGATTGCCGCCACCATCCTCAATACGTTGATCCCGACGTTATTTTCCTTTGCGATCGATGAATACATCGTCACGCGGGAATATGATGGCTTACTGCGGATTGCGTTGTTCATGATTGCCTTTGCGGCCATCAACGCGTTAGTCCGCTATTTAAGTCGTTTTTTCATGGTGCGAATCAGTCAAAATGCGATCGCAAAAATCCGCAGTGATGCCTTTGATTCACTCTTAGATGCGCCCGTTTCATACTTTGATGAAAAAGGGGCTGGAGACATTAATTCCCGGATTTCCAATGACGTAGAACTTATTAACAACGCCATGGCCCAGTCATTGGTGCAGTTTGTCAATACGTTGATCGTTTTAGTCGGTGTGACCGTCTTAATGATTCGCCTCAACTGGGCCCTTAGTCTCATTGTTTTTGCCTTCATGCCAATCCTCTTTGGGATGATCATCTTCATTTCCAAAAAGAGCCGGAAGTACTTCATGGACCAACAAGTCTCACTGGCCTCCTTAAACGGCATCATCGAAGAAGACATTACGGGCTTAGAAGTCGTGAAGCTATACAACCACGAACCGGAAATGATCGACGAATTTGCCAGAGAAAATGAAACCTTAAAAAACGCGTCCTTTAAAGCGCAGCTATATTCGGGATTACTCTGGCCATTCATCCATTTCTTTAACAACCTCATTTACTTATCGGTGGTCGCCGTTGGGGGCTTTTTATATCTCCAGTTTGGCGTCTCATTCGTCAGTATTGGAGATATTTCTGGGGTCAGCCAGTACTCGCGACAATTTATCCAACCGATTTCACAAATTGGTCAACTCTTTAATACGCTTATGCAAGGCATCGCCGGGGCAGAGCGGGTCTTTGAGATGATGGATACGACCAGTGAATACGAGCCGGATGAAACCGAGGCACTTGCGCATGTGGAAGGCAAACTGACGTTCGAACACGTCGACTTCTCCTACGTCGAAGGCACGCCCATCTTAAAAGACATTACCTTCCAGGCAGATCCCGGCAGCATCATCGCCATTGTCGGTCCGACGGGTGGGGGTAAAACCACCCTCATTAAACTGCTCAATCACTTTTATGAACTCAACGGTGGCGCCATTAAGATTGACGATGTTGATATCAAACACGTCCAGCGCGATGCCTTAAGAAAACGCATCGGCATCGTGTTACAAGATACGCATCTCTTTAAAGGATCCATCTATGAAAACATTCGCTATGGGGATTTAGATGCGACGAGTGAAGAAGTCATTGATGCGGCGAAAAAATGTGGCGCCCATGACTTCATTACGAAACTGCCTGACCGCTATGACACGCTCGTCTTAGAAGGCGGTCAGAACTTCTCGCAAGGCGAACGTCAGTTAATCAGCATTGCCAGAACCCTCCTCAACGACCCGGATTTACTTATCTTGGATGAAGCGACATCAAGCATTGACACGCGCACGGAAGCGAAAATTCAAGCCAGTCTCAACGTGCTCATGAAAAACCGCACGTCGATCGTCATTGCGCACCGCTTGCAAACCATTCAAAACGCCGATCAAATCTTAGTGATTAAAGAAGGCGCCTTGATTGAACAAGGCACGCACGACACATTGCTGTTAGAAAAAGGCTTTTACAGTGACCTTTATCATGCACAATTTGCGCTTTAAAAAGCATTGTAAAGGGCTTTCGTTCGTGCTAAACTTACAGTGTTAAATCAAGAGATTGAGGTGGATATTATGGACAATTTGAGTCACAGTACGACTGTAAGATATGCATTAAACACGCTCAAATTCGCCTAAATCCACCCACACATTAGCATGTGACATCCACAGCTCATGGACTTGGGCTGTGGTTTTTTTATGGATTTACCAAAGGAAAAATGATGATTAAATACAAACAGTTTACGCGCTTTATGCGGGGCAATATTCGCTATTACGTCTTAGGCCTCGCGCTCATTTTTATACTCCAATACTTCCGGACCATTACGCCGCTTTTTATTCAACACATCATCGACGTCACGTTCGGCAACGAGCCGTCTAACCTCCCAGGCTTTATCGCAAGGCTGTTAGTCGCGCCCACCATCGAGCGCGAGCTCATCTTGATCGCGGTCGTCTCTGTGGGCTTTACGCTGGTCCGGATGCTCATCATATTTACCCGCCGGGTCATCCACGCGCACTTTGTCGAAGCGACCGCCTACCGGATGCGCAACAAACTCTTTTCCCACCTGCAAAACCTCTCCTATGACTATCACCAACATTCGGAAACCGGCGATCTCATCCAGCGGGTGACCACCGATGTGGAAACGTATACGACGTTCATCGGTGAACAACTCGTCGAAGTCGTCCGGATGGCCTCGCTCATGGCCTTTGCCTTATTTCAAATGTATCAAATGAATCCGTTGATGACCTTGGTATCCTCATTTATTGCGCCGGTCATATTTGGCTTGTCTTTCGTTTACTTCAAACAAGTAAAGACCGTCTTTAAAGACGTCGAAGAAGCCGAAGGTACGATGACGACGACCGTCCAAGAATCGATGACGGGTGTCCGCGTGGTCAAAGCCTTTAATAACGAAATTCACGAAGTGAATAAATTTCAAACGAAATCAGAAAGCTTTCGCGATAAAACCTTCCATCTGATTCATTTGATGGCGTGGTTTTGGGGTGGGACTGATTTTCTCATATTCGGGCAATACGCGCTGACTGCGAGCATCGGCATCGTCCAAGTCTTAAACGGTAACCTCCAAACCGGCCAGTTCATCGCCTTTTTAAGTTTACTGGGCCTGATTGTCTGGCCGATTAGACAACTCGGACGGATCATCGCCGATTTCGGTAAGACCAGTGTTGCCCTAGACCGCATTGAAGACATTCTCTCACAAGTCTCAGAGCACGTGGGTGACAGTGAGAATACGCCCGATATTAAAGGGCATATCGTCTTTAAAGATGTCTCGTTTCAATTTTCCGATGACACGAAACATTTATTAGAGGGCATTAACTTAGAAATTAAACCCGGTGAGCGCGTTGCGCTGATTGGCCGTACGGGGTCGGGCAAATCAACCTTATTAAAACTTTTATTGAGACTATATCCCATTGATTCAGGGACGATTACGATCGATGGCATCCCGATTGAATCGATCAATAAAAAGCACTTAAGACGTCAAGTTGGCATGGTCTTGCAAGAACCGTTTTTATATTCCAGGTCCGTCTATGACAACATTGCCATCATGAACCGCAAACTGCCAAAAGGCCGCATTTTAGATGCAGCAAATACGGCGAGTGTGCATACTGACATTCAACAATTTGAAAAGGGCTATGACACCGTCGTCGGGGAACGCGGCGTCACCTTATCGGGTGGTCAAAAACAACGGCTCGCGATTGCTAGGATGTTACTCGGGGAAAAACCAGTCCTGATGTTTGATGATTCGCTTTCTGCAGTCGATACTGAAACCGACCGGAAGATCAGGGAAGCGTTAGAAACGACGTTTAAAGATTCCACCGTCTTGATGATTACTCACCGGATTACCACCGCGTTAGAGGCCGACCGCATCTTTGTCCTTGATGGCGGTAAAATTGTTCAACAAGGCACCCACGATTCGCTGATTAAAGAAGCGGGCATGTATCAACGGCTCTGGGCCATTCAATCCAATCTTCAAGAAACCACTGTGAAAGGGGGGATTTAATATGGCGATGGATTACATCGACGAAGAAGAGTTTTCCGAGACGTCGTTTGACCTCTCGGTTTGGAAAAAAATCTTAAGTTTTTTAGCGCCGTTAAAAAAAGAGCTGATCATTGCGTTATTGATGGCGAGTGTTTTAGCGCTATCAGACATTGGCTATCCCCTACTCAATCGCTTTGGCATTGATACGATTATCGCTTCCGGCAGTTTAGACTTTTTACCGGTGTTCATCGGTGGCTATGTCTTTTATATGTTTGCGATTGGAACGACGGTGTTTGGGTTTATTCACTTTGCGGGCAAAATTGAAACGCACCTTGCGTACTTTATCCGCGAAAAAGCCTTCAAAAAACTGCACAGTCTGCCCTTTAGTTATTACGATCAAACCCCTGTCGGTTGGATCATGGCCCGCATGACGTCGGATTCACGGAAACTGTCAGACATCTTAGCGTGGGGCTTTATTGACCTGGTCTGGGGCTCCCTGATGATGATCGGGCTATCGGTCGCGATGCTCGTGATTAACTTAAAACTTGGACTGATTGTTTTAACCGTCTTGCCTGTCTTAGTCTATTTAAGTATTTTCTTTCGCATCCGCATTTTAAAAGCCTACCGCGAAATCCGCAAAATCAATTCAAAGATTACGGGCGCCTATAACGAATCGTTGGGCGGGGCAAAAACGACGAAAACGCTCGTCTTAGAAGACCAAAACTTTACCGATTTTACGGGCCTTACCCAAGGCATGCGCACCTCGAGTGTGAAAGCGGCCATCTTTTCTGGGCTTTATCTGCCCAGTATTATCTTTGTCTCATCGATCGCGACCGGCCTCATCTTTTATTACGGGGGCATCGACGTATCCCGTCAAGTCATTACGATTGGCACTTTGTACGTCTTCTTAAGTTATGTCCTCCAGTTTTTTGACCCGGTCATGCAACTGGCGAATATCTTAGCCCGTTTCCAGCAAGCGCAAGCCTCTGCAGAACGGATTATTTCTTTAATAGAACACCCGGTCGATATTCAAGATACAGACGCCGTCATTCGTACGTACGGCACGTTATATGAGCCAAAAAAAGAGAACTGGGAAAGCTTAACGGGCCAAGTCACCTTTGATGATGTGACGTTTAAATACAAAAACGGTGAAACCGTACTTGCACACTTCAACTTAGACGTCACGGCCGGTGAATCGATTGCTTTAGTCGGACATACCGGGGCCGGGAAAAGTACGATTGTGAATTTGATTTGCCGGTTTTATGAACCGACGAGCGGGCGTGTCTTAGTCGATGGGATTGACTATAAAGACCGCTCCACCGCTTGGCTTCATGATTCTTTAGGCTACGTTTTACAAGACCCGCATTTATTTAGCGGAACCATCCGCGAAAACATTCGCTACGGCCGACTTGAGGCAAGTGACGCAGAGGTCGAAAAAGCGGCCGAACTCGTAGAAGCTGATTTATTCATTAAGAAGTTTGACCAAGGCTATGACAACGAAGTGGGGGAAGGCGGCGGGCTTTTATCGGTCGGCCAAAAACAACTCATCAGCTTTGCCCGAGCCTTGCTGGCTGATCCCAAAATACTCATCTTGGATGAAGCGACATCGAGTGTCGATATGGAAACCGAAGAATCGATTCAAAAAGCCATTGATACGGTCATGAAAGGCCGGACCACCTTCGTGATTGCTCACCGCTTAAGCACAATTGTGAAAGCCGACCGCATCCTTGTCTTAGAAAACGGACAAATCATTGAACAAGGGACGCATGAGGCACTCCTTAAAAATGATGGATACTACCAAACGCTTTACATGAACCAATTTAAACGCAGAGCGTCTGAAGAACTGTTAGAAACATAAATTGATATGTGATAAGGTAACCTTTTAACCGACTGATTAAGGAGCTTCTAGTGAACGCACACTTTCAAACCATTGTCTCAGATTTAGATGGCACATTACTTAAAAATCATCTCGAGGTTACAGAAAATACTCGCTTAATTTTACATGCGGCCCAGCAAAAAGGGATAGAACTTGTCATTGCGACGGGTCGTCCGTTTCAACTGATTAAAAAGTACATGGACGAACTCCCCTTCGTCAATTACTTCATATTGAATAACGGCGCGGCTGTGTATAGCCGTATTAAAAACGATTATCTATTTCAATTAAGCTTTTATTTGATGAAATATCTTGGCTAAAAACAACTTTTCCAAGAACATCATTAATCATAATTGTTGCCTTTTGAAATCCGTTTAAACTAACCGTAAAATTATTTAATGCTGGATTAGGATAGATGCTTATACTTTGATTATTTATTTCAGAATCATCAACACCAAGCACCCCAGTTTCTAAAATCCATTTTGATCTGTTGTTATTTTCATCAGCAATAAGATTATAAAAACCGCCATTATCTGCATTGT
>CAJXLP010000019.1 GCA_913056275.1 uncultured Mycoplasmatota bacterium
TCTAAAGAGACTTCTTCAAACGGGACACCGTTTGCTTTGGCGCGGGCTCGCAGCGTTCTAAGTGTCGCCTTTTCTTCATCGTTATGCGCGACTAAATACGCCCCTGTTCTTAGTAAGGGAATATTCAGTTCAGTTTCAAGGGTGTCATATAACGCATTCCCACGCACGTTGAGTTGCGCTTTTAAAGAGCCTTCTTTTGGGTCGTGGCCACTATGGATGATGGCACTGTTGGCCATTGTGGCACCGTTTCCTACATCGACTTCTTTATCGAGGACAGCCACGTCTAGATCGTATTTAGAGAGTTCCCTGGCAATGGCGGTGCCGGTAATTCCTGCACCTATGATGAGTACATCAATCATACAGTTCCTTTCTTTGAAACAGGTCGTTTACCACGCCTGAATCATCTGTAATAAAAAGAGAAAAGAGTACGCGAAGGGCTCGCGACTCTTTTCTCTCTTCTCTTGAATGATTAAATTGTGCGTTACAGTTTAAAGGCTTGGGCGGCTTTAACCGCAGTTTGCCAGCCTTTATATAATTCATCGCGATCCGCGGCATCCATTTTTGGATGATACGTATCTTCAATCGCCCATTGTTTGGCGATTTCTGCGCGATCTTTCCAGAAGCCAACGGCGAGGCCTGCAAGGTAAGCAGCCCCTAACGCGGTGGTTTCTTGGATGGTTGGCACTTCCACAGGCACGCCTAAGATATCACTTTGGAATTGCATGAGGAAACGGTTCTTGACAGCGCCACCATCAACGCGTAATGTTTTAAGTTCAATGCCCGAGTCATCGTTCATCGAAAGATAGACATCGTTGGTTTGGTAGCAAATACTTTCTAAAGTGGCACGGGCCACTTGTTCGCGGTTGGTTCCGCGGGTAATGCCAAAGAGTGCGCCGCGGACATTGGAATCCCAATACGGGGCACCGAGTCCCACAAATGCGGGGACTAAGTACACGCCGTCATTGCTTTCTAAGTCTTTGGCGAGGCCTTCAGTTTCCGACGCATCGGTGATCATTTTCAGACCATCACGCAACCATTGAACGGCTGACCCAGTGACGAAGATGGCGCCTTCAAGGGCGTATTCCACTTTGCCATCAACGCCCCACGCTAAGGTCGTTAAGAGTCCATTTTTCGATTTGATGCCTTTTTCCCCGGTGTTCATCAATAAGAATGAGCCGGTGCCGTATGTATTTTTGGCCATACCTGGTTCATAGCATGCTTGGCCGAAGAGGGCAGATTGTTGATCCCCAGCAGCGCCTGCAATGGGCACTTCTTCACCGAAGAAGTGAACGGGAACAGTATTTGCATAAACTTCAGATGATGGTCTAACTTCTGGAAGCATGGCTTTGGGCACGTCTAAGTATTTGAGGAGCTCATCGTCCCACTGCAAATCGTAAATGTTATACATTAAGGTTCTTGAAGCATTGGAGTAATCGGTCACATGGGCTTTCCCACCGGAAAGTTTCCAGATGACCCACGTATCCATCGTACCGAAGAGTAAATCGCCTTTTTCCGCTTTTTCCCTGGCGCCTTCGACATGGTCTAAAATCCATTTCACTTTGGTCCCAGAGAAGTACGCATCGACGACGAGGCCAGTTTTTTCTCTAAAGGTGGGTTCTAATCCTTGGGCTTTTAAGTCATCGCAGATGTCCATCGTTTGACGACTCTGCCAGACAATGGCGTTGTAGATGGGACGTCCGGAATTTTTGTCCCAAACGACCGCGGTTTCGCGTTGGTTGGTAATCCCGATTGAGGCAATTTCTTTGGGACTTACCCCGGTGTCTCTTAAGACATCGGACATGACGGAGAGAATCGATAGCCAAATTTCATTGGCATCGTGTTCCACCCACGCCGGTTTTGGGAAATACTGAGTAAATTCTTTTTGGGCCACCCCTTTTATTTTTCCATCGTGATCAAAAAGGATCGCGCGCGAGCTTGTGGTTCCTTGATCAAGCGCCATAATATAGCGTTTGTCCATAATGTGGTGCCTCCTTTAAATCTAAAATATTGAAATCGAGTTTATGCTTGTCCGTCTAGTTTGATAAAGAAAGTTGCGGCTTGCAAGACGACAAATACCGCGAGCATAATAAATAATGTGCCTAATGCTGCGCCTGAGAATACGGCGTGATAGGTGAGTAAGCCGAGAGCTCCCCCAACGAATGGTCCAACAACAGGGATCCAACTGTAGTTCCAATCGGATGATCCTTTACCTGGAACTGGGAGTAAGAAGTGGGCAATTCTCGGTCCTAAGTCACGCGCTGGGTTAATCGCATACCCGGTCGTTCCACCTAAGGAAAGCCCGATGACGGCGACGAGTAAACCAACGAGTAAGGGACCTACGCCTGCGGTGACTTCGTTCCCCGCAGCAAAGATGCCTTGGATTCCGAATAGCAACATGAATGTACCAACGACTTCTGAGAAAAAGTTCGCCGGTGTGTTCCGGATTTCGGCACCCGTTGAGAAGACCGCGAGTTTTGCGCCGGCATCTTCCTCCGCTTTAAAGTGTGGATAATACATGTAAAAGACAATGGCAGACCCCACACCGGCACCGACGAATTGTGCAGCCATATAGCCGAGTGCGGTTCCGAGTTCCATTTGACCATCGACCAAGAGTGCAAAGGTGACGGCTGGGTTGATGTGTGCGCCCGTGATGTAGTTGATGGCATAGACGGATAAGGCAACGCCTAACCCCCATCCAAATGCGATGACGATCCATCCTGAGTTGTTTCCCTTAGTGCCTTTTAAGACGACGTTTGCGACAACGCCAGCCCCAAAGATCAGGAGGGACATGGTGCCAAAAAATTCTGCGATGATTTGTTCCAGTACTGAATACATGTGTAGCTCCTTTCCTTATTTTCGCCTAAAATAAAAGGCCTCCGAAATAACATCAAATAAATTGATGATTTTCGCAGACCTCCGTCTCAGTGCGATAAGTTTAAATTGTAGATGTAGTATAGCAACCGATGAAAGCGTTGTCAAACCGATTTAAAATATTTAACGGTTATTTACAATTTTTCTAAATAAGCGCCTATGAGTTTAATTAAAAGGGAGAACTTGTTAAGGTGAGAAGAAGAGACACATGCAGGGATAAAGGATGTGATTCAATGTATATCAAAGGACTTGCTGTTTTATTTATCGCGCTCATCGGGGGACTGGTGGGCTATGATCTTTGGCAATCATATGAACCCCGCATTGAACCGTTTGATGTGACCATTGACGGTGAAACCTTTACCTTTGACCGGGCGGTATCCTTAGAGTCTTTAGAACCAGAACTGTATCCCTTTCAATCGTTTGAAGGGTTTTATTTAGATGCGGACTTTGAAGAACCCTTTACGCAATCTAAGATTGAAGAAGACGTGACACTTTTTGCGAATATCCCAAGCCTTGAGCGAAACACCAGTACCTATGATTTAATTGTCTATGATTCCACTGGAAGTATCATCAAAGAGACCGTCATTTATCACGGGACGCCGATTAATTTTGTCTTAACCAATCTGGATGATCCAAATTTTTCTGGCTATTACGCCTCCAACAGTTGTCCGGATTTTCCCGTCAATCTGCAAGCCCCCGTCTTAGAAGATGTCAGGCTTTATGCGCTTTATAACGAGGACTTTGCATCGTGCATGTGAGGGGGCTTTTGAGTCACGTCTTTGAGTACCTCATCTAGCAACTGATAAACTTTTAAAATCCGCTTAAAGGCGGATTTTTTTACGGCCGTCTTTGTATCTTCATAGGTTTGCAGGCGGCCTTCCATAAACGCTTCCAACCCAGGATGCCATTCCTGTTTCACGGACAAATATACGACCCGATGGTCCGATTTGTCCGTTTTTTTATGGATGTACGCGGGGTGTTGATTAATGATGCGTGAAAGTGTCGGTTTGGGAACGCCTAAATACCCATACAAATCACTGTGTGTCACAGGGCCCCACTGACTGTGCAAGTAAATTTCGATTAATACCCGGACCGTCCGGATATTAAGCGTTGGAAAGTAGATACTAAGGACCTTTTCATCCCGTTCTAAAACTTTGACATAAATTTGGTTAAGCGCCTGGCCCGCTTGTTCAATGATTCGTGTTTGTGTAAAAACATTGGGAAACTTCAAAGGCGTTTCACTTAAGGCATTTGCGACCTTTTTTAAGCTTTGAATAAACTGGAGTAATTCGAATACATTCATTGATTGACTAATTTTTTTTACCAATCGGGCGACGAGTGAATCATAGAGGGCTAATTGCTGTGCCCCAGACTTAGTTAATTGAAGATGGTGGATGCGTTGATCAGCCGCATCTTTAGTTGTATCAAGTAATCCTTTTTTGATGAGCGGTTGAATCCGTTTCGAATACGTATTAATCGTAAAATTCGCCGCTTCAGCAATGTCTGAAAGCGATGCATTGGGCCGTTGTTTTATAATTCGTGAAATTTGGTAGAGCGTATTGATGTTTTTCGTCGTTAAGTCAGCAGTCATTAATGACTGCATGGCTAAATAAAGTGAACGTTCGACAATGTGATACGTTTGATTGCGCATGGTGAGGTATGCGTGAGACAAGTTGGTTTTCATACCTTCATTATACGTCTAAATGAGTGACTTCGTCATCGATTAAATATGTTGCATACAATCTCCATAGGGTTGATCACGTAAAAAATCTAATATTTCGTGTATAAGCACTTAAATTCAATTCAAATTTGGTATAATTTTACTGATTAGTTTCACGTGTCGAATAATGGAGGAAACGTTATGCAGTCTAATAATTCGCCTGAAGTACATTCGATTCAGGAAAAGAAAAAGAAGCGTCGTAAAATAATTTTTTGGTGGATTTTTGGTGGGGTCGGTGCGCTACTGATCACTTTTTTTGGTGGCTTAGCCCTCATGACATCGACCGAAGATGAACCGTTAATTGATATTTTAGAGTCTGATGTCATCTTAGAAAACGGCGACACACAGTTTCTAACGGTGACTTTAGACGGTGTTGATGACTCTGTGATTTATGAATCACTGGATGATTCGGTGGTTCAGTTTGAAGCTGGGACTTTAATCGCGGTTGGGCCCGGGACAACAACGGTTCGCGTGCGCTCTGAAGATAACCGTGCGTTTGATGAAATCAACGTGACCGTGAATGCAGAAAGCCCCATCGAAAAAGTGTTAACGATTGATGGTCAAACGTTTACCTTCATTGAGTCGCTTGATTTAAGTGCCTTGAATCTCGAGGTTCCTGAAGGATTCAGCTTTGAAGGCTATTATTTGGACTCAACTTTGACGATCCCTAACGAAGCAGCGATCATTACGGAGTCTACCACCTTGTATGCGAAATATACCCCTGTTTTAGAAACAGGGATTGAAGTATTCATTCGCGGATTAGACGGCACACTCATTGAAACGATTACAGTCGAAGATGGCAGTGATGTTTTAGCGCTTGAAACCTATTTAGAACTCGGTGAATATTTTGTTGAACGCAACGATGTGTGTAGTGAACCACTCGATGACACCACTCTGCTTAGTGCATCGATGACACTTTTTAAAGTGGCTGAAACAGACATTTTGTGTGAATCATTAAGTGAGATTTCAATTACGGGCGGTCAAGACGTCGGGTCCACCGCCACGCTAGAAATCACACCTAAAGATGCAGATGTCTTAGTGAGGTGGCGGTTAGACGGTGAAGTCATCGGTGAAGATTCATCGTTGGTCATCCCAGAAGCCGCCGAAAATCAAACCATCACCGTGGAAGTCACCGGTCAATTCCCATATGAAGGCACGCTCGAAGCATCCGTTGATGTAAACCCTAAAGATCGGATTACGGTGACAATCGAAACTGAAACTGGGGATTTATTAGAGAGATACACTTTAGATCCGGGCGATACGCTTGATTTACAACGTTTACCAGTTGAACCAGACGCCTTTAAAGGCTACTATCTACCGAATCAAACATGTGACGCATCACCGTTTGATTTTTCTCAGTCACTCAATGCATCGGTCACGCTTATCCAAGCTGTTTTAAATGACACTGCGCCGTGTATTGAACTCGAAGAACTGGTTGTTGGTGGGGATGTGCGAGTCGGTGAAACCTTAACCGTCGCCATTGCCCCAAAAGATGCGACCGTGGAATACGATTGGTTTATTTCGTCCGATAATCGTAACTTTACATTGATGGAAAACGTGACTGGAGCATCCTATAAAGTTCCCTCGACCCAATTTAGAATGTATATCGCCGTAAATGTCAGAGGCATTGGTGATTTTGAAGGCTTATTGAAAGCGGGAACTGAGCGAATTGGCTTAGGATCGCAAACGGTGAATACACCCACTCCTCCCGACGATATTTTTACTCCTCCCGTGTTTGATCCGGATAATGTGCCGGTCATTACGCTTAATGTGGTCCAACAATCTCGGGTTAACAGCCTCATGAACGAAGGGTATATTCCCATTGCCAACGTTGGTGACTTGCAAGCCATTAATAACTCATTCCAATTGCATTCATTTGCGGCCAACACAGCCTTTGAAACCATCACGCAGCCGAGCATTTATGGGAAGTATGTGTTGGTGAATGATATAGATTTCAGCGGCCGCACTTATTTTAGTAGTCTCGTGAATGTTTTTGGTGGAGTTTTAGATGGGAATTTCTTTGCGCTTAAACATCTAAACGCAACCCCTTTTAATTCCTTTGGCGTGTTTGGAGGCACCAATTCAACCCCAGATGATCCGGATGGCGGGGCGGTTTTTCGCAACTTTACCATCGAAAACTTTAATATTGCCCAACGAGGAACCTCATTTCCATGGAATCCTCTTTATCTGGGAGGCTTAATCGCCCGCAGTAGTGGCCCGGTTAAACTCGAAAATATTCAAGTGAAACAGATATCCTTGAGCGGTGTCAATGTCGCCGGTGGGCTCATTGGTCTCGCCGAAGACTTAGTAAACGTCTCACAGGTGAGCATCGATGGAGATATTGCTTCCCCAAGCGAGAGTGGTGGCCTCATGGGCCGCTATGACGGATCGAATAAGTTAACGCTCAATGAAGTGGCCAACCACGCCAATGTATCTTCTGAAGACTATGCGGGTGGGTTAATTGGCCGCATCACAGACGGAACCACACATACATTCAAAAATGTTTACAACTCCGGAGTCATTGCATCCAGCCCCAGCAGTGAAGCCAGTCTTGGCGGCTTGGTCGGATTGCTAAGTGGCGATGCTAATGCTCTGACATTTGAGTTGACCGACGCGTATAACGGTGGATCTATCATCGGCGGTGTGGAGCAAGGGTCCATCATTGGTGAATCCCGTAATCTCGATAACCAGATTACTTTTGCTGGGGTATACTTCCTCAACACCCCCAGTGCCTTTGGATTAATTCGAAACGAAACCTATACGAACGCGAACGCCACGCCAATCGATTACGTATCGATCACGGCGATTTCGACGTATCAATCTGCATGGGATATTGCCGAAGACACCTCGACCACCTGGTCGATTTATGGGTCAGGTCAGCGGTCTTTCCCATGGCTCAGTTTTGAAGAAGACGCCCATCCTCGTTTGGTAATCAAACCATTGATTAATGATGGGTACATTCCCATTTATTACATTGAAGATTTACTCAATATCATGAACACCGATCCCAATCTAGTCTTTGCTGAAAATACCGAGTTCCAATTGGTGGATGATGCCAATCAACCCATTGTGACTCGGGGGGGATTGGACCGTAAGTATGTCCTTGCTAGAGACCTTGATTTATCCAGTCTTAATGCGACTGAAAGTGTCATTTTAGGGACCTTTACAGGAGAATTCCACGGTGGAACCAAAGCACTAAGAAACTTAAGCATCCAATCCACACGTAGTTCAGTGGGTCTTTTTGAAGTCACTAGTGGGGCGTCGATCTCAAATTTGACCTTAGACCATTTTGATGTCACTGCCGTTGATAACGTGGGGACTCTTGTCGGTCGAATCAAAGACAGTACAAGCAACTTAATCACGGACATTTCGGTCCAAAACACAACCCTCTCTGCGGCGAATAATGTGGGGGGTTTAATTGGGACGATCGACGCTGCATCTGTGACAATGAGTCAAATATCAACTACTGGTCAAATCCTCTCTACGGGCGCTCGAATCGGAGGTATCATCGGTCTTTTAGGGGGCTCTGATGGGGCTTTTTCAGTCACGATGAATTCCTTGACTAACCGCATGAATATCATCGGTTCTGAGCAGGCGGGTGGACTAGTCGCTTGGATGCAAACAGGGGGTGCCTTGAGCATTCATCAATCCGCTAACTATGGAAATATTACCGGGTCAACTACAAACACCAATGGATTTATGGGCGGTCTTTTAGGTGGTGTAAATCGAAATTATTCATCCACAACAATAACCATTTCTGAATCGTTTAATGCAGGAGATTTCAGTGTCTTGTACACCCCTGCCACCACAGATAAATATCAAATAGGTGGATTAATTGGGCGAGCCCGCAGTACCATCTCCATCACCGATAGTTTCAATACTGGCGTGTTATCTTACCGTGACTCTTCCAGTGTCACTGAAGCGACCATCCATGCGGGGGGATTAGTAGGATTAGTGTTTGGTGGGACCCTTGGAGTTGAAAATTCTTACCAAGTTGGAGTCATCGAAAATTTATTCACATTA
>CAJXLP010000020.1 GCA_913056275.1 uncultured Mycoplasmatota bacterium
GGCGGCGAGTGCGATTTCGACCACGGGGCTTTCTCCGGTGGTGGTTGGGCAAACACTCACGGGCATTGGCATGGGCATTTTATTAGTGATCATACAATTTGGTGGTATTGGTCTAATTATGGCGCTGGCAACGTATTGGCTGCTTGCCAATAAAGACATTGGATTTAACCGTCGTAACATGATTATGATCGATCAAAATCAAACGTCACGCGCCGGCATCGTTGGGTTCATTAAACGCGTCTTAATTATTATTGGGGTAACTGAATTCATCGCCTTTTTAATATTCTTTTCGATTCTCTATTTTTCCGGAACATTTCCCTTGGGCCAAGCACTCGGGCAATCGTTATTTACCGTCATATCGCTCTTTACGAATGCCGGATTTGATATTGCGCCAGGCGCCGATAGTATGTTTATGTACCGGTCGAGTTATGGCATTTTAAGTTTATCGATGACCTTGATGTTTTTGGGGGCCGTTGGATTTTGGCCGCTTTATGATATGTCTCAATATGTCATTGAGAAATTTAAGAAGAGACCTAGAGAAACCGGGGAAGACAAATTCCGTTTTAAAATATTTACCAAATGGTTTGTCTTTTTACACCTCAGCGTGTGGCTTATCGGGGCTTTACTAATTGCGTTAGTGGAGTGGATTCAAGGTGGCTTTTTCGCCTCAAGTGCAGCGCCCGATAGTGTCATCCAAGGCATCTTTGATTTATTGTTTGTCAGTTTAACGACCCGGAATGCGGGCTTTTCAACCGTCCCTGTCACGAGCTTTTCAGAGCCCAGTCAGATGCTAATGACCTTCCTCATGTTTTTAGGGAGTTCTCCGAACAGTGCTGGGGGTGGCATCCGGACGATTACGTTAATGATGGTATTTTTAAAACTCTTTAACGTAGCGAGAGGCCGCTCAAAAGTAGTGCTTAAAAACCGCAAAGTCACCATTAATAACGAAAGTGTCAACAATTCCTTGATCGTGGTCACTGCAGCAGGGTTATTACTTGGACTCGTTATCTTAATGATGGCGATCGCCGAACCACTCCCCTTAAGAGCGCTCGCCTTTGAAGCGATTAGTGCTTTTGGAACCACTGGGCTGTCGCTCGGGATTACGGGCGAACTCGGTCTCTTTTCAAAAGGACTCTTAATTGCTACAATGTTTATTGGTCGTGTGGGGCTGATTGCGCTAATTACCATTGTCAAGCCAACCACCAACCCATCAACGGTTGAATACCCGGAAGTGGATGTCATCGTCGGATAAGAGGATAAATACATGGCAAAAAATAATTATGCACGGAGATCTAAAAGATCCCGCAAAAATGAATACAGCACTGCCTGGCTCATTCCGCTCTTTTTCATTATCGCGATATTACCGATGTGGATGCGCGGAACGGTCATTGATCTCACTGAACTCGAAGAAAGCATGTGGATTGGGCAAGACACCCGGTTTGACATCTTTTCGTATTGGAAATCGATTTGGTTCATTTTAACGACCATTGGCGCGAGCCTCATTATGGCGTGGTTACATTTCGATAAAAAAATTAAGATTTTATGGCCGCTTTGGCTCGTTGTGCCATTAGGGATTTATATTTTCTTTAGTTTAGTATCCTGGCTGAATGCCCCAGATTTAGGGTTAGCCGCTCGAGGCTTTATCGAGATATTCCAAGGCGTCTTTGTCATGATGGCTTACGGCGTCATTATCTTTGTTGGATTTAACTTAATCCGCCGGGAAAAAGACTTGAACGTGTTAGTCAAGTCACTGTGGGTGTTATGGGGCCTCGTCTTTTTCATCGGATTTTCCCAATTCTTTGGCTTTGACGTATTCCGCTGGGAATTCGTGCAACGCTTAATTTTACCGGCCCGGCTATCTGAATTAGTTGGGAACTTAAACTTTACCTTTGGTCCACGGACGATTTACGCAACGATGTATAACACGAACTTTGTCGGAAGTTACGCCGCGATTATGGTGCCGATTTCCATGGTGCTCATCTTGTATGCGAAGGAACCAAAACCGGTGGCGATTGCGTCGATCTTCTTCGCCTTTAATGTCTTTGCTTGGTATGGTTCGAACGCTCGGTCTGGACTCATGGGCGTGTTGGTTGCCGCTGTCATCTTAGGGGCCTTGTGGTTTTTTGAAGCCCGTAAGCAGTGGAAGAAGATGGTATTAATATTAGGGATTTTCGTGGGACTATTCGTCGTGATGAATACAGCATCTAACGGGACGACACTCAGTCAGTTTGTTGGTTTAACTCCAGCCGGAGAAGGGTCACTAGACACACCAGGCGGAGAAGACGCGGAAACCGCTTATATCGAAGAATTTAACATTGACGGCTATGAAGTTGAGATTATCACCGATAAAAAATCCGTCGTCTTAACGTATGGACAAGATTCTGGCGGATTATCCTTCACTGACTTAGATGGTACCCCTTTAACTGTGGGGATCAATGAATCTGGGGCACTCACCTTAAATGAAGAAGGTTATGAGAGTTTCAGCTTCCAATTTAATTCAGGAACTAGTGCCTTAGAAACAGACTTTTATGCCACTGGCATTGATATCTTTTTAACGCCTGAAGGGTGGCAAGTGCAGGGTGTGGGCGGATTATCCGCCGACACTGTAAACGCACCTCGTGTTCAGCTTTTAGATGGGTTAGAGCGTGTCGCTTCAGGCCGTGGGTACATTTGGTCACGGACGATTCCGATGCTCACAGAATCTTTCTTCGTGGGCTATGGACCCGACATGTACGTTTTGAATTTCCCACAACGTGATTTCTCAGGACGTTTAAATGGCTTCACCTTAAACGGAATTAACGATAAACCCCACAATATGTTCTTACAAATTGCGGTGAATGTGGGTGTTGTTGCTTTCCTTGCTTTGATGAGTCTATATCTTTTTTACTTCTGGGATTCGATTAAAGTGTATTGGAAACGTGATTTTGCCACCCTGACAGAATACTTAGGACTCGGGGTGCTCACGGGCATCTTTGCCTATTTAGTTGCCGGTGTCTTCAACGATCAAATCATTTCCTTAGCGCCGATGTTTTACGCCATGACAGGGGTTGGCTTCGCGCTCAACCGAATGATTAAAGCGGATGATGAAAAATACGCAGACGCTAACCAATAATGTAAAAATAAAGGGCTCACTTGCATGCCAAGTGAGCCCTTTTTTCTATTTAGTTTGTAGAATCTCTTTCAATTAAGCGGACGGGAAATGTTTGGTGATCTGGGAGGGTGGCTTTGGAATCTTTAATCAATTCGATGAGACTTTCAATGGCCTTTTTAGCAATCAGTTCAATGTCTTGTTGGACGCTTGAAAGTGTCGGAGTCATCAGTTGGTTGAGCTCTAAATCATCATAGCCAATCAATTCAAAATCTTCCGGTATTTTTAAGCCCACTTTTTCTGCCACTTTAATCACGTGCATGGCGATTAAGTCCCCGTCACAAAAGATGCCATCGACATCTTTGTGGGCGTTTAATGTGTCTTTAATTTTTTCTGTATCAGGCGTATTAAAATCAAGGTCGGCATCAATGATTTGAATGTTTGATTTGGCGAGTGTTTTTTTAAATCCTTGGTCACGGTCTTTCACAGTGAGTAAAAAGGATGCCCCTCTAAAGTGAATGACTTTTTTGGCTGAGCGTTTAAGAAAATGTTTGGCTGCGAGTTCACCGCCCATTTGATTGTCACTGGAAATGGAGGGAATCATGTCGGAGACGTGGTGATCAATCGCCACCATGGGTAAGGCGAGCTTTTGATAGCTTTTTAGTTTATTGAGATGAGCGGCGACAATCAAGCCTGAAATATGATACTGCGAAAACACGTTCAAAAAACGCTGTTCACGCTCTGCATCATTGCGTGAGTTAAACGTCATTAACCGGTAGCCTTTATCAATCACCGCATCTTCTAAAGCTTCGATGAGTTCTCCGTAGAAGTAGGTGGTTAAATGAGGAATGATGACGCCGATTAAATTCGATTGTTTTTTAAACAAACTCCGTGCGAGTTCGGATGGGATGTAATCCAAGGATTTGATCGCATCGAGCACGAGGTTTCTCGTTTCAGTATTAACATAGCCCGTATTGTTGACGACGCGAGACACGGTTGCGACGCTGACATTGGCTTTTTTTGCGACATCTTTTATGGTTGCCATAAGTCCCTCTCAAGTCATTATAGAAAGGTTTCCGAGTTTTTACAATTTTAAGTCCTTTTTATTTCAGTTAAACGCTTACATAATTTCCCTTATTTCTATATAATAAGACTTTGAAAGGACGTGACACCATGGCTAATAACACCTCTAAATCATTACGCAATACGATGCTTTACCAAGTCTATGTACGAAACTATTCAAACGCAGGAACGTTTCAGGCAGTCAAGGACGATCTTACACGCATTAAAGACCTCGGGACGGACGTTTTATATCTCTTACCGGTCCATCCGATTGGGGTGAAAAACCGTAAAGGCGGATTGGGGTCTCCGTATTCCATCCAAGATTACCGTGCGATGAACGCTGAACTGGGAACCATGGATGATTTTCAAGCACTTATCAAGTCGACCCACGATGCAGGCATGAAGTTCATGATGGATATCGTCTTTAATCATACGTCGTATGATTCTTGGCTATTTGAACACCACAAAGAATGGTTCTATCAAAATGAGGCCGGGGAATACACCAACCGGATCGCGGATTGGTGGGACATTACCGATTTTGACTACAGTCAGTCAAAAGACTTAGAGACCTATCTGATTGATACGTTAGTGATGTATGCAAAAATGGGGGTCGATGGCTTCCGCTTTGACGTGGCGAATATTTTACCCTTGAGTTTCTTACACGCAGCGAGAGAAGAAGTATTAAAGGTTGACCCGGATTCCATATGGCTTTCTGAGACGACGCATGGCTTTTTCACGAAAATGATTCGCGACCAAGGATTTAGTGCGTTGTCTGAAGGAGAAATTTACCGAGTCTTTGACATGAGTTATGACTACGACCTCCATCCGTATTTTGAAGGGTATTTAAAAGGTGAAAAACCGCTCCAAGCGTTCGTCGATTTTTTAAACATGCAAGAAGAAATTTACCCAGAGAATTACATCAAAATGCGTAATTTAGAAAACCATGACTTTGGCCGAATTGCCGGCATGGTCAAAAATTCCAACACGCTTAAAGCGTGGCATGCCTTAAGCTTTTTCGTGCGCGGGTCAACGATGATTTATATGGGCGGAGAATACTCTGATCCGCACTTACCCGATCTCTTTGATAAAGATGTGATACCTAGAGACGGTGAAGATCTCAGCGACTGGATTCGCACGCTGCGTAAAGTGACCGATGATGACGCCTTGAGTCACGGCGCTGTCACGTATACAAATGCGAATGGCGGCGTTGAAGTCATGTATACGCACGGTGAAAAGACAATGGTCGGGCTCTTTAACCTGAGTGATGCGAAAGGTCACGCCCACCTAAGCGTCCCAGACGGGACATACAAAGATCTGTTGCACGGTGAACTTGTCACCGTGAAAGACGGGCAGACCGCGTGGCCAATGTCTGCCATCATATTCACTCTTTAAGGCACTAAGCGCTTCTCTTGAAGCGCTTTTTTCATGCTATAATTGGGCCATGAAAACGGCAGAATGGATGACATTATTTAAAGACTATTTGGTGGCTGTGAGACAATACTCGACGCACACTGCCACGGCCTATCAATCGGACGTCTTAGATTTCGCACGGTTTTGTGAGCGAGAAGATTTAGGCGAACTAAATCAAGCGTCCAAACGGACGGCGAAATTTTATATGTCTGAACTGAATAGTCACTACCCCGCACAAACCGTCATTCGTAAGGTCTCAGCCTTGCGGGCGTATTTTTACTTTTTAATCGACCAAGAAGAAATCAAAAAACACCCTTTTTTAGAAGTGACGCTTCCTAAACGCCCCCGGGTCACCCCGGAGTTTTTATATGACGATGATGTCAAGAAGATGTTTGCGGCAATTGATCAAACCACACCAAAAGGGATGCGTGATTACACGTGTTTATTTATGCTCTATTCATCTGGTCTGCGGGTCTCTGAACTCGTCGGACTCACGTTGAAAGATATCGATGTCTCTGAACGCCTGATTAAAGTGCATGGCAAAGGGGGTAAAGATCGTTTGGTGCCCCTCTCTAAAGACATGAAAGCATTGCTTGAACAGTACTATTTAATCGCCCGCCCGGCCTTTGTCAAAAAGAAACGGCACACGAAAGTGTTCGTCAATCAAAAAGGCGATCCACTCACACCTGGTGGAGTGCGCTACATTCTTAAAGAAATCATGCGGGTGTCGGCGAGCTTCCTTAACGTTACGCCCCATATGCTCAGACATACCTTTGCCTCACACCTGATCAAAAAAGGGGCCGACTTAAGAAGTGTGCAAGAACTCTTAGGGCATGCTCATTTATCAAGCACCCAGATGTATACACACATTGCGAAAGATGACATGATTGACAAATACCAAGCCGCGCATCCAAGAGGTAAAAAAGAATGACGTATAAGCTATTTGTGACCGGCAAACTCAAAGAGTCTTACTTAAAAGACGCCGTTGATGATTACCTCAATCGGTTGAATCATTACCGCACGGTTGAACTCATTGAACTGCCCGATTTCAAAGACCCGAAAAACGCTTCAAAGAAAGATTTAGAGAAACTCAAAGAAAAAGAAGAGGACGCTTTTTTAAAACAGTATAAAGCAGGCCCTATCATCCTGTTTGATGAAACAGGAAAAACCCTTGATTCGACTCAGTTTTCAACCTGGCTTAGTGATTTAGAAACCAGGAACACCCAAGATTTGAATTTTGTCATTGGCGGATCGAATGGGCATGCCGCGACGCTTAAACAAAAAGCCGATTATCGGCTTTCGTTTTCTAAGATGACATTTCCTCATGGCTTATTTCGCGCCATCGCTTTGGAACAAATGTACCGGGCAATGAAAATTCGCTTCAATGAAACCTATCATAAGTGAGTGACTTATCCATTGTTTTAATGGTCCATGCATCATTTGATTTGTACGCGTTCAGTACGCGCGATTAATTCTTTGATTCCCATTGGTAAAAGGATATTTATTTATGATTAAATATCAACGCATGCATGGTTTGTGTA
>CAJXLP010000021.1 GCA_913056275.1 uncultured Mycoplasmatota bacterium
CGTAACTATAACGGTCCTAAGGTAGCGAAATTCCTTGTCGGGTAAGTTCCGACCCGCACGAAAGGCGTAACGATTTGGGCACTGTCTCAACAAGAGACTCGGTGAAATCTTAGTACCTGTGAAGATGCAGGTTACCCGCGACAGGACGGAAAGACCCCGTGGAGCTTTACTAAAACTTGATATTGATCATGGGTGTTCGATGTACAGGATAGGTGGGAGACTTTGAAGCTGGGACGCTAGTCTCGGTGGAGTCATCCTTGGGATACCACCCTTCGAACATTTGTGGTCTAACCCGCTGGTGTGTAACCAGGGGGACAGTGTCTGGTGGTTAGTTTGACTGGGGCGGTCGCCTCCTAAAGAGTAACGGAGGCGCTCAAAGGTACCCTCAGAATGGTCGGCAATCATTCGCAGAGCGTAAAGGTATAAGGGTGCTTGACTGCAAGACGTACATGTCGAGCAGGTACGAAAGTAGGACTTAGTGAACTGGCAGTGCTGTATGGAAAGGCTGCCAATCAACGGATAAAAGTTACCCCGGGGATAACAGGCTGATTCCATCCAAGAGTTCACATCGACGATGGAGTTTGGCACCTCGATGTCGGCTCATCACATCCTGGAGCAGGAGCATGTTCCAAGGGTAGGGCTGTTCGCCCTTTAAAGTGGTACGCGAGCTGGGTTCAGAACGTCGTGAGACAGTTCGGTCCCTATCCGTCGTGGGCGTTGGGAATTTGAGGAAAGCTGATTCTAGTACGAGAGGACCGAATCGGACACACCTCTGGTGCACCAGTTAGGATGCCAGTCCTACAGCTGGGTAGCTACGTGTGGACAGGATAAACGCTGAAAGCATCTAAGCGTGAAGCCCCTTCCAAGATGAGATTCCCCATCATTTATGAGTAAGATCCCTTATAGACTATGAGGTTGATAGGCCAGGTGTGGAAGCACGGTGACGTGTGAAGCTGACTGGTACTAATAGATCGAGGACTTAACTTTTCTAATTAATTTCATTATCCAGTTTTGAAAGATTGCCTGGTGACAATGGCGAAGTGGTCACACCTGTTCCCATCTCGAACACAGTAGTTAAGCACTTCAGCGCTGATGGTAGTACATTCGTGCGAGAGTAGGACGTCGCCAGGCTCTTTCTTTATTATTTAAAAAATTGAATGAAACATCCAAGTGGCCTCAGTAGCTCAGTTGGTTAGAGCACTTGACTGTTAATCAAGGGGTCCTAGGTTCGAGTCCTAGTTGAGGCGCCATCTTCATGGCCCGTTGGAGAAGCGGTTTAACTCACATGCCTTTCACGCATGCATTCACGGGTTCGAATCCCGTACGGGTCACCAACATGTCATTTGCTAGATCACCGTTTGGTGGTCTTTTTTTATGCCAAAATCCTGAATGAATCATGATTTTTTCTTCAAAACCACCCATTGAGTGGCATGATTAGTGTGAGGTGATCGGATGCTTTTAATGATCAAAGAAGCAAGAGCTGCTTATGGACTCACCCAAAAAGAACTGAGTGAAATGACAGAGATTCCGTTGCGAACCATCGAAAACTGGGAAAGTGGAAAACGGATTCCTCGTCCATGGGTGACAAAAATGGTTCACAGTTATCTAAACCAATTCCCTAAAAACCATTTGGGGATTATCACTCGGACGCGAGGGGTCTATGACGTCCAACAAATTAAAGAAGCGCTACTCCCACTTACTGCGAAATATGATATCCAAAAGATGATATTGTTTGGATCTTACGCGAACGGTGACCGACCCCGCTTAGCGATATAGATTTAGTCATTGATGGCTCCATAAAAGGCATTAAATTCTTCGGATTACTCGAAGATGTGACGCAAACGCTGGTCAGACCAATGGATTTAATGCATCTGTCTCAAATCAAGCGAGACTCGGATATTTATCGTCATATGATGCAAGGGATTGTTTGTAGGACCGATAGAGAGTTGAAAGATATAAAAAATCATGTGTATTAAAGAATTTATGATGCATCTGAGCCACCACTCGGTGGCTTTTTCTATCAATTCTTTTGGGTGTAGTAAAAAAAAACACGATTATGCATGCATAATCGTGTTTTGAATTTGTCAGCTGGGCTTAGTTTGGGGCTCCAGAAACGGTCTCATACGGCCAATCCACAATCCCACCTAGGTCATAAATATTGTCATACCCCGCATCGAGCATGATTTGAATCGCTTCAGCACTGCGACTTCCGGTCCGGCAATAGACAATAAAGGTCGTCTCTTTATCTGGATAGGCGGTCTCTAAAGAACTCTCAATAATCGAAAGTGGCAATAACTCACTGCCTTCAATGCGCTCAGTCACAAATTCACTGTATTCGCGCACATCTAATAATACGATGTTAGCATCTTCATCCATGAGTGTTAATGCTGTGTCTGCATCCACACTTTCTACTGAGTTTGATTGACATGCTCCGAGTGTTGCCACAGTAAATACCATCAAGCTCACCATCATCCATTTTCGCATAATCTCCTCCAATCACTAAAAAAATAGTATCATAATTTAGGGTATAATAAGTCAATATCACTTTCTTTTTAAATGGAAACATCTATCTGAAAATTAAAGGAGAATTCGTCCAATGAATAAACTGAAAAAGCGAGATAAAATTGGCGTAAGTGTCGCGCTGGGGGTTGCCATTGGTGTGGGCACTCAGCAAATTGGTATCGGCATTGCCATTACCGTTGCGCTTATGGCTGCATCCGGCGTGTTTAATCGTTAATCATTAAGAATAAAAGATGTGAAAAGAGTCTTTAAATCTTAAAATATAATTGATAAAAAAGCTTAGAATTATACAAATTATCCTAAGCTTTTTTATTTTTTTTTGCATGCCGTTTTCGATCATCTTTAATCCACGCATAGTTGATCATCAGTAGTGCAGTTGTGCTGGAAGAGACGACCCAAAAGGCGGTGTCAATAAAGTTATACCCAATCTCCGTAAAATAGACAACGATTAATGCACTGCTTAGCGCACCCATAAGAATAAAATATGACCGTGTCGCAGCTTTTCGAATGTCTTCATAAAACGTCGGAGATGGGTCTTCAAATAGATAGAATAAATAAATGAGATACAACAAGTAGTTCAGTTTTGTTAGGTCACTAGGGTCTGTAATCAACCCGTAAATGCCAAACAATCCAAATAGTGCAAATAATGCCAGTGGATTTTTTTTGATCATAAGTATTTGAAACCTCTCAGACAATAATGTTATTTAAATATAACATGCTTATTTGAGTACTTCAATGGTTTCACCAAATGGCCAGTCACACACTCCTCTTACTTCTAACCCTTCTTCATTTAACCTCGTTCCAGATATAGATACTTATACGGCGGGGTGTGGGATAATGAAGGAAACTCTTACATCTCTTTAAAGACTAACGATTTTAGGCTCCCCGCAAAGAAAGTAGGCATACATGCATAAATGTCCAGTATGTAAAGGCTCAACAACACCGTTTAGAGATCCACAACTATCGATCATGTATCACGTCTGTGACACTTGCCAGTACGTGTGTAAGGATAGTACCACCCATGTGAGCGCAGAGCGTGAAAAAAAAGAATATGACCACCATCAAAATACCTTTAACTCCACCGGATATGTAGCCCGTTTTCAGCGACTTATCGAAACTTTTATTCAGCCTTATAAAACCGAAGGAGCGGCCCTTGATTTTGGCAGTGGACCAGGGCCAGTGCTTTATACACTGTTGAAACAAATCGGCTTTGAGGCCCATCATTACGATCCTTATTATTACCCGGATAAAAGCTATTTGGATCATCGATATGATGTAATTACGATGACGGAAGTTATTGAACATCTCAAGGATCCAAAGTCGGTACTCAACGCATTAAAACCTTTGTTGAAACCTTCAGGTGTGTTGGTAATTACCACCGAATTTAGACCGGAATCATTGGATGAATTTCTCACATGGTGGTATCGCCGGGACGTCACGCATCTTGGGTTTTTTAACGCTGTGTCTATGCATGCGCTCTTTACGCAAACGGGATTTACCATTCGCTCAACGAATCACAGAAACACGATTGTAGTCTCTCCAACACCATCTGATTGAAGATGTGTATGAAAAAAAAGCCGATCAATCCACTGGACTGATTCATCTGTCATTTTTTTGTATGTATCGAAATTAATTGCATATTTTCTTGGGTTTCTGTAAAATTTGTGGTAAATTACTTAAAAAGGTGAAAACAATGCATATATTTCAAGCGTTCAACTATTACGGCGAATACTTAAAATAAAGGATTGCTACGGCAGCCCTTTTCTAAAGTGTTGCCTACCTGTTAAAAAAAATTAAATCAAAAACCGGTAGATTATCTACCGGTTTTTTTTATTAAAGGAGAAAAATATGATTATCAAATTGAAACCGAACTACGATTTAGAATCTGAGAAACGGTTAATGGACTTTATTGCCGAGAAGCATTGCACCATTAAAGATGTCTCCAGTGACAAAGTCCGCATCTTTGGGGTGATTGGCGATACACTCAAGATTGATAAATCGGAAGTCTATGCGTTTGATTGTGTCCTCGATGTCATCCGTGTGTTAGCGCCCTATAAAAAAACATCGAGAGAATTCAAAGCGAGCGATACCGTGATTGATTTAGGGGATGGGATTACCATTGGTGGTAGTGTTCATACGGTGATTGCCGGACCGTGTTCGGTGGAGACCCCCGAACAAATGGATCAAGCCGGCGCGGCATTAAAAGCGTCTGGAATTCATCTATTAAGAGGCGGAGCCTACAAGCCACGGACGTCGCCTTACTCCTTTCAAGGATTAGGCGAAGAAGGTCTTCAATTAATGCGAAAGACCGCTGATAAGTATGGGCTCAAAGTCATTTCTGAGATTCCCAGTGTTGATCTGATCCCCCAATTTTTGAAATACGTGGATATCATCCAAGTGGGCGCGAGAAATATGCAAAACTTTCATTTGTTAAAGGCCTTAGGAAAACTGTCCACACCCATATTTTTAAAACGCGGAATGTCGGCAACCATCGAAGAATGGTTAATGAGTGCCGAATACATCATTAACGGGGGCAATGAGCAAGTGATTTTGTGCGAGCGAGGTATTCGTACGTTTGAAACCTACACACGTAACACCTTAGATATTAATGCCGTATTGGCTGCCAAAGAGCTGTCTCACTTACCAGTTTTTGTCGATCCATCGCATGCCACAGGGCGGACCTCGATGATTGCACCACTTGCTCAAGCAGCGCTTGTAGTCGGAGCGCATGGCCAGATGATCGAAATTCATCCGGATCCTGAAAAAGCCTTAAGTGACGGGGCCCAATCACTTAACTTTGACCAGTTCGAAACGCTGATGCAAGGATTAAATCAATTGGCCAGTGCGACGGGGAAAGCTCTCCAATGAAACTGGCCATCGTAGGCCTCGGGCTCATCGGAACAGCGTATGCTCACCACTTAAGTGAGAGCGGTCATACGGTGCTAGGCCTCGACGCATCGGAAGCCCATTTTAAGAAGGTGCTCAACGATCAGGCAATTAAAGGACCCTTTGATTGGACGATGTCAGACATTGAGTGTGTCATTTTAGCCACACCCGTCAAAGCGACGCAGAGTCTATTAAAAACCCATGCTGAGGCACTTAGTCAGGTCCCTTTAGTGACGGATGTGACTGGGCTTAAAGCATGGATACCCAGTCTTTTGACGACGCATCCAAACTTACAAGCTTCTTGGATTTCCCATCACCCGATGGCAGGTGGCAGTGGGCGCGGACCGGCCACTGCGAAAACCGTTGATTTTACGGGTAAAACGGTGATTGCCATTCACTCCAAAGCCTCGGCTAAGGCGCATGAATTATTCGCTGAATTGATGACCGATTTAAAGTTTGATTCACCCGTATTTATGACGCCTGATGCGCACGATGCGGCGATTACACTCAATTCACATATGCCGCATGTCTTAGCAGCTACATTAATCAATCAAACGAGTGCACACACGCGAGAGATTGCGGGGCCTTCGATGCAAACCATTGAACGATTTGCCGCAATGAACCCAACCTTATGGGCGGAGTTATTTACGCTGAACACCATTCAGTTAAATGGGGCGATTGAAGAATGGATAAAGTCCCTGCGAGATTTTCAATCTCACTTATCAGACCAGGCAGCTTTAGCCACGTATCTAAAGAACCTGAGTGCGACATTACACAATTAAGGAGATTTTCATGACCATTAAAGTGTTTCCAAGAACGTTTCACGGTGACTTAACGATGATTGGGTCTAAATCACTTTCCCATCGTTATTTAATTGGCGCCGCTTTAGCGGATCAGCCGAGTCGCCTCAATAACCTCATGATTTCTGAAGATACCACCGCAACTTTAGACAGCTTGAAAGCCATGGGGGCAATCGTTAAAGGTGAAAATATCCAAGGGCCACTTCAAGTGAATAAGGCTCTCACACTCCATATGCATGCCTCAGGATCATCGCTCCGGTTTTTGATTCCTCAAGCCTTACGGTTTAATCAACCCGTGACATTTACCGGAAAAGATCGTTTACCCGAACGCTCATTAGCGGCGTACGCAGCGCTTGCAAACAGCGAAGGCTGGACCTTTAATTCCCCGGCAGGTAAAAAGTGGTTACCTCTAAAGGTTCAAGGCCCACTAAAGGCTGGGGGTTTTTCAATCGATGATCAAATTAGCAGTCAGTTTGTTACTGGATTATTGATGGCACTCCCGTTACTAGACGGTG
>CAJXLP010000022.1 GCA_913056275.1 uncultured Mycoplasmatota bacterium
AGAATAAAAATTGAAACATTTGATGATTAAATCATGTCTAAATGGTTTAAACAGCAAATGTTTCAACATGAGTAATCAATAAACATAATGGACCAAATGCAAACCTCTGTAAGATTTGCATTTGGCCATTACATGATTCGTTTATTGAGTGATACTTAAAGCTTGTTACTCGGCGACAACACCGTCTTCGAGTTCAACTTCAGACGTTAAGAGTCTTTGGATGGCATCGAAGGAGAAGATTTCGCGGAGTGTTTCACCCGTGGATGGGTTGACATATTCGATTTCAATATTTGCTTGTTCAGTATTGAAATCATCGCCCCAGTTCAAGGTGAAGCCTGACGTGTTCAGGGAGTTAAAGGTATCCAAGAAGCCAGCAGCATCTAAGGTTGATCCTGAGATACCACCGAAGCCCATGTCTGTTTCCCCAGGGATAATAAAGTTGAAGTAGTTATTTGGGAATGGTTCGGCTTGAATCACGATGTCAATCGAAATATCATTCGCGTCGTTGACAAAGAGTTCTTCAAGTTCAGCTTCAATGTATTCAGCTCCGAGTTCAGACCCTTGTGAGTTTGCTTGAATGACGAGTTGTAATTCAATCACATCACCCGGTGCATACTCACCTGCAGCAACGGCATCTTCAACCGCACTGTCAAAGAATGCTTTGGCAGCATCAGGGTTGTACCCTTGCGTAGATGGTGATAATCCTTCAAGCACGGTCGCACCGTATTCGGTATCACGGAATGGAACTCCACCGGCTGGATCGACTAAGTAAGCAGGTGTGAAGTAGAACTGTGCAGGTTCAGCAGTCCGTTGGACATCAACTGCAAGTTCTTGACGGTTGATTCCGAAGTAAAGCGCACTACGGAAATCTTCATACGCTAAGATTGGTTCTGGAATCAGCGTTGAGTCTGGGAATTGTTCACGTTGGGATTCAACAGTTCCGTGAGCATTTAAGTTCATACGGAATACAGTTGCTCCAGGTGCAAAACGAATTCCTGGGTAGGATTGGTATTCATCAAACCGTGATGCTGGAAGACCTGTCGCATCTAAACGGCCTGAAATAAAGCTTTGGAACGCAATATCTGAATCGTTAATAACCTCGAATGTATAGCCTGTGTAGAATGTACGGTTTGGATCATGGAAGTTTGGATTTTCTTTGAGGCGTAAAATCCGGTCTGCTTCATAGGTTTCTAGGTAGAAACGACCACTGTAAGAAGTAGTTTCTGCACTGGTTCCGTATTGATCACCAACTTCTTCGTAAAGGTCTAAATTAATTGGTGTCATGACAAACCCTGATAACCAGTAAATGACATTCCATTCACTCATCAATGGGACAAATTCAAAGACAACGTTATTGCCGTCTACCGAAATACCCACTTCGTCCCACTCGACGTCACCGTCGACATACGCTTGCATGTTAACAATTTCTTGCGCAGGGTTTAAGAAGTCTCCCCCACCGGAAATGGCACGGAACCATCCAAGGTCAACCGCAAGTTTGTACGTATCTAGGAAGTCTTGAGCTGTAATGTCGCCTGCTTCAGCGCCTGTGTGATCGGTCCATACAAGTCCGTCACGAACAGGAACGCTCCATACATTGGCCACTTCCGTTCCGAATACTTCTTGAGAATCGGATGGAGAAGGCATGTCTGCGGCCATGGATGGTTGTAATTCAAAGCCTGAGAAATCTGAGTTGTAGTTGAAGAAATAAAGGGCATCCAAGAATGTCGTAATTACATCACTTGAGATGGAATCCTCATACACCCATTGGTTCAATGTCGCAGGGTTTTCAGTCAAACGAGTCCGATACGTAAATTCACCGACTTCACCAGCTTGACCATCATCCATAATGACAGTTGAATCATCGCCACTCATTTCAGCATACGCAATCCCGAAGCCCATGACAGGGTCATAACTCTCCGTTGGAAGTTGCATACGGTCTGAGAATAAGTTAAATGATGAAGATGCCCATAATGGAATCCCACCAATGTGATTAGTCACTAAGTAACGCTCTGCTGCAGCAAAGAATTGATGTTTCAAATCAACTGGTGCGAATTTGAAATCATAGACGCCGCTTGCAGGAACAAAGTCACCGAGTGCTGGTTCTTCTGGTTCTTCTTCCTCAGCAGCCTCAACGGTAACTGTACGCGTTACAGATGCACTTTCACCATCTGAATTTTCTACACTGTAAGTTAAAGTGTAAGTACCAGCAGCATCAACGTTTACAGAGCCGCTTACTGCAATATCTGCAGTTAAGTCTCCGTCATTTTCGTCGGATGCACTGACCCCAGCGAGTGGATCAAAGCTTTCACCCACTTCTAAGGTGACATTTCCAGCGCCGGAGATTGATGGGACACTTGGGTCGCCTGCACAGGCGGCAAGGCCAACAACGAGCACTAGAAACGATACTGCTAATAATAATCTTTTCATAATGTGTTCTCCTCTCTTTTTTAACTGCATACATAATCCCTGAACACGGGGTTTATATATAAGGTTGTAAAAAGACTTGTGGAATTTATGAAGCCTTTTGAACAAAATACCACTATTCATGCTACTTTGACAAGTTTTTTAACGGTTTTTTGCAAAAAAAAGCGTTTTCATGCGTTTTTTGTATCGAATGATAAGAAAAACGCGCCATGCTCTGACACAGCGGATAAAAAAAGGCACTCCGTGTGGGAGTGCCTTGAATTTAAGCAAAACTATCGTAATACGTATGTTCACGGGGAAGTTCATGTTTGTTGAGAACCTTGATGCATGCGTGAATCATTCCCGGTGATCCACACAAGTAGGCTTCTGAGCCGGTTAGATCACCCGTCATACGGTCTAAGACGTCGGTGATTAAGCCGGTTTCACCTTGCCAGTTATCCTCTGGAAGCGGTTCAGAGAGTGCTGGGATGTATTCGAAATTCGGGAACTCTTTTTGTAAGTCATCAAATTCTTCGGTGTAGTATAAATCTTTTTTAGTTTTTGCCCCAAAGAAGTATCGGACTTTTCGAGGCATGTTTAAATCTCGTAAACGGTAAAGGATTGAGCGAATCGGGGCCTTTCCAGATCCACCAGCAATGCATACAATATCGCGGTCTGATTCTTCACGTAAGTAAAAATCGCCATAGGGACCGGTTATTTTCATTTTGTCACCCGGTTGCATCACTTCGTGAATGTACGTGGTTGCGACGCCTTTATTGACTAAGCGAACGAGAAATTCAACGTGATCTTTCACTTTCGCATCACCCGCAAATGAGTAGGCACGAACGGCTTCAACACCTGGGATAATAAACTGTGCATACTGTCCAGGATGAAAATCCAACGTTTTCGGGTTGACCATTTTAAACCGTACGAGTTTGATGTCGTAGGTCAAATCTTCTAATGCGGCCAGTTCAACGTCATATTCTTTGGCCCCAAATAAACTCTGTGGGATTTCAATTTTTGTATCTTGAGCCACGCGCGTTTGACAAGACAAGCGAACACCAGCTTCAGCGTCTTTCGGTCCAATGAAGGGCTCTTCCGTCGGTTTTAAGTCAAAGGCACCATCGGTCACTTTTACTTTGCATAATCCACAGGTCGCTTTACCACCGCAGGCGGAAGGTATGTATATTTGATTTTTCGATAAAATGTTGAGCGCCGTATCCGATTCATTAATCGGAATCTGCAAGGAGTCATTGACGGTAAGCACTTTTTCGCCGGTGCTCCCGAATGCGCTCTCTGCGGCGACGAGTAATAGACTCATTAAGACAAGGATGCCAATGAGGATACTAATAACAATAATCGGTTCCATGAGTTCCTCCTAAAAGAATGAGAGTCCAGTAAAGCCGATAAAGGCTAAGGATAATATGCCCATGATGATGAAGACAATTCCGCGGCCGGCAAGTCCACGAGGGACGACCGAATGATTTTCCATTTTTTCACGAATGGCAGCCAGTAAGATGATGGCTAAGGCCCATCCGAGGCCAGCACCGAGTGAAAATGTCGCAGTTTCAGCAAAATTATAGCTGCGGTTTACAAAGAATTGTGAGACGGCTAGAACCACACAGTTAACGGTGATGAGTGGCAAAAATAAACCGAAATTGTTGTACATTCTGGGCGATACTTTTTCGATAAAAATTTCTAAAAATTGGACGGTCGTCGCGATCGTAATGATGAACACTAAAATTGATAGTCGCTGCGTCCCAGTAGCTTCTAGTAATAAGTAAATGGGATAGTTGATCACAGCGGTCAAAAAGACCACAAATATAACAGCTAACCCCATCCCTTTTGCATTTTTTACGTTGGTGGAAATGGCAATCAGCGGACACATCCCAAGAATGAAGATGAGGGCAATGTTTCTAGATAGAACGGATTCAATGAAGATTTCAATTAGATTTATCATCGCATTCGCCCCTATTCTGCTGCCACTTCAAAGTTTTGGGCCCACTCACGAACGCCCCAAATGATTAATCCAAGGACGAAGAAGCCGCCTGGTGCGAGTGCCATAACGGTCCAGTTAACCCATGTATCAGGCATGACCCGGAAATTCAATATTGTTCCAAACGCAAGTGCTTCTCGGACAATTGCGACTGCAATCAAAATCCACGTGTAGCCTAACGAGTTGGCAATGCCATCGAAAAACGTATATTTCATCGGGTTTTTAACGGCAAAGGCTTCGGCCCGCCCCATGACGATGCAGTTGGTTACAATGAGACCCAAATAGGCACCTAAGGCTGCGGCGATCACCGGGAAATATGCTTCTAAAAACATTTGCACCATAATGACAAACGCCGAAATGATGACCATGTAGGTGATCATCCGGACGCGCGAAGGAATGACTTTGCGCACCATGGAAACGACTAAAGAACTTGCAGTGACAACAAAGGTGACTGCTAAGCCCATGGCAATCGCATTCTCGACGCGGTTCGTGACGGCTAACGCTGAACATATTCCTAATACAGCGACGACGATGGGGTTTTCTTTAAACAGCCCATCTTTTGTGATGTTAAACCATTTCGTGTATTGCAATCTGAGCCAGAATTTTCGCATTATTCGCCTCCTAACGTCGCTTGATACGCGGGCACGACCGTTTCATAACTCGTGTTTAAAATAATCTGGAATGAGCTCGATGTTGAGGTAGCACCAGTTATTGCATCAACTTCGTTCGGTGCATTGGCCCCTTCTTTTAAAATTTCAACACTCGGATCGAACACCACGCCCTCGTATTTCGCGAGGTATGGAAGTTCGACGATACGGCCCCCGAGCCCTGGGGTTTCTTGTTGGGCAAGGATACCAACTTTTTCAATGGTCATTAAATCTTCGTTGAGCGTTAAGACTCCGATAATCGGACCCCATACGCCACCACCTTCAATCTCGAAACTAATGCTTCCAGTTTCCGGATTGCGGTATACAGGTTTTGTTTGACCATCGATTTCTACGTTGACTTCTTCAACGTTTGCGACAAACGTATCATAAATATTTGATGTGTTGTATTCAATGTCAAATGCATCGAGTACTTTTGATTGGAGTAAGGCTTGTTCATTCCGTGTGATACGCTCAGAAGTCAACACGTCCATTCCGATAAGTAAACTTGACGTAATCACGCCCATGGCAACTACGAAACCAATAATTTTTAATGTCCGATTCATGCAGGTTCCTCCTTACTAGTTATCCACGCATCAATTAAAGCGCCCAACGCACTCATAATGATGACGGCAAAGACAAATCCTTCTGCGAATGTGGCAAAGTAGCGAATGATAAACGTAATAAACGCAACGCCAGCTCCGTAGATCCAGATAGCTTTTGCATTCACTGGCGAATGGACCGGATCACTGGCGATGAAAAAGGCTCCAAATAGCAATGTTCCTGTAAACATCGACGGAATCGTTCCCCCAGTAGCCCCGAATAATTCGAAGATTCCTGCTGTGACTAGATAACTCACTAAGATGCTTGTGGGTAACCGCCAGTCAATCACTTTTAAGACCATTAGGGCGCTCCCCAACACCAATAACAAGAGACCGAATGTTTCGCCAATGTTTCCGGGAACAAAGCCCATAATCAAGTCACTAAACACGTAATTGGTTGAGCCAGATGCGTTAATCTCGTGCAAAGGCATAACCGGAGCTAATGCATCAAGAGATGCTTGGCTGAATGGATTGAACCACCCATAGACTTCCGGATCATACCACCCAAAGATAATGGCGGGAAAAGAAATCATTAAAAACATGATGCCAACCGCGGCGGGATGGAA
>CAJXLP010000023.1 GCA_913056275.1 uncultured Mycoplasmatota bacterium
AAGCACCGAACCTTCAGGGTCTACTTCGTTTTCATTAGAAAGCAGCAATGATTGGTGGGGTATCGCAGTATCCCATGTGGCCATCCAAGATTCAATTATTACCGATAACAGCCATGGCATTTATGCCTTCCACACCCAAGCCTTAACAATTGAACGCAATGCAATCTACGAAAATACATACAATGGCGACACTAGTTGGTCCCTCAATGGAAACGGGATAACGATTCTTTCCAACCCGTTCCTGTTAGACTCCAATAACGTCGTGAACTCAGAATCTGGCTTACAGGCAAGTCATGATATTAATATTCATATGAATTCAATCTACGATAATGAACGATTCGGCATTGAGCTCATTCACGGAAATGGTCCAAGCTATCCTGCATCCATTGATATAGACACGACAATCACGCAAAATGATATCTATAACAATGGATCAAACATGCACTTGACTGCCAACCCCAATAACTCATCTGCATTCGATATTTACCGAGGGATAAGTGGCGCGGGAAATGAGAAAAATGTCACCATAAGTGGCAACGCCATTTATGGCCACCTTACTAGCACCGGCAATCAATTTGCAGCCACATCAGCGGGCATTCACATCAAAGATGGTGAAAATTGGACACTCGACAATAACATCATCGAAGATAACACCCGTGGCATTTATGCCTATGCGACATCATCAGGCATCAATGTGGAAGCAGGCAATGTGATTCGTGATAACGCACAAGGCATTGTCTTTGAAAATAGTTCAACTGGAACGGTGTCGTCATCCGTCACGTACGCGCGTAACACCCTCACACGCTACATTCCGAAAGGGTTAAATCCAGAAGATTTCATCACACTTGAATAATTCTTTCACTTTAAATCTTAAGAACAATCTTGTAAATAAAAAAGACTCCAGATAATCTGGAGTCTTTATTTAATGACGAGGATTTAGCATGAGACGTTGGTGCAAAGTAGTAATGATAAATACTTGAATCGGCCACTTCAAAATGACGATGAGCAGTCTTAATGGAAAGAGTGCCCACATCCCGGACCCAGCCCACAAGTAAAGCTGGTACGAATTCAAGCCAAAGGTCAGGATACTCACCCCGATGACCACTGGAATCAAGGTTTTTAATGACAATTGTTTAATCACAAGCCCGGGGATAATGCCCCACAATACGGCAGAAAACGCCAAGATAAAACTAAAGGGGAATCCAGCAAGTGTAATATACGCAAAGTCACTGGCCAGTCCAATGATGCCTCCAAGGACTGGACCTAAAAGAATCGACCCCATCACGATGGGAATTTCATAAAAGGTAATTCGTAAATCAAAGGTCGTAAAGGATAAATAGAGCTTTAAAACAAACGCCATGGCGGCCAGTAAGCCCGCCAGCGTTAACGACTGTAATCGAGTATTTCCCATTTAAAAAACCTCCAAAGAAAGAGGTCCACAAACATGCAGCGGACGCGCATCTAAATCGCCTCAAGGATGAGTTCGTTTACACCCAACTTCCCATGGTGTAACACTTAACGCTTAGATGCTACTCTGACGAATTAAGTGTATCAATCAAACTGGCTAAAATCAATCAATGGTTGGCCCAATTTTTGTTGGGCGGAACGAATTTTCAAAAAGAGTTTAGACTCTTTAAAGCCCCTCCATGCACTTAACGGAGAGGGGTGTACGGTTTCAATGACTAAATGTTTCCGATCGATTAAAAACCGTAAGGATTGCGCGGCTTTTCCCATCAAGACAAAGACCAAAGAGGGTCCTTGATTGAGCTCTTGAATGAGCCGAGGCATGAAACTCACCCAGTATTCTTCATGAGATCCTGGTTGTTTAGGCCGTACGGTCAGTGAACGGTTCACGAGTAACACCCCTTGGCGGGCCCAATTATCTAAGTTACCATGCGGTGGCTTAATGCCTAAATCTTCTTGTAAGCAGAGGTATATGTTGAGTAACGATGCAGGCACCGGTTCACCGATGGGCACACTGAAAGCAAGGCCGGTCGCATCTTTTTGATTGGGATAGGGGTCTTGCCCGATCCAAACGACTTTGAGCTGATCTTTAGGCGTTAAATCAAACGCCTTAAAAACATCGCTTTCAGCCGGTAAATAGGGAACGGGAATCGTCTTTAGAATCGACTTAAATTTTTCCACTGTTTGATACATAACTTACCCCAATAAAAGAGCGCTTAATGCGCTCTTTTGTGTTTATTTATTTTCAATGACAGCTTGTGCAGCTGAGAGAATGGCAATGGGAATTCTAAATGGTGAACAAGACACGTAGTCAAGGCCTGCATTGTGGAAGAATTTCACACTGGCCGGGTCACCACCATGTTCCCCGCATATCCCAACGTTCAAGTTCTGGTTGGCTGCTTTTCCGTGGGTCGTGGCGTGTTTGACTAAGTAGCCCACACCGTCTTGATCGACACTCGCGAAGACATCATGTTTAAAGATTTCTTTTGCTTCGTATTCTGGAAGGAATTTACCCGCGTCATCGCGGCTAAATCCAAATGTCATTTGCGTGAGGTCGTTGGTGCCGTAGCTGAAGAAATCTGCTTCAGCAGCAATTTGATCCGCGACAATGGCCGCGCGTGGTGTTTCAATCATCGTCCCAACTTTATAGTCGAGTGATTTACCACTGTCTTTGATTAATGCGTCTGCAGTCTCTTTGACGACTGTATTTAGCATCGTAAATTCTTTAACGGTAGAAACGAGCGGAATCATGATTTCGGGTTTGACATCGATGCCTTGATCTTTCATATCTAGCGCAGCTTGGACGATGGCTTTCACTTGCATGACGGTAATTTCTGGGTACGTCACAGCCAAGCGGCACCCACGGTGGCCAAGCATTGGGTTGAATTCATGGAGTTCATCGATGACTTTTAAAAGGTCTTCTTCTGTGACACCAAGTTTTGGCGCCACCTCTTTGGCTTCGTCTTTCGCTGGTAAGAATTCGTGAAGGGGTGGATCAAGTAAGCGAACGGTGACTGTTTTACCGTCCATCACTTTAAAGATTTCTTTGAAGTCTTTAAGTTGGTGAGGCAACAGTTTTTCTAAGGCTTTTTCACGGTCTTCTTTGGTTCTTGAAATAATCATGCGGCGGACATCCGTCACACGGTCTTCTTCAAAGAACATGTGTTCAGTCCGGGTCAGGCCAATGCCTTCTGCGCCAAATTTAATGGCCGCAAGTGAATCGCGTTCGTTATCGGCATTTGCTTTAACACCGAGGGTTTTAATGGCTTTGGCCCACTCGAGTAACGTATCGAATTCTTTGGAGAATTCAGGGTCTTTCGTTTCAATTTTACCTTCGTAAATATCGCCAGTTGAACCGTCGATACTAAAGAAGTCGCCTTCGTTGTAGACTTGACCGTTAATGGTCATAGTACCAGCGGCTTCAGAGACGCGAATTTCACCAGCTCCAGCGACGCAGCATTTGCCCATTCCACGGGCCACAACGGCTGCGTGTGAGGTCATTCCCCCAAGTTGCGTGACGATGCCTTCTGCAGCAATCATCCCTTCGATATCATCGGGTGAGGTTTCTTTACGAATCAGTAAGACTTTATCGCCCCATTCTTCAGAAAGTTCTTTGGCTTTTTCACTGGAGAACACGATCCGTCCAGTTGCGGCCCCTGGGGATGCGCCAAGCCCTTTCGTAACGACTTCGCCATTTTTCAATGCGTTTTCTTCAAAGATTGGGTGAAGCAGTTGATCAATGGACGCTGCGTCCACTTTCATTAACGCTTCTTCTTTGGTGATCAAGCCTTCGTCAACGAGGTCAAAAGCGATCTGAACGGCGGCTGCGGCAGTTCGTTTCCCAGTCCGTGTTTGGAGTAAGAAAAGTTCGTTTTCTTCCACCGTAAATTCGACATCTTGCATGTCTTTGTAGTAGTTTTCTAAGGTGTCTAAGATGTCAACGAGTTCTTTGTATAAATCAGGTTTTTTATTGCCGAATTCATCGAGTGAGAGGGGTGTACGAATTCCCGCAACGATGTCTTCACCTTGTGCATTGAATAAAAATTCACCGAAAATTTTGCGTTCACCGGTTTTTGGGTTACGGGTAAATAAGACGCCCGTTCCGGAGTTTTCACCGGTATTCCCAAAGGCCATTGCTTGCACGTTAACCGCCGTTCCAAAGGAATGGTCAATCTTATTGTGAATCCGGTATACACGGGCTCTTGGTGTGTCCCAACTTCTAAAGACGGCATCGACTGCTTGGTAGAGTTGTTCCATCGGATCTTCCGGGAATGGTTCACCAATTTCTTTTTCATAGACGGCTAAAAAGCCTTCTGAGACTTCTTGCCAGTCTTCAGCGGTCATCTCTACATCTAATTCGTACCCTTTTTTCTCTTTGACGCCTTCTAAAATATCGTCAAAGGCTTTGTATTCGACTTCGCGGACGACTTCACCGAACATTTGGATCAACCGGCGATACGAATCCCACACAAAGCGGGCATTGCCCGTTTTTTCAATCATGCCTTGTAAGACGGTCTTATTCATCCCAAGGTTAAGAATGGTATCCATCATCCCAGGCATCGATACGCGGGCGCCTGAGCGAACCGATACGAGGAGTGGGTTTTCGGCGTCTCCGAACGCTTTGCCCGTCTCTTTTTCTAAGCGTTCAACGTATTCTTTGATGTCAGCAATAAGCTCTGGGGAGTTTTTTCCTCCATTTTCATAGTAGGCATTACACATCTCAGTCGTGACGGTAAACCCAGCAGGGACAGGGACCCCCATTTTTTTCATTTGGGAGAGGTTCGCACCTTTACCACCTAACAAGTTTTTTTGCTCGGCGGTGCCTTCTCCAAACATGTAAATTCGCTTCATACTACACACCTTTCGTTAAATAAAATAGAGTTTTTTCACACCCGAATATTATAGCACTGAGCAGGCCTGATTTTCAAGGACTAAGTCACACATTATGGCGGTGAATATCGCAGTTAAGTGACACTCTCATTTGACCCTACCTAGGGGACTTGAAGGGAAATGCTTTTCGCGGTATACTAAAATATTACCAAAGAAAGTAGGCATCCATTATGACTGAAGCATTAATGTTAACCGATATATTACAGAGTTTAGGGCTCACCGTGTTATTCGCTGGGCTCATTGGCTATGAACGCCAAAAGCGCCACAAGATCGCGGGCCTCACAACCCACTTGCTCGTCGCCTTAGGTGCTGCGGGCTTAACCTTGGTTCAAGAGGTCTTAGCGTATGACGCCTTGCAAATGGTGCTAGAAAACCCTGACATTGGCGGGGCGGTCGTTGTGCAGCGGCAACGAATTGTGGCACAGATTGTGTCTGGCGTTGGCTTTTTAGGCACTGGGGCCATCCTTAAAACCAAAGGATCCATCAGTGGCTTAACAACTGCAAGCACCTTATGGTCATCTGCCATCATTGGAATTATCTTTGGGTACGGTGAAATTATGATTGGGATTAGCGTCTCTGTATTAATGGTTTTCGTATTAACTGTCATTAAAACTTACATTCGCAATCACCAATTCGCCGATGAGGAATCCGATTACGAATAAATCAAAAAGACTCAAATTTCGATTAGAAATTGAGTCTTTTTTTTATTATATTTTCGCAAACAAAAAGTCCTCAGCTGAGGACTTTACTTAGCAATTTGAATGAACGATCCATCCGGATTGGGATGTTCGGTTAAATAGGCAAGGATTGGGTCATAGTGTTTATCTTTCCCAGGTTTGCATTGTGAGAGTTTTTCAACGTCCCCATCAACAATGCCTTCCGCAAATGCATGGCACCCTGGAAATCCGCACGTGCCGCAGTTAATCCCCGGCAGCATACCTTCAATCGCATCGACTCGAAGGTCAGGCTCCACATGCAAATAATCGGCCGCAAAGGCGAGCCCTAAGCCCAAGAGTAAACTCATCACAGTCAAGGTGATGACGGCACTCATGCGGCTTTTTCTTCGTCTTTCCAAATTTTGTAAATGTCAATTTCCCCGAGATCTTTATGTTTTTGGTGTTCACCGACGCTGCATGACCCTCCGGTCGGGCAATTGAGGCACCCTTGCATTTCCAGTTGATCGAGGTCTTGCATTT
>CAJXLP010000024.1 GCA_913056275.1 uncultured Mycoplasmatota bacterium
CGCCATCGCTTGTGAACAAATGTACCGGGCAATGAAAATTCGCTTTAATGAAACCTATCATAAGTGAGTGACTTATCCATTGTTTTAATGGTCCATGCATCATTTGATTTGTACGCGTTCAATACGCGCGATTAATTCTTTGATTCCCATTGGTAAAGGGATAATTTTTAATGATTAAATAGTGACGCATGCATGGTTTGTGTAAGTCATTGGCATAAAAATCATGCCCATTCAAGGTTTGTAAAAGAACGCAAGACCATTTAACTGAGACGTGGTTTTTAAGAGAAAAAAGGGGTCCATGGTTGCCTAGTGGGACCCTTTTTGGATGTGATTTAAAAGTTTTATATAGGCGTCAACCCCGGTTTTTAAGGCCGACTCATCTAAGTTAAAGTAAGACGAATGTAAAGAATGCGTGTAGCCTTTGGCTTCATTTTTTGTGCCGATGAAGAAAAATACACCTGGGACTTCAGCTTGATAAAAGCTAAAATCTTCACCAATTAATAAGGCTTGTTCGAGTTCATGATAAGGGTCGCCTTTTAACGCTTCTTGAAACAACCGATAGGTAGATTCATCGTTATACACGGGAAGATATCCATCATGAATATGCACATTCACTTGGCCGTTAAAGTCTTTTTCAAGCGTTCTTTTTTCGGTTAATAAAATCGTTTCAACCGACCTATAATCTTCCTTTGTAAAGGTTCGGATGGTGCCTTCTAGCACCGCGTTTTCTGCGATGATGTTTTTGACGGTTCCCCCCTGACTTTTCCCAAATGTACAAATCACCCGGGTCGCTTCATTCAGTAGTTTAACTTTGTCATAGACACGGCTTAAAAATAGACTGGCCATATGATTCGCATCAATGCCCAGTTCCGGCATCGCTCCGTGAGATCCTTTCCCTTGAAATGTGACCGTCAGTTCATTGGCCTGCGCCATGAGAAAGCCCGGGCGTGAGGCAATGATGCCTTCATCGATATACGGATACACATGAATGCCAAACACATGATCGGTGGGATACGTTTTAAAGAGTCCTGCGTCTATCAGTTTTTTCGCCCCGCCAATCTTTTCTTCCGCCGGTTGAAAGATCAGTAATACATTCACGGTGAGCGACTCTAAGTGGTCCTTTAAGTAATGGGCAAACTCTAAAAGCATCGCCATATGCCCGTCATGTCCACAGGCATGCATCCGTCCAGCATGGGACGATTTAAATGGGACTCCGGTCAGTTCATCTTGTGGAAGTCCGTCGATGTCTGAGCGAAAGGCAATCGTTTTTTCAGCATTTCGGTCGATGTAGACGATGACGTCTGTCTCTAGAAAGGATTCTGTTTTAAAGCCTAACCCGTCTAATACATTGACGATATAATCGTGCGTTTTATATTCTTCAAACGCGGTTTCTGGGATTTGGTGGAGTTCTCTACGATAAGTCTCTAAACGTGACATAAGGCCTCCTTAAAGTAGCTTCATTATAGCAAATAAAAAAGATGCGTTTTCACGCATCTTATTCACCTTCAGCTCGCGGGGTTTTACTGGCTCTTTTACGGGCGTTTTCATCGAGTATTTTTTTTCGTAAGCGAATCGCATCTGGAGTCACTTCAATCAGTTCATCATCTTCGATGAATTCGAGGGCTTCTTCTAAGGTGAAAAGCCTTGGGTCTGGAAGCTTCACGGCATCATCCGAGCCACTGGCTCTGACGTTGGTGAGTTTTTTATTTTTACATGGGTTAACGACGAGGTCGTTTTTCCGAGAGTTAATCCCGACAATCATTCCGGCATATACATCGGTCGCAGGCGTGACAATCATCACACCGCGTTCTGAGAGGTTTGCCATGGCATAAGCCATCGTTTTACCCGGTTCTTTGGCAATAAAGACGCCGGAGCGATCATTGTCGATATTCCCTGCATGTGGTAAGTATCCATGAAATGATTTTTCCATGGTTCCTGTCCCGCGGGTGGTGGTCATGAATTCGGAGCGGTAACCAATCAAGCCACGGGTCGGTACGATATAGGTGACGGTGGTATAGCTTTGATCAGTTTTCAGATTTTGCATTTGGCCTTTCCGCATGTTGAGTGCGGAAATGACATTTCCGACTAAATGATCGGGGGCTGAGACAATGACTTCTTCGTACGGTTCATGAAGTGTCCCGTCAATCTCATCCATCAATACTTCTGGTTTTGACACGCACAGTTCATAGCCTTCTCGGCGCATTTGTTCTAAGAGGATGGATAAATGGAGTTCTCCGCGTCCGGAGACTTTAAAGCCTTCAACGCCTTCTAGAGGTTCAACGATGAGGCCGACGTTGGTTTCTAGCTCTTTAAAGAGTCGGGCCCGTAGTTGACGGCTGGTGACGAGTTTTCCGCTTTGTCCGACAAACGGCGAATCATTGATTAAAAAGAACATCTGCATGGTCGGTTTATCAATATCAAGCATGGGAAGTGCTTCAATATGATCAGGATGCGATAACGATTCTCCGATCATGACTTGATCAATCCCACTAAAGATGACGATGTCCCCCGCGTAAGCTTTGGGGACATCGCGTTTTTGGAGGCCTTCATTGACAAAGACTTTGCCGATTTTCACGCGTTCAATGCTGCCATCGCGTTTCGATAAGGCGTATGATTTCGCAGCTTCAAAGGTGCCGCGGATGACGCGGCCAATCCCTAAGCGGCCAATGTAGTCATCATAAGCAAGGGAAGACACTTGTAAAAGTAAAGGTTCTTCAGGATCCCCAGGATACGGGCCCACGTGTTCAATGAGTGTATCAAACAAGGGAATTAAGTTATCACTGGATTCATCAAGTGTTTTTTTCGCAATGCCTTCACGGGCAATCCCATAAAGAATGGGGAAATCGAGTTGTTCATCGGTGGCGCCTAAATCTAAGAAGAGTTCAAAACATTCTTCGATGACTTCTTCGGGACGGGCGTCTTTTTTATCGATTTTATTAATCATGAGAATGGGTTTAAGGTTGTTGCGGAGTGATTTTTGTAAGACGACGCGCGTTTGTGGCATCGGCCCATCGGTCGCATCGACCAGTAAGATGACGGTATCGACCGTTTTAATAATGCGTTCGACTTCGGAAGAGAAGTCGGCGTGGCCGGGCGTATCGACAATATTAATTTTTGTGCCGTCATGCATGATGGCACAGTTTTTTGAATAAATGGTGATGCCACGTTCGCGTTCTAAATCATTGGAGTCCATGATTTGTTCAACGTGAGTTTCATGCGATGAAAAAACGTTACTTTGGTCCAGTAACGCATCGACGAGGGTTGATTTACCGGTATCGACATGAGCGATGACAGCGACATTGATGATGGATGTATTTTTCATAAGATTCCTTTTATTTGAGGCCTCAAAGATAATACCATACATTCGGATGATAAAGATAGTGGCAGTGTCGATTGTCGGCGTCTAATTGTGGGTCTTTTCGTGCGTCTCTACATAGGTTTTGATTAATCCGAAAACTTTTAGAAGAAGATTGAAGTTTTTGGGTGACACCAATGTTTGAATCTTTTCATAGGTGCGTATTCTAAGTAAGAGAAAGGCCTCAACGGTGTCCACCCATTCAGGGCTTACTTCAAGGTAAGTGAAGCGATTATCATGCGCGGAGAATGTTTTTTGAAGGAAGGTCTTCGTGAGTCTTGAAACTACTGTACTCATGGTGGACATGGAAAGTTTAATATTCTTTTGCAAGTCTTTAAGACTGAGTGGGGTGGTTTGACTGAGTATGTATACTTCGGTCACAACGTACCAATCTCGGAGCGTCAAATTGATGGTATGAAGCGTTAAGAATTGCTCTTCTTGTGACACTAAAGTCCGATAAAAGCGAGCGATGGATTGTTCCAACCAATATGGATAATCTGAAAACTTCAATGCTCGATATTTCAATGGGACCTCATCTGAAAACATATTTGATACATCCACCGCACTTTTAACCAAAAGGATCTTCTCTCGAGCACTTAATGCTTTAAATAGGTATGTGAATAATCCCCGATAAAAATCGGAGAGAACCTTTACAACTTCGTGCCCTTTTTGGGTCATTGCGAGGAAGAAAATCCGATGATCGTTTGAACTTTGAGCTTTGGTGATAAGATTTTCTTTCATAAATCGTTTTAGATGATTGGACAATGTGTTGGGGTTCATTTTCGATGCGTGTGCCACATCGGTAGGGCTAACAAAACCTTTTGAACTCATCGTCTTTATTTGCATTAATAAAAGACGTTCTTTAAACGTGTATCGCCCCGAAGAAAGGGATTTTGCGTATGGAAGAACTGCCTTTTCAAAAACGTCATATGACTCGGACCGAATCGCTGTATATTGCTCAACAATTTGCTTCATGACACATCCATGGTCTGTAATAATTAAATTATAACTTGATAATACTAAGTGTTCAAGTTTATGACAGACAACGCGGACTCGTGTTTTTTTGTCTAATTTTTCTGATTATTTGCTATAATGATGTGGATATTTCAATTCGTGAAATAGTTATTATAGAGGTGGTAATATGGCCCAAACCCTTCCCAATCAAAATCCAAACATGCAAGATACCCCCGAAGAGAAAAAACGTCGCCGGAAACTGATCATTTGGTGGCTTTCTGGGGGTCTTTTTGTGGCAGGGTTCTTCTGGATCCTTTTTTCAGTCTTAGGGGCTGAAGATCCCGTTCAAGAACTCTCATTAAATGTGAATCAAGTGGCACTCACAGAAGGGGAAACTTTAACTTTGGATGTCTCTACGAATCTTCCCTTAAGTGACCTCATCTTTGAATCGTATGATCCTGAAGTGGCTACCCTACAAGGGTCCATCGTTCAAGGGGTTCGTGCGGGAGAAGTCCTCGTCGTCGTGAGAAGTAAAACCGGGGAAGTTTCGGACTCCTTGATCGTCACGGTCAATGCTCGTCCGGCGGTGGAGGATAACGCCTTTGAGCTCACCATTGATGGTGAACGAGTCTCTTACGATACCCCAATTAGCCTTTCAGAACTCGCTGAACCCACGCAAGAAGGTTCCCGCTTTTTGGGCTGGCGTGTGGTCGGGACCGATGAAGTCTTAGACCCCGATACAGTATTAGACGTAGATACCACCTTAGAAAGTGTCTTTGAGATCAACGTGGAACCAGTGGCACCCGAACCTGAGCCAGAGCCAGAACCTGAAGTTCCGGTTGACCCTGAGCCTGAACCGGACCCTGAACCTGATCCTGAACTCCCTGCCGTGCACACGGTGACTGTTTTGGATGAGGGCTTTGTGACACTCACATCCATTCAAGTGACGGATGGGGCTGTTCTTGAAGGCTTACTGCCGGAGAATGATTTAGAGCTTTTTAGAGGCTATTACGTAGAAAATGCATTATGTGACGATCCGTATTATTCAACATTAAACGTAACAGGATCCTTCATCCTCATTGAAGGACTCTTAAA
>CAJXLP010000025.1 GCA_913056275.1 uncultured Mycoplasmatota bacterium
CTCGAACACGTCAATCCAGAACTTACATCACTCATCAACAAAGTTGCTAAGACCAACACCTTTAACCTCAGTCATTTAAACACCGTGCTTGATAACGCCAAAGATGCAAAGATTCAAAACGAGTTCTTGGCGATTAAACGGGCCAAAAAAGTGGCTCTGGCCGAGCGCATTTATGCTGAACAAGGCCTTACCTTAAATCCGGACGCCATCTTTGACGTGCAGATCAAACGGCTCCATGAATATAAGCGTCAGCTCATGAACGCGCTGAATATCATGATGCTTTACCATAAACTAAAAACCGACCCTGCCTTTAAAAAGACTTTCCACCCCCGCGTCTTTATATTCGGGGCGAAAGCGGCCAGCGGCTATCACTTCGCCAAAAAGATCATCAAACTCATCAATACGATTGCCAAGAAAGTCAATCACGACGATGATACGTCTGAGTTACTCAAAGTCACGTTTGTGGAAAACTATAACGTCACCTACGCCGAAGCGATCATTCCCGCCACGGATAGTTCTGAACAAATTTCTACGGCTTCCAAAGAAGCGAGCGGTACTGGAAACATGAAGTTCATGATGAACGGGGCCATTACCTTAGGCACGTTAGACGGTGCCAACGTCGAGATCAAAGAGTTAGTCGGTGATGATAACATCGTCATCTTTGGCCTCAATGCGCAAGAAGTGGGACACCTCTATCAGACGCAAAGCTATTCTCCGAAAGCCATCTATGAAGCGAACGCCCTCATTAAAATCGTTGTCGATCAGTTAACGAACGGATTCTTTGAACACGTATCCAGTCATGAGTTTGACGAAATCAAACACCGGTTACTCGGTGAAGACACCTATTTCGTACTCAAAGACTTAATGGCCTATCACGAGGCGCACCTTACATTAAATGCACTCTACAAAGACCCATCGAAATGGGCTGAAATGTGCCTCAATAATATTGGCAACAGTGCCTTTTTCTCCAGTGACCGAACGATTCAAAACTACGTCGATGACATTTGGCACTTAACACCCGTGGATTCAAAACATGTTTGACTATTACGTCACTGGCTTAAAAATTGGCCACCAAGTTCCCCGGTTTGATAAGCAGGCACTGAATCAAGGCCACCCTGAAGACGTCTCACTCAATGCGTGGATCAGTGCGGGAAAACGCGTCGTCCTCGTTTTCTTAGAGACTCTATCTAAAGAGACCCCGGTATTGGATCACCATGCGATTGACGGAGCCATTACGGTCTACGTGTCAAAATTTAGTCCCCAGACACTAAAAGAACTCGGGGTCACGCACGGACTCGTCGTGAGCGATGAAGATCTCACGCTGTGTGAGAGTTACGGCATGCTGCAAGCTGATAAAACGATCACACCGGGTGTGGTTGTCATCGAATCCACCGGTGCGTGTGCAATCCTCTATCAAAACGCCGCCTTTAAAGCGCCATCCAAAGATGCCTTAAACGCCCTAATTCATGCTTAAACGCTACATTATAAAATTTATAAATAGCCGCCCATCGCTTATTGGTCGGCTTTTTTTATGCAGCACCCCCGCCGCCTACTTTGAGAGCGTTGTATAAGGGTTTCCCGTAAGTTATAATACAGGTAGTGATTCAACGCACCAGCAGGGAGACTGAGTATGGCAGAAACCTATCACGATTGGCTCAATCAAACAGACTTAGATGAGGCCTTAAGAAATGAACTCGAAGCAATGGATGATTCGGCCATTGCGGAAAGCTTTTCGGTGCCTTTAAGCTTTGGCACTGGTGGCATCCGCGGCATTTTAGGCGCCGGCCCGTCCAAGCTCAATATATATACGGTCAAACGTGCGTTGTTTGGCTACGCACAAACACTTGCCGATGCTCACAGTTCGGCAAAAGTCGTGATTGCCCACGACAACCGGCATTTTTCACGAAGATTTGCGGAAACTGCGGCGGCGGTGCTTGCGCATTTTAAGATTCATGCGTACCTCTTTGAATCACTGCGTCCAACGCCAGTATTAAGCTTTGCGGTGAAATACTTAGACTGTGACGGGGGCATCATGATTACGGCCTCACACAATCCGAAAGACTACAATGGCATTAAACTGTATAACGCACTCGGCGGCCAACTCGTCCCGGATGAGGCAGCAAAAGTGATTGCGGCGATTGATGCGTTACCCGGGCTATTTGACCTGCCCACCATCAATTACGACGCTGCCATGAAAGAAGGCTTTGTCACCGTGATCGGCCCAGACGTGGATGACGCGTATTTAGAAGAAGTTCTGACGCTCAACGAACCGGGTGTTAAAACTTTAAACGTTGGCTTTACCCCGGAACACGGCACGGCGACAGTGTTAGGCCCAGAGATGTTAGAGCGGGCCGGGTTTAACGTTTATAAAGAGGAAAGTCAATCGGTCGTCGATCCTGACTTTACGCATACGGCGTCTGCGAACCCGGAAAACGAAGAAGCGTTTGAAAAACTCATGGAACTCGGCCACAAAGAAACCCTTGATCTCCTGATTGCGACCGATCCCGATGCCGACCGCATTGGCCTTGCGGTGTATCACGAAGGAAAGTATCAATTACTGAGTGGGAATCAAACCGGAGTCTTGATGCTTGATTATTTAATTAAGCGGCACCAAGCAGCGGGCACCTTGCCAGATAAACCGGTCGTATTTTCCACCATTGTCTCCACCGATATGGCTGAGATTATCGCGAAGCGAGCCGGCTTTAGTTACGTGAAAACCTTAACCGGCTTTAAATACATCGGGGAACAAATGGAACTCTTAAAAGAGACGCCCTTTGCATTCTTCTTTGGCTTTGAAGAAAGTTATGGCTACATCGTGAAAGACATGACGCGTGATAAAGATGCGTTACAAGCGGCCTTGATTGCCAGCTTGATGGCTGAGCAAGCGAAAAAAGAAGGCCTCACCCTCATCGATAAACTGCACGCACTCTATGACACGTATGGAGTGTACGTAGAAGACTTAGAAAACATTGGCCTAAAAGGCCTTGCGGGACGCGCGAAGATTGACGCGATCATGGCGTTTTTCAGAGACTATCACCCGAAAAGCTTCATCCGTAAAAACTTGACGGTGAAAGAAGATTTCTTAACGTCACAGGCGATGAGTCAAGGAAAGACGTGGACGCTTAATTATCCGAGTGACAACGTCATTAAGTTTAGCTTTAAAGATTTCTGGTTTGTCTTAAGACCCTCGGGCACTGAACCCAAACTGAAAATTTATTTCATGGTTAAAAGTGACACGCTAGACACCGCCCACGAGACATTACATGAATTAAAAAACGCCGTATTAGCCATTGTCGATAAAATCTTAGAAAGTGAGCCTCCCTTATGATTGCGAAGACCTTTCAAATCAGTAACTACAAAGCGCTCAATTATGCACTCCCCACCGACCAGCTCTTAGACCCTGAAAAAGTCTATATTGGTCTGACTTCACCGCGCTGTAAGGACTACACCCTAAACGTCAAAGAAGGCGACACGGTGAAAGTCGGTCAAGTGGTCGCGGTTAAAAGCTGTAGCTTTTTTGAACTGCCTGTCCATGCGACGGTGTCTGGGACTGTGACTGGGACCCTTAAAAAATGGAGCGGCATGGGGGTCAAAGATACTTTCTTAGAAATCACCAATGATTACCAAGAAACCCCGGATGACTCCTTGGTGGACCGCGATGAAGCCACACTGGATGCGTTAAGCAAAGAAGAATTGATCGGCATCGTCAAAGACCGGGCGATCATTGGGCTTGGTGGGAGCGCCTTCCCGACTTACATTAAACTTGAAACCAAAGAGACCATTGAACACGTCGTGATTAATGCGGCCGAATGTGAACCGTATTTATCCAGTGACTACCGGGCGATTAAAGATTTCACGCGAGAAATCGTCTTAGGCCTCAAATACGTCATGAAAATGGTCGGGGCGAACCACGGCCATATTGCCGTGAAGAAGACCAAAGATGTATTGATTGATACATTACACGAAGAAATGACGCACCACCCTGAATCAATGGACGTAAAACTCCTGCAAGACTTTTATCCGCAAGGCTGGGAAAACGCCACCTTTAAAAATGCCTTAGGCATCACCGTGCCAATTGGTGAACTGCCGATGAAATACGGCATCTTAGGGATTAATGTGTCGACCGCCAGTGCGATTTATAAGGCACTCAAACATAACTTACCGATTACCGAACGCTACGTCACGATGAACGGCGATGCGTTAAGTTTCCCGCAAAACCTCAGAGTCAAAGTCGGGACCAACGTCCAAGAGCTCATCGCGAAATCAGATGGCTTTAAAGTCGATAGTGAGCGCATTGAACTGATCAGCGGGGGCCCGATGATGGGAAAAAGCATTCCCACCGATGATCTCGTGGTGACTCCAACGACAACGTCTATTCTGGCCTTTAACGTGAATGATTACGTGGAAGAGCCATGCGTCCGTTGTGGCTCCTGCGTCTTATCCTGCCCGGCCGACTTACAGCCGGTGCAAATCATGAACGCTGTGAAGAAAAAAGACATGGAAAGCTTGCAAGCATTTAATCCAAAAAACTGCATTG
>CAJXLP010000026.1 GCA_913056275.1 uncultured Mycoplasmatota bacterium
ATCAAGGACGGTGTTTAAATGACTGAGGTTAAAGGTTTTGGTCTTTGCAACTTTATTGATGAGTGAAGTGAGTTCTGGGTTGACGTGTTCAAGCCAGCGGCGGTGCGTGATGCCGTTGGTTTTATTGTTGAATTTATTCGGAAAGAGTTCGTTAAATTCCACCATTTCTACGGTTTTTAAAAGTTCGGTGTGCAATGCGGCGACCCCGTTGACTGAAAAGCTACCGACGATCGCTAAATGCGCCATGCGGACTTCCCCGTACGCGAGTATGGCAAGTTTGTTACGGAGTTCTAAATTATTTGGATATTCGTTTTCTAAGCGCGTGTAAAAAATGTGCGAAATCTCATCGATGATTTGATAGATCCGTGGGAGGACTGGTTCGATAATATTAATTGGCCATTTTTCTAAGGCTTCGGCAAGCAACGTATGATTCGTATAGGCACACGTATGCGAGACAATATCGAACGCATCCTCCCACGTATACTCGTAGACATCTAAGAGTAAGCGCATCATTTCAGGAATGACTAAGGTCGGGTGCGTGTCGTTAATTTGAATCGTCACTTTATCCGCGAGGTTATCTAAGGTACCGTAGGTTTTTAAATGCGTTTTAAAAATGTGTTGGACGCCGGCGGCGGAAAAGAAATACTGCTGTTTCAGGCGTAATACTTTTCCCTCATAGGTCGTATCATCGGGGTATAAAAATCCACTGATTTTACGGATTTCTTCGTCAAAATCAAAGGCGTGTTTATCGGGCGGGTAAATCCCTGTGGGCTCCGCGTTCCACAGTCTTAAGACATTCACACGGCCATTTTTATCGCCGATGATTGGCACTTCATAGGGCACGGCTTTGATGATTTCATTGGGGAAGTATTGATAGTTATCGCCGTCAAAGCGGACGTATCCGCCAAACCCGATATCAAGCGCGTCTTCGTCTTTCCTGACTTCCCAGACGTAGCCATCTTTCAACCAGTCATCCGGTTTTTCCACTTGATAGCCATTTTTAATCAGTTGTTCAAACAGCCCATAGTGATAGCGGATGCCGTTTCCATGGCCCGCAAAGCCGAGTGACGCGATGCTGTCTAAAAAGCAAGCGGCGAGGCGGCCAAGGCCGCCGTTCCCAAGGCCGGCATCGACTTCCACGTGTTCGAGTTCGTTCAAGTCTTCACCGAGTTCACTGAGCGCATCTTCAACGAGGGGGCGGACGCCTAAGTTGGTGATGTTGTTGGTGATCAAGCGGCCCATTAAAAATTCCATGGAAAAATAAAAGACTTGTTTGGGCGCTGATGTGTCTAAGGCCTCATTGGAGGAAATCCACGCTGAAGCAATCGCTTCAAAGGTGAGTTCACCAAGGGCTTTATATTTATCATAGACTGAGGCCTCACTGTACGGTGAGACGCTGAGCGTTTCGGTTTGTTTAATAAAGCGTTCTTTAAAGGTATCTTTGTCACTGAAGGGCATCATCATAAGGGCACTTCCTTTCGCTTTAGTATATCAAAATCATGGCGGTCATCTTGGTAAGTAACCGTTTACCGTTTCAAAATGGCGAGGTGGTAAATATCAATCATTCTCTCGGCTTGTTTATCTAAGGACACATCAACTTGCATCGCGTTCGCTTGAAGGCTTTGATAGGTGTCACGCTCAGTGGTGTATAACTCACAGGCGTGTTTTAAGGTGAACCATAAGGCGGTGGGGTCGTAGTGATAAAAGGTAAACCCCGTCCCCCGTTTGGTAATCGGGTCATAACTATCGACCGTATCATTCAGCCCACCGGTCAGCCTGACAAGCGGCAAGGTTCCGTACTTCATCGCAATCAGTTGCGATAAGCCACACGGTTCAATGCGCGAAGGCATTAAAAAGAGATCGGCCCCCGCGTAAATAAAGTTCGGTAAGCTTGAGTCAAAGCCGATATTCAGCCGGACTCGGCGCGGGAACTTTTGAGCAATTGTCTGCAGGCGCGCGGTAATCTCTGGATCACCCGTGCCCAGTAAGACAAACTGCGCATTCCGTGATTCGTTTAAAAAGCTTTCTAAAATGCTCAAGATAAGCGGGAAGCCTTTGGTTTCAGTAATCCGTGAAACCATCCCCACAATAAACGCATCCGGGTCTTCAATGAGCCCCGATGAACGTTGCAAGTAAGCTTTATTTTTCGCCTTTTTCTCCCATTCATTCGCCTTATAGGGCGTATGAATGAGCGTATCATTTTCCGGGGAATAGCGGCTGGAAAGCCCGTTTAAGATGCCGTAAAAATCACGTTCACGGTGTAAAAGGACCGGCGTTAAGTTATCCCCGTAGTAGGGATACTTCAGTTCGTCTTTATAGGTCGGTGATACGGTAGTAATAATCGACGCTTCTTTAATCGCACTCTCTAAGAAATTGACCGGCTCTCTATGTAAAAAGTCCATGGCACCCGGAATACTGGCGGGGGTAAAATCGCCTTGATAATTGACGTTGTGCAAGGTGAGTATCGTTTTCACGGGAACTTCGCGTTCTTTAAAAAGCCGCGGGATATACCCCCCGTGCCAATCGTGAATATGGACAAGGTTAAACGAATCCAGACGGTTAAAGACCGTCACGACGGCGAGGTTAAAAAAACTAAACCGTTCAAAGTCATCTTTATAGCCGTATAACGCGTCGCGGTCAAAATACGGATAGGCATCAATCAAATAATAGTGCACGCCTTTAAACGTCATTTGATAGACATTAAACCGTACGTCTTGCTCCAAAAAGAGGATGGTTTCAGTAAATAAGAGTTCTAAACGGTCCATGACTTTATCTTTAATCGCTTTAAAGAGTGGCATGACCACGGAGGTGGTTATGCCTTTTAAAACGAGGTGCCGGCTTAAGTCATTGACGACATCGCCTAAGCCACCCGTTTTTACAAAGGGCGCCGATTCTGTGGCGACCATTAAGACATTGACCGGCGTTTCTTTGGTGATTCGTTGATCTTTTTGCGAGACGTAGGGGTCTCTTAGGGTGCCTTCTAAAAAGGACCCTTCTTCCACGTGGGTGTTTTTATCGATGATGGCATGGGAAATCTGCACGTCCCCAGCAATCTTAGCCCCAGACATGATGACCGAGTGGTCAATCAACGCCCCTTCTTCAATCGTCACGTCACGGCCGATGATCGAGTTACGCACTGTCCCGGCGATGATGGAGCCAGAGGCCACCATGGCGTTGGTCACACGCGCGGTTTTTAAATACATCGCCGGTGGGGCGACTTTTTCTTTGGAGACAATCGGTGCACTGGGCGCAAAGATCTTTCGCCCAATGTTAAATTCCAACATTGCGAGGTTACTTTTTAAATAGTTAAAGTTGTCGGTGATGTAGCGGGTATAGCCCTCATGATAGATAATATGATGATCAATCGACGCGGCATTCATGATCCACTCGCTGATCGTTTGATAGGGCAAGTTGGCGTAGTTTTCAATGAGCGCTAACAAATCCACACGTTTCATGATGAACGTATTCAGTCGTTGATCATCGTGCATGATCTCTGAAATATCGGCACCTGACTCAGCGTGAATGGTCACGTAGTCTTTAATCGTAATGTTCCAGACGATGGTTGAGGGAGTAATGAACACATACGTATTGGACGCCCGCTTAAAAAACTCCATGTGTTCATGCATGCGTTGAAACGTCAGCATCGTCTCGGTGGGCATATGAATGTGCTTGGGCGGCAAGATAAACAAGCCGTCTTTTTTCCGGTCTAAATCCCACCGTTTCCCCGATCCAACGTGATCGCCTAAACTGCGGTAATTGCCAAACGGAAAAATGGCAACCGTCTTAATGAACGCGTTTTTCGCATTCGACAAAGCAAAATCAATCACCCTAAATTTTCCCGCAAACGGCAGCGCGCCCGGGATCCGGTGTAAGGTAATTTTTTCAAAGGCGCCTTTATTGGAGGCATCGATGATCATCAACGTATCAC
>CAJXLP010000027.1 GCA_913056275.1 uncultured Mycoplasmatota bacterium
TGAGATAAACGGTTCATAAATCATATCATCAACTTTAATGAAGGTACGAAACCCATCGCTAAAGACGTGCTCGTAAGCTTTATTCGCACTATGAAACAGCATAACTGGATGATTTTTGTTGTGTAAGCCAAAGCCAGCGATTCCTTGGGCCCGGTTGACGTAAAATGCCCAGAGGGGAATCCCTTTTTGTCCGGCGACACCGGGTAAAAAGTTGGCAAAGGTTTTTTGTGTATTGTATTGGTCAATGATAAACGTATCATCATCGAAACGATAACTAGACATGGGGCTCCTTAATGAGTGTCATCATAGATTCAGCAGGGAGATGAATATGCGTGCCGTCAACGTCAATGATGTGATCGGCGTCACTGTCATTGAATAAGACAATCGCGGTCGAGCCATCGGGATTACGGTATGCACTATGCATTATGACGTCGGTGCTTACGCCTGAAGCAATCCGCACGGCACCCGGTTTCACGTGTTTGGAGAAATGTTTAATCGCATAAAAGGAACTGTTGAGGTGGACCGTATCGTTTTTCGTGTCACAGATAATCGGGGCGTCACAGTAGTTGTGGGCGTGATTGGGTCCACCGTTTTCATCCAAGAATAGGTTCCAGTCGATAAAGGCTTCGGTGTAGTGGTTAAAGTCTTGAATCATATCTTTGATGTAGCGCACGCCGGTTTCGTAGGCACCGACTCGTGGCCCATCTTCGATGCAGCCTTCCGTAAAGATGAGGTGTTTATCGGGATACAAGTCATGCATTTTTTCTAAATTCAAGTAATCGTCACTCATGTACCAATGAAAGGCGGCCCCGTACGTGTAATCTCTCGCTTTAGGGTCGTCATAAATCGGTGCCATGCGGTCTAAGATGATGTCTTTGTTGTGATCCCAGGCAAGTATGTTCACGTGACTGTGAGAACTTTTTTCTAAGGCAGGGCCTAAGTGATCTTTGATGAAATCACGTTCTTCTTCCGGGGTAAAGAGGCATGAATCCCAGGTTTGCACGGCGGCCGGTTCATTTTGCACAGAGATCATGTCGATATGCACACCGGCTTTTTTCATGGCGTCTAAATATTTAATGACATATTTGGCCCATAACGGGTAATATTCTTTTTTAAGCTTTCCCCCGTGATTCATAATGCCGGTGGTCTTCATCCACCCAGGCGGGGACCAGGGGCTCGCTAGAAAAGAAAATTTCCGTCCGTTAATTGTTTCGGCTTTTAAAATGGTCGGGATAACGGTCTGATATTCACGGGCGATGGAAAAAGAATTAAGGGTTTCATCACGTTCATCGACGTACGTGTAGTTCCCCAGTGAGAAGTCCGAACTATTTAAATGAACGCGTCCGAGGGTATAACCGAGTCCGTCTTCTGGGTCAAAATAAGCATGTAAGACTTTCGATTGGTTTTCACTGGACATCTTAGAGAGGGTATGCGTGGCACTCTCAGTGAATGCCCCGCCAAATCCGATGACGGTTTGATAATGAGTATTTGGATCAACCGATAACGTGGCCGTCGCGGCCTTTAAAGTGGGCTCAACGCGGGTGTGATACACGCGGGGAGCCTTGTCTGTGCGATAAATCTTCAAATGTGGACTCCTTTAACGAAATCGTTTTCAATGATAATATATCATACATGTAAGGGTTTTACTATACCGTTTTCGTAAGAAAATATTTTCATCCATTTTTGACGTGTTTTCATTCAGTTTTACAGCCCTCATCAGGGGTTAGAAAACGCTTTAATTGAGAAATAAAGTGACAAATCGTCGGGGTGTGGTTTAATGAGTGGTATACACGTTGACGAAAGAGTAGTAGATGAACCGGTCATTCATAGAGAGTCGCCATGCAGGTGAAAGGCGACATGACATTCATTGAACGTACTTTCAGAGTGACTAATCATCCGCTTAGAAGATGCGTTATCTCTTCAAACATGAGTGCTAAAAGAGAGATCTTTTAGAATTTAGGTGGTACCACGCTTATTCCAGGCGTCCTAGTTTTTAGGACGCTTTTTTTAATGGATTTTTTAAAGGAGATACTATGGTACATTTTCAAGCAGTGATTCCCTGGCTTAATTATTTACTTAGAGGGACCGGCATGACGGTCTTCCTCGCCATCATGTCGGCCATCTTTGGCTTAGTGATTGCGATCCTGGTCAATTATTTAAGGCACAAACGAAGGTTTTCGCGCGTGCTTTTCGCTTACATTGATTTATTTCGCGGCACGCCAATCTTACTGCAACTTTCAATGATGTATTACGCGCTCCCGAGGCTTTTAGGGGGACTCATTAATACGATCTTTAGCCTCGATGTTTCGTTTCAACTTTCCCCCTTACAAGCGGCGATCATTACGTTTTCTTTGAATAGTGGGGCCTACGTCTCTGAAATCATCCGGGCGGGGATGGCCTCCATACCAAGAGGTGAAATCGAAGCCGCGGAATCTTTAGGGGTTTCTAAGTGGCACATCTTTAAAGACATCTTGATGCCCGTGGGCCTAAGGAATAGTTTTCCCTCACTGATTAATGAGCTGATTACGCTCGTTAAAGAAAGTTCCATTGTTTCTTTGATCGGTTTACTTGATTTGATGCGCCGCCAACAAATCGTCACCGCCCAAACGTTCCTCTATTTTGA
>CAJXLP010000028.1 GCA_913056275.1 uncultured Mycoplasmatota bacterium
AAACGGGAAAATAGCGACCGTTTTGATGAACGCATTTTTCGCATTTGACAAGGCAAAATCAATCAGTCTAAATTTTCCCGCAAACGGCAGCGCGCCCGGGATCCGGTGTAAGGTAATTTTTTCAAAGGCGCCTTTATTGGACGCATCAATGATCATCAACGTATCACTCATGATTGCTCGCCCATTTGCCAGAGAATCTCGTTGTCAATGATGGTCGGGGTGTCAAAGACCAGCTGGGTTTTGGGTAAGACGACCGTACCTTCTAAAAGAATGGCATTTTTCACGGTCGCATATTCCCCGATGGTCACGTTCGGATGGACAATGGAATCTTCGATGGTCGCGTCTTCTTTAATGAAACACCCATGGGCGACAATGCAGTGATTCAAGCGCCCTAAACACAGCGTCCCATCGGAAATGACACTGTTTTTGACGTAATCCGCCGACACAATGTGATGCGGCGGGAGGTTTTCTGAGCCCGAATAAACTGGGTGATCGGTTTTATCATAAATGCCTAATTTTTCTGGGTGATCCAAAATTTCCATGTTTGCTTTATAAAGCGCGTCAATCGTCCCAACGTCTTTAAAGTATCCGTCAAACGGATACACACCGATGGTGTAGTGGTCTCTAAGCGCTAGGGGAATGACGTTCGAGCCAAAGTCATCGAGTCCGTCTGTTTCAAGTAAAGCGTTTAAGACATCGGTTTTAAAGACATAGACGCCCATCGAGGCAAGCGTAGATTTCGGAGACTGTGGTTTTTCTTCAAAGCCCGTGAGAAGCCCGTCCCGCATTTCGATGATGCCAAAGCGTGAGCGGTCACCGTCTGGAGTAAAGGCCCCAATCACCATATCAGCGTCTAAGGCTTTTGCGTGATCGATTAAGACCCCGTAGTTCATCGTATAGACGTGGTCGCCCGATAAAATGATCACATAATCAGGGTCATAGCGATCAATAAATCCCGTGTGTTGGCGGATCGCATCGGCCGTGCCTTTTTGAAACTGCACGCCACCGAGCGATGAATAAGGCGTTAAAAACTGCACGCCCCCTTCGGAGGTATCAAGATCCCAACTGGAGCCTCGGCCGATGTAATGCATCAGCTCACGTGGTTCATACTGGGTAATAATCCCGACCGTATCAATGCCGGAATGCGTGAGGTTAGATAACACAAAATCAATCAGTTTATACTTGCCTAAAAACGGCACCGCGGGTTTCGCGGTGGCTTTGGTTAATGCTTTTAAGCGGCTGCCCCTACCGCCTACTAAGACCATCGCTAATGCTTCCATCACACGCTCCACTTGAACAGACTCACGCTTAACGGACTCACGGTCATTGTGATCGATTGATCACGGCCATGCGACGGAGTATCTTCAGTTTTTAGTGGCGTGCCATTGTACAAATTCGATCCACCAAATTCTAAGCGGTCACTGTTTAAGAGTTCCCTGTACGTGCCTTTTAAAGGCGTGCCGATCCGGTAATCGTGATAAGTTACTGGGGTCAAGTTTAAAAGCACGATGATGTGAGAGTCTTTTGAAAAGCGGGCATACACCACAATGCTTTGCGCCGCGTTGTGTTGATCAATCCAGGCAAAGCCGTCTGCATGGTGATCACGTTCATAGAGTGCGGGTTCACTTAAGACGAGGGCTTTAATCGTTTTTTGGTAATGTGCGTAAGATTCATGCATGGGATAGGTTAACAAGGGCCAATCCAGTTCTTTGTCTTCATCCCATTCTTTAAACTGGGCAAACTCCCCGCCCATAAAGAGAAGGGTTTTACCTGGGTGGGTATAAAAATAGCCCATGTACGCCCGTAAATTGGCAAACTTTTGCCAGTAATCGCCGGGCATCTTATCAATCAAAGATTTTTTCCCGTGCACGACTTCATCGTGCGATAAGGGTAATATATAGTTTTCTGCGTACGCATAATGCATGGAAAAGATCAACGCGTGGTGATGATATTTTCTATAAATCGGGTCTTTTTCGAAGTATTCAAGCGTATCATTCATCCAGCCCATGTTCCACTTGTAGTTAAACCCCAGTCCCCCGTGTTCCACTGGATGGGTAATTTTCGGATGTGAACTGGAATCTTCCGCCGCAAATATCGCCGCGTTATTTTCTTTAAAGACGCGGGTCGATAAGGCTCTTAAAAAACTAATGGCACCGTCATTTTCCCCGTTGGCAGGATCGCCCAAGTAGTGAATCATGTTAGAAACCGCATCCAGGCGAAAGCCGTCCACGTGAAACAAGCGCATGTA